>DASRSE010000258.1:0-36181 GCA_035656655.1 Pirellulales bacterium
AGGAATCCCTGGAGCCAAGCTTGCTTCCACTTGGCCCATCTGCCAATCGCAATCGGGCCATCGCAACCTGCCAACACGGCGCACATGCAGATCACAATCAGATCGCCCAACAAATGCTTACGATTGATATGGCAGCGCGGATCTTCCAGAGTGGCAAAGTCATCCAAGATTTGCCGGATATCTTCTTGATCGACTTGCATGACGGCGCCTCCGCTTTCCTGTCCAAGGGCGAGGTCTGAAAGCGTTTTGTTCTACCCGAAGCAATCTTATCGCGCCAGCCCAAATCCCCCAGAGTGCGCGCTCGCCGTGCCGGTTATCGGCGGAACGAGATTGGCTCGGTCACCGTCCGGTCGTTCGATTTCGAGTCCGACCCGCCTATGCTGATCGTCGCCGCCGGGCATTCGAAGCACCGGAAAACCGACATATTGCCCCTGCGACACGATTTCGCCGAACGGATTCAGACGTGGATTGCCAGCAAGCCCAAATTGACCCCCGACAAGCCGCTGATCGCGATTTCCAACAAACGGACGGGCGAGATGATCAAGAAAGACCTCGATGCCGCCCGAGCCAAATGGATCGAGGACGCCAAGGACGACCCGGCCGAAAGGAAGCGGCGCGAGGAATCGTCGTTCCTCACCTACGAAAACGAACGTGGCCATTTCGCCGATTTCCATGCCCTGCGGAAGACATTTATCACCAACCTGACCCGTTCGGGCGCTGCCCCCAAGACAGCCCAGTTGTTGGCCCGCCATAGCGACATCAACCTCACCATGAACACGTACACCATGCTCGGCGTCATGGACCAAGCGG
Source organism: Pirellulales bacterium (assembly GCA_035656655.1). Lineage (GTDB taxonomy): Bacteria > Planctomycetota > Planctomycetia > Pirellulales > DASRSE01 > DASRSE01. The sequence continues at coordinate 811 of DASRSE010000258.1, forward strand.
CGGCGGTGGAAGCGCTGCCGCCCATCCCTTTTGGCCAGGGCAAGAACAACGTGCAAACAGCCCGAGCGACGGGCACGGACGGGCGTATGCTTGCTAACGATCGGCCAACTCGGACGAAAATCGCGTCCAAAACGGTGACACCAGTGGTGACAAGAGGTGCCAAAATGAGTGCCATTCGTCTCGCATCGAGCACGTTACCGCTCGCGCCGCATTGCACTAACGAGTGTAACGAGGACCGTTCAACGACACGCGCCACAATCGCAAAAAGCCCCGAGGAAAATGGGGCTTCTCGTGCTGCTTCGCAGCATGTTGCACTAGCTTGCATTAATAGCCGAGGCGGGGATCGAACCCGCACGTCCCTAACGGGACACAGGATTTTAAGTCCTGTGCGTCTGCCTATTCCGCCACTCGGCCGAAGAATCGGAAATGCGATCCGGCTGCTCGCGCAGCGGCCGCGATTGTCGCGCCATGTTCTCACCCCGCCGTCGCGCGGCAATGCCGACGAGCGTTGTCGAACGGCGCTGTCGATGAGCGCTATTGCGCGGCGCTATCGATGCGCACTTTCGATGAGCGCAATCAATGAGCGCCGGTTCCATCGCGGTACGGCCGCAGGTCCACGGCGTCTGTAATTTAGTCTTTGTCGGCCGATTTGCCAAACCGAGGAGCCGACAAGATTGTCCGTGCCGGCGTGGCGGCGGCTGTGACGAGTCCGGTTGTGAAGAAATGGCGGAACTCCGGCCGCCAGCATCGAGAAAACCGGTGGCTCACCCGCACGGCTCATCGACGGTTACCCAGCCTTATCGACGGCTAGGAATCCGCGAACTTGCCACATGGTGGAACTGGGGTCGGTTACGGGCGTGTGAAACTGGGGTCGGTTACGACCGTGTGGAACTGGGGTCGGTTACGGGCGTGTGAAACCCTGCACGCCGGCGACGCGCCATGCCGTTCCGCCGGCGCGGGGCGGATCGCCGCGGCGCAAATCTTATTTAATAACGAGAGTCCGATCGCCGGCGGTCCGGAGCCCGTGGAATGGGATTGCCAGTCGCAATGATCCGCGCGGATTGCACGTCGCGAGGCCGTCCGTTATCGTGGCGCGAGCGAATTTCTTTCTGCGCGAGGCGTCCGATTGTGGCGAAGATACAAACGATCCAGGCCCGAGAGGTCCTCGATAGCCGAGGAAATCCGACGATCGAGGTCGAAATCCTCTGCGACGATCAGACGCGCGGAGCGGCCATGGTTCCCTCCGGCGCGAGTACCGGCCGCTTCGAAGCGTGCGAGCTGCGCGACGGCGATCCAGATCGCTATGACGGGAAAGGAGTCCTGCAGGCCGTCGCCCATGTGAATGAGCTCCTGCGGCACGCCATCGTCGGGCTCGATCCGGCGGATCAAACCGCGATTGACCAGGTTTTGCTGCAAGCCGATCCGTCACCGCAAAAGGCGCGGCTCGGCGGCAATGCACTATTGGGCGTCTCGCTGGCGGCGGCCCAGGCCGGGAGTGCCGCGCGGCGGATTCCCCTCTATCGGCATCTGAACGTTTTGTACAACGCCACCGGCGATGGAGCGCGCACAACGTGCGAGCCGCGTCTCCCTTGTCCGATGACCAACATGATCTCAGGCGGATTGCATGCCGGCGGAAATCTTGATTTTCAAGATTTTTTAATCTTGCCGGTGGGGGCTCCGCGCTACGCGGTGGGGTTGGAATGGATCGTTCGCGTGTACCGGCGGCTGGGCGAATTGCTCTCTCGGTCAGGCTATGAGGCACGGCTCGTCGGCGACGAAGGGGGCTACGGTCCGCGGCTCAAAAGCAACGCCGAGGCGGCGGAGTTCATCGTCCGCGCCATCGAGGCTGCGCAGCTTCGCCCCGGCGAGGACGTGGCCCTCGCGCTCGACGTGGCGGCGACCCATTTTTTTGACGGCGAGTTCTACCAACTCGTGGCGACGGGTCAAGAAAAACTGACGAGCAGCGACCTGATCGAGCGGCTGGTCGAGTTAGTCGATCGCTTTCCCATTGTGAGCATCGAGGACGGTTTGGCCGAAGACGATTGGACCGGCTGGCGCGCGTTGACCGCTCGTTTGGGAAAGCGGGTGCGGCTCGTCGGCGACGATCTGTTGGTGACCAATTCGAGCCGCTTGCAGACGGCGATCGAACGGCAAGTCGGCAATGCGGTGCTCATCAAGGTAAACCAGATTGGCACCCTCAGCGAAACCATGGCGACCATGCGGCTAGCCGAATCGCATCGCTATTTGCGCGTGGTTTCCGCGCGCAGCGGCGAAACGGAAGACACGCTGATCGCCGACTTGGCGGTCGGAGCGGCGGCCGAGCAGATCAAGATCGGCTGCATCACACGCAGCGAACGGCTCGCCAAGTACAATCGGCTATTGAGGATTGCGGAACAGGTTGAACACTGAGTTGAATTTCGTCGAGCCAGCGGCCGCGCCCGTGCGGTACGCGCGGCACAGCAAGGTTCCCCTATCAAGAGCGAACGGACGGGCGCATTCCTTTCTATTGCGGACAGCAGCCGTTTTCCCAGGAAACACACCGACGAGGCGACGATGTCCTACTTTGTCCAGCGCGCGGAGACCGCTCAGCACACCATCTTTCCGGGGGTTGAAGTCTTCACGATGCACGGCGCGCACTTGATGCTCTCGTACGTCGAGATTCAGCCAGGCGGCGTGGTCGAAGAGCACAGCCATCCGCACGAACAACTGGGGCTGCTCCTCGAGGGAGAACTCGACTTTACGATTGGCGGCGAGCGCCGCATCGTCCGCAAGGGAGACATGTGGCGCATTCCCGGCGGCGTGCTCCATTCGGCGGTGGGCGGTCCGCAGGGCTGCCATGCGCTCGATGTGTTCTATCCAATTCGCGAAGAATACACCTGACAGCTTGTTGAATCCCTCAACAGGCTGCTCACCGGTTTTTATCGCCGAGCGAGAACGCCTTCGGCTCAAGAATGCGGCTCGACGCGGATCTGCTCAACGCCGTGATGCACGAGCCATTCGAGCCAAAGCTCTTGTTCCTCGGTCAGTTCGATTTCGGCCATTTTAGTGCTATCGAGCGGAGAGATGACTTGGATCGTCCCTTCGCTCAGCCAACGCCCGGCGTCGGTCAAGCGAATCCAATATTCTCCGGCGGGCAAAGGGGGCACGCCGGCTTCGCCGGACGGAGTCATGAAATAGGCGACGTCGGTGCGAAACCGGTCAGGCATTTCCAAAGTTGGGATGGCCGGATTATTGACCGCTCGGACCGTGACCATGATCGCTCGCCTCGAAAGAAATGGTTCTAATATCGGCTGTAATGACTTGACCCGCGCGGATGGCCGTCCATCGCCAATGTTGGAAACGACCCCCGCTGCGCGTCGGATCGACGCGCGCTTCCGGCGCAGGGGAAGACTAAAACCAGCCGCGCACCCACGCGTACGCGAGCCAGCAGAGCAAGGGCAAGACGACGAACACGAGTCCATACGTATAAATCGTCGTCCAAACATGTCGAGGCCACCGCGCCATGATTACGTGCGTTCTCCAGTTGTCGGGCGCTCTTGCGCCGAGAATTCCAAGAGGACTTCGCAGGAGCGGGTCGCTTCGTTTTTCAATTTGATCTCCAGCCGCGCGCCGTGCGCCAGCACTTGCTTCACCTGGACCTCCGCGGCCGGACCAACGAGGTGCCACGCTTGCACCTCAGGCAGTCGAGCAAAAGGGGGACAGAACGCGACATGCGCTGCGGCCAGCCGTTGGTCCGGCAGAAACGTCGCGCGGACGATTCCTTGCCAAAAGAGATCGCCGTGTGCCGATCGTCCCTGGGTCAATTGCTGTAAAACGTGCCGTTCCAGCGGTCCGGCCGCCGGCTTAGCACGCGACAAGTTGCGAGGCGCCTTCCGCGCGGCGGCGACGCTCAGATCGGCGCGGTTGGCGAAAAGACTTCCGCGAAGCTTGCCATATCGGCCGAGCGATTCTTCCGCGCCGATCGCAATGAGCAGCGCGGCGGCTCCCCAAACCGAGGTGCCCGGCAGCCAAATCGCCGCGACCAACAGCAGCCAGCCCAGCCGAGTAAGCCAGAGTATTGCGGCGTGCTTGGTCGCGCTGCGGCCGGTCGAAAACGCGATTCGCGAAAACCATCGCAGCCCCAGGGCCGCCGCCGCGGCGAAGGAGGCCACCAAGGCCACGACTTCTGGCGCCAGGGGGGTCGAAAATTCGCCCGTCAGGCGACGCACGAGCAAGCCCGCCGGAATCAACAAAAAAAGCCAACCCCATATCCATCCGACGACCGGCAGCGTGGCCGCCACCGCGGAGTGCGCCGAGAGGAGCGGCTGATCGTTCGTTCCAGCGTCGATCATGGATCCTCCGTGCGGCAAGTTTGTTCGTGTCCACCGAGCGCCTCAGCGCGCCGGTTCCAGCGGCGCAGGACGCGAGCGCCGGTGCTCAACCGCCGCTGAAACGACTTGGTCGCTTAGAGTCCGGCCGCTTTGGCCAACTCGGGGGCGCGGTGGGTTTTTTCCCAACTGAACTCCGCTTCGCTGCGGCCGAAATGTCCGCCCGCCGCGGTCTTGCGATAGATGGGGCGGCGGAGTTCGAGATACTTGATGATGCCGCCGGGCGAGAGCGGGAACAGTTCTTTCACAATCGCGCAGATTTTTTCGTCGGCGATTTTGCCGGTCCCTTCGGTATCGACGTGCACGCTGACCGGTTCGGTGACCCCTATCGCATAGGCGAGTTGGACTTCGCATCGATCGGCGAGCTTTGCGGCCACGATGTTTTTGGCCACGTGCCGCGCCATATAAGCGGCCGAGCGATCGACCTTCGTCGGGTCCTTGCCGCTAAAGGCTCCGCCGCCATGCCGGCCCCAACCGCCATAGGTATCGACGATGATCTTGCGCCCCGTTAGACCGCAGTCTCCGTGCGGACCGCCGACGACGAACTTGCCGGTCGGGTTGATGTGGTATTTCACTTGGCCGTTGAGCAACTCCTTTGGCAAACACGGCTTCACGATCTTTTCGATTACGAATTCGCGAATCGCCTCGTTCGACACCTCAGGCGAGTGCTGCGTCGAAACGACGACCGTGTCGATGCGCACGGGCTTCGAGCCGTCATATTCGACGGTGACTTGGCTCTTGCTGTCCGGGCGGAGCCAGTTCACTTCGTTCTTGCGCCGAGCTTCGGTCAGGCGATTCACGATGCGGTGCGACAAGGCGATCGGCAGCGGCATTAGTTCGGGCGTGTCGTTGCAAGCGTATCCGAACATCAGGCCTTGATCGCCGGCCCCAATTTCCTTCCCCTTGGCCGCGTCCTCGTTCACGCCCATCGCGATGTCGGGGCTTTGCTTGTCGATACAGACCATCACGGCGCAGGTATCGGCGCAGATGCCGTGGTGATCGTCGGTGTAACCGACGTCGCGAATCACGTCGCGCACGACGGTCGGATAGTCGATGATGGCCTTGGTGGTTATTTCGCCGGCGATGATCGCAATTCCCGTCGTGACCATCGTTTCGCAGGCGACGCGGCTCATGGGGTCCTGAGCAAACAGGGCGTCGAGGATGCCATCGGAAATTTGGTCGGCCAATTTGTCTGGATGTCCCGCGCTGACCGACTCGCTAGTGAACAGATACTTGCCTTGTGCCACGAACCAATCTCCTCGAAAAAAGCCAAGAGCGGGAATTTTGTAAGTTTGTCAGTATAATCGTTCCGCCAGCCGAGGAAAACAGCGAACCGGCGGCAAAACAGCCGACTTTCGGCTTTGATACGCTGCAAACACGCGCGCCCCAGCCCGGCCACGCCGCGATTAGGCCGCCTGCCGCGACTTGGAACCGGCCGCCGGCAGCAGCGGCAGCAAGTGAACCATCGTGCGCGCGGTGGCCCCCAGGTTTTCTCGGACGAGGCTCGCGGCGTTTTGGCCGAGCGCGGCGGCGAAGGCAGGCTCCGTGAGGCAGCGGCGGACGAATGCGGTCAGTTCCGCGCCGTCTTGCACGACCACGGCCCCCTGCGCCTCGCGCAGGGCCCGGACAATATCGCGAAAATTGTGGGTGTTCGGGCCGAAGCAAACGGCCGCGCCATAGGCGGCCGGTTCGATCATGTTCTGACCCCCTCGAGTGCCGAGGCTGCCGCCGACGAACGCGATCGACGCGGCGCCCCACCAAGCGCCCAACTCGCCAATCGTATCGACCAGCAGCACTTGCCACGACGCGCAGCAAGGGAGCAGCGCGCCGGCCGCTTGGGCCTCGCGAACGCTGGGGCTCAGCGGTTGGGAACAACTCCGCGCGCCGTGCGCCAACTCCGAGCGGCGTCGCCATGCCAAGCCGGAGCGGTCAAGCAAGCGGCCGACCTCGGCGAATCGCTCCGGATGGCGCGGCACGAGGATCATGCGCAAACGCGGCTGATCGACGGCCAGCGCGCGAAACGTTTCAATCGCGCGTTGCTCCTCCGGCTCTTGCGTGCTGCCGGCGAGAAAGATCTGGTCGGTCGGCTGCACGCCGGCCAATTCGCGCAGGGCCATCGTCGCGCGGTTGTCGCGATTGGGATTCGCGCCGTCGAATTTGAGCGAACCGGTCACGTGCAGACGCGCGCGGGGTGCGCCAAGTTGCTCGAAGCGTGCGGCGTAAGCCTCATTCTGCACGGCGACACAAGCCAGCCGTCGCAACAAACTTGCCGCGAACCAGCGCAGCCGGCGGTAACCGCGAAAGGAGCGCTCGCTAAGGCGGCCGTTAACGACGGCCACGGCCACCCCCGCTTTGTCAGCACCGCGGATCAGGTTAGGCCACAGCTCCAGTTCGGCCAGGACGAGCAAATTCGGGCGCAAGCGGCGAAGCGCGGTCCGGACGGCCCAGCTAAAATCGAGCGGACAATAAAAAACAGTGCGGGTGGCGTATTTTTGCTGGGCGAGCTGATAGCCGGCGACGCTGGTCGTCGAGATCAACAGTTCGCAATCCGGCCGCGCCCGCTCCAACGCGCGGACGAGCGGTGCGAGCAAACTGACTTCGCCGACGCTGACGGCATGCAGCCAGATTGCCGGAGCGTCGCCGATTCTCCGCGGCACGCGGCCGAGAAACTTTTCGGCGAACCCCGCCCGATATTTACCTTTGCGCCAAGCTTGCCAGAGCAACCAGGGCGACGCGAGCAGCAGCAGGAGCAGATACAGGGCGTTGAGCAGATAAGACACCCGGGACTCCTTTCCCTCAGGCCGCGAGACCGACCGGCGAGCGCCGCACCGAGGACTCAGGCGATTTTGCGCATGTGACAGTTCTTGTATTTCTTGCCGCTGCCGCACGGGCACGGATCGTTGCGTCCGACCCGTTTATCCTGGTTGCGAATCGGTTCGAGTTTTTTGTCGGCTTCGGTTCCTTGAATCGCGGCCTGCTGTTGTTGCGCGATGTCGCTGGTGCGCGGCGCCTCCTCGTGGATGGCCGCGCTTTCTTTCCAAGTCGAGCCGACAAAATCTTCGTCGAGTTGCTCCATTCGGAAAAACAAATCCGTAACACGATCGCCGATCGAGTTCCACATCGCCTCGAAGGTCTGCATCCCCTCGCGCTTGTACTCGACCTTCGGATCAATCTGAGCGTACCCGCGAATTCCGACGCTGGACTTCAAATGGTCCATCGCCAGCAGATTGTCTTTCCAACTGGTGTCGAGGATTTGCAGGATCAAGGCCCGTTCCATGCGGCGGATTTCGGGGCGAAAATGATCTTCGGCATCGCCGATGAGATGCGTCGCCATTTCGGCGTGGGTGAAGCTGCCTAACCGCTCGACGGTGAGGTGGCTTTGAAACTTTTCCGCGGCCCAAGCGGCCAGGGCTGCGAGCTTTTCTGCCGGGACGACCGCCTTGGCCACTTGGTCGGGAGCGGCGTCGGCGAATAGCTCGTCGAGGCGGCCTCTGACTTCTTGGACCACTTCGCTCGCTTGGCCTTGATTGGTGCGGCTATGCTCCACGAGCAGGGCTTGGACCTCCTCGCGCTGCTTGCTCTTTAGATCCTCCAGGTCGAGATCGACGTGGAACCGCTCGCGCGCCCAAGCCACCAATTGATCGCGATCGTACCGTTTGTGTCCTTGCATATCGCGAGTGGTGAAGTGCGCCAAGCCGGCCAGCACGGGATATTCGATCTCGCGCTCGTGATAGGCGCCCTCGGCTTTCTGGCGGACGACGGTTTTGAACGCCTCCAAGTCGAGGCCGCGGGCTTCCTCCGGATTCATCGGCAAGTTGAACTTGTAATGCACCCAGCCGCAGGCGGACCGCAGGCCGAAATCCTCTTCGAGATAGCGCCGGCCTTCGCTCAGGTCGAGATCGTTGATCGACTTCTTGGCAGCGTCAATGATCAATTCCGCCACGCCTTCGCGGCCGACCTTTTTCAGATCGCGGTCGCGGAAGTTCAGCCGCCAGCGGGTATTGGCCCACTTGGCGAGGGCTTCCCAATTCCATTCGCTTTCTTCTTCTTCGCTTGGCAGATTCTCCTCGATGGCGTCGATCACTTGGCTTTCGGCCAAGCGTTCGGCTTCGTCCTTGGCGAATTGGGCGGCGCCGTCGAAATCCATGCCGCGAAAATCCTTCGCGTTCAGTTCGCTCGCGAGCTGCCCGCTGGCCCATTTCGCGAAGCTCTCGGTGCCATAATTGGGGTCGAGAAAGACGTTGACGTTTTGCTCGACTTGGCGGTCGATCATGGCGAGGATCAGTTCTTTGCAGTCGCCGCCGTCGAGAATATTTTGGCGATAGCTGTAAACCCGCTTGCGCTGTTCATCCATGACCTCGTCATATTCGAGCAGGCTTTTCCGCGTTTCAAAGTTGCGTTCTTCGACTTTTTTCTGGGCGGCCTCGATGCGCCGGCTGACCATGCGGCTTTCGATCGCTTCGCCGTCTTTCATGCCCAGCCGCTGGAGGATGCCCTTGACCCAGTCGCCGGCGAAGATCCGCATCAGGTCGTCTTCCAGCGAGAGATAAAAGCGGCTGCTGCCGGGGTCGCCTTGACGGCCGCAACGTCCGCGCAACTGGAGATCGATGCGGCGCGCCTCATGCCGCTCGGAGCCAATAATATGCAGCCCCCCCATCTCGCGGATTCTGAGCCCTTCGGTTTTCATGTGCTCGCGTTCTTCGATTTCGCGAACCAGCGCATTCCACTCGTCCTGCGGAACATCGAGCCGCGTGGCATATTTCTCTTGCAGGATCGCCCAAGCCATCGCGTCCGGATTGCCGCCGAGGATGATGTCGGTGCCGCGGCCGGCCATGTTGGTCGCAATCGTGACGGCGGCTTGCCGGCCCGCCTGGGCGACGATCTTGGCTTCTTGTTGATGGTGCTTCGCATTGAGCACCTGGTGCTTGACGCCGCGCTTGTCGAGCAGCGACGAGAGCCGTTCGCTCTTTTCGATGGAGACGGTGCCGACGAGGATCGGGCGCCCACTCCGGCTGATCGCGCGAATTTTGTCGCGCAGAATCGGTTCTTTTTGCTTGCTTTCGCGCGGTTGAAATTCGAGCGTTTCGTCCCCTTCTTTGACAATCGTCCCCAGCTTTTGCGAGCCGTCTTTCATTTCGAGCGAGTCGAATTTGTGAATCAGCTCGACCTCATCGGCGATCGCGGCGAACTTTTCACGCTCGGTGCAGAAGATGACATCCGCATTATTCACCCGTTGCAGGCCGCGATTCGTCGGAATCGCGATCACGTCGAGTTTGTAGATCTTCCAGAACTCCGTCGCTTCGGTCATGGCCGTGCCAGTCATGCCGCACAGCTTGCTGTAAAGCTTGAAGAAGTTTTGCAACGTGATCGTGGCCAAGGTCTGGTTTTCTTCCTTGATCCGGACCCCTTCCTTGGCCTCGACCGCCTGATGGAGCCCATCGCTCCAGTTGCGGCCGGGCATCAAGCGACCGGTGAATTCGTCGACGATCACCACTTCGTCGCCTTGGACGACGTAATTGACATCTTTTTTGTAGAGGTTGTGCGCTTTGAGCGAATTATCGATCAGGTGGGGCCATTCCATGTTGCCCGCCGTGTAGAAGCTCTCGACTCCGGCCAATTGTTCGGCCAGACGAACCCCCTCTTCCGTCAGATTGCAGGTATGCTCTTTTTCTTTGATTTCGAAATGGAGGTCCTTTTTCAACTGCCGCGCGATGCGGTCGGCACGCGCGTAGCGGGTCACGTCGTCGTGCGCCGGTCCGGCGATAATCAGCGGGGTCCGCGCTTCGTCGATCAGGATGTTGTCGACCTCGTCGATAATCGCAAAATTGAGCCGGCCCTGGGCTTGCTGCATCGGCTTGGGGTAGCGGTCATCGTCGCGCGACGCCATCCGCATGTTGTCACGCAAATAGTCGAAGCCAAATTCGTTGTTCGTTCCGTAGGTGATGTCGCAGGCATAGGCCTTTTGCCGCTCGCCCGAGTCCATCCCCGACTGAATCGCGCCGACCGTCAGGCCCAGATTCATATAGAGCGGAGCCATCCACTCCATGTCGCGCCGCGCGAGATAATCGTTGACCGTGACGACGTGCACTCCTTTGCCTTCGATCGCGTTGAGATACGCGGGCAAGGTGGCGACGAGCGTTTTACCTTCGCCGGTGACCATTTCCGCAATCGAGCCGCTATGGAGGACCATGCCGCCGATCATCTGCACGTCGAAGTGGCGCATCCCGAGAAAGCGGCGGCCCGCCTCGCGGCACACGGCAAATGCTTCATTCAGAATGTCGTCGAGCGCTTCACCTTGTTTAAGGCGGTCGCGAAAGAGCGCGGTCTGGGCCTTCAGTTCCTCGTCCGACAAGCCTTGATACTTCGGTTCGAGGGCCCCGATCGCATCCACGCGCGGATGCATTTTCTTCACCATCCGCGCGTTCGACGAGCCGAACAGCGAGGTGATGCCTCGTTCGAAATAACCCGACAGGGCCCCGAAAAAGACACTGAGGGCTTCCCAAATGCGTTCGAGTATTTCCATGCCAAAAACAGCCAGAGTGTCGAAGGAGTCTGGACCAGAAACCGCCGCGCGCCGCCAACCAAGCGAGCGCGACCGTTGCTAACCGGTGGTCAACAGAGGTAAAATCCGAAGGCGCCGCGGCGACGTGAGTCGGTCGGCTGCGGAGCGGCAACGTAAAACTTGCCGGCTACGTAATTTATAGCGATTTCCCGAGGCGGTCAAGAACGGTTCTGCCAGCATCCCAGGGAAGGAGCCGGTCGGGCCGCATGAAGCCGCGCAAGTTCTTTTCCCCAGAGCCCATTCGCCCCTTTCCTTTTGTCCAGAGCGCTCCTTTGAATTCTGCCAATCACTCCCAGGATTTGCGAGGACAGTTGGTCTTTCTGGGGACCGGCACTTCGGTCGGAATTCCCATGATTGGCTGTGGTTGCGCCGTTTGCACTAGCGCCGACCCGCGCAATCAGCGGACACGCTGCGGCGTCGTCTGGGGCTTGCCTGAGGGAAACCTGCTGATCGATACGCCGCCCGAATTGCGAATCCAATTGATTCGCGAAAAAATCGGATTGATTCACGCCCTCGCTTATACGCACGATCACGCCGATCACGTCTTCGGTTTGGACGACACGCGGATGTTCGGCTATTACCTGGGGCATGCACTGCCGGTGTATTGCGAAGAGCAGGTCGAGACCCGGCTGCGGAAGGCCTTTGACTACTGCTTTGTTCCGCGGGCGCATGAATACGCAGGTGGCGTACCGCAACTCGAACTGTGCCGCATCGGCCTCGATCCGTTTCCCGTTTTGGGCGCGCAGATCATTCCGCTCCGGCTCGAACACGGCCGCTTTCGCGTGCTCGGCTTTCGGGTGGGCAACGTGGCCTATTGCACCGATACGAACCACATTCCCGCAGAGAGTTGGCCATTGCTGGCCGACTTGGACGTGCTCGTTTTAGACGCGCTCCGCGCTCAGCCGCATCCCACGCATTTCAGCTTGGAGGAGGCGGTGGCCGTGATTGAGCGATTGCGGCCGAAGCAAAGCTATCTGACCCATATCTCGCATGCCTTGGATCACGCCGCCGTCGAGGCTTCTTTGCCGGCGCATATTCGGCTGGCCTACGACGGCCTGCGCATACCGCTGCATTGAGATCTCGCTGAATTGAACAGACTCGCTCGCCAATTGCTTTTTGGCAAAGCGGAAGGGAAGCCTCGTCACACCTTCATGAATCCAAGTCGCGCGGCGACGATCACCCTTCTTGGGGCCATTCCAATTTGCAACAGCCGAGATCGAGTTGGCCGCTGGCCTGGGCGGCACGGACCTTGGGATGAATGCGATACACGACAAAGCGACCGCGTTTTTCGCGTTGTAGAATGCCCGCTTGGTAGAGTATGCCGAGGTGGTGCGAGATATTGGCGATATCGACTTCAAGCTCGGCGGCGAGTTCGCTGACGTTTTTTTCTTGGTCGCCTAGGGCGCGGACAATGCGCAAGCGGTCTTTTTCTGCCAGAGCCTTGAGCAGGTCGGCACATTCAAGATGCTTGTCGGGCATGCAGGCCTCTCCGCAAATACATCGCTGGCTGCGCGGGCGGTGGAAAAAAATCCGCCAGTCGAACCACAGGGGGACTTCCCACAACAAGCCGGCTGGCTTGTTGCGTTTTGATCCTCGGAAGATGAAAAAATCGCCAAGAACGAAGTGAAAACGGGCGTTTCCGCACGTTGCCAGCCGCGCCTCGCGTTCTTGGCAATGCGGCACTCATTAGGATACAAATGGTCCCGCCTCCCGGGCAATGGCCCAATCGGAAATCTGGCCCCGGTTCCAGCGGTCGAGCCTCGGCAAAATCGACGCTCGGCAGCGCCTGAAATAGCCACGAAGTTAGTTGCCTGAAGTTCGTACGAATGTTAGAGTTATTCGAACCCGGCCGGGGTGCGGCCTGTGGCCCGCGTTTCCCGTTTTTCTCTAGCAGTCCTACCACATGGCTCCTTCATCGCACGCTGTGCCGCGCGTGGTTCCGTTGTCGTCGGCCTGTTTGGCTGAAATGATCGGCACTTTTTTTCTGGTTCTGTTTGGTTGCGGCGTGGTGCATACGTCCATTTTGACCAACGCGCAAAGTGGCCTGTGGCAGATTGCGATCGTGTGGGGACTCGGGATCACATTGGCGATTTATGTCACGGGCGCTATCAGCGGCGCGCACATCAATCCGGCGATCACGTGCGCCTTTGCATGTTGGGGCAAATTTCCTTGGAGTCGCGTGCCGGCCTACATCGTTTCGCAAGTTCTTGGCGCGGTCGCGGCGGCGGCGGTGCTGTTTTATTTGTTCGGACCGCAATTGGCGGCCAAGGAACATGAAAAGCACGTCGTCCGAGGGGGCCCCGGCAGCGAAATCACCGCCATGTGCTATGGCGAGTTTTTTCCGAACCCCGGCTCGATGGCCGGCGGTTCGGAGCCGTACATCTCCGCGGAGCATGAAAAGATCCGCGGCTATGTGACGGCGCCGATGGCCTTCACGGCCGAAATGCTGGGGACGTTGATCTTAGCGCTGGTCGTATTCGCCTTGGTCGATTCGCGCAATCGGCAAGCGCCGGCGGCGAACTTAGCCCCGGTTTTCATCGGGCTGACCATTGCGGCGCTGATCTCGGTGATCGCGCCCTTGACGCAAGCGTGTTTCAACCCGGCCCGCGATTTTGGTCCGCGCCTGTTTTCATATTTTGCCGGCTGGGGGGAGATCGCGATTCCGTGGGGCAAGGACTGGGGCTGGCTGACTGTTTACATCATCGCCCCCGTGTGCGGCGCGATCCTCGGGTCGGGCATTTACGAAAAAATCGTGCGGCCGGGATTGCCGGCGGAATAGCCGTTGGTTGAAGTGCGAGCGCGGTGGGAATGAACGAAACGCGGAACGATCTTTTGGCTCGGCGGAATGTACTGCAATTTTAATTCAAACTGGTTTTTTTGCTGAGGTCGCTACGATGTTCGCCAAAAGCTGGGCTTGGTGCGCGGTGCTGTGTGTCAGCGCGTGGCCGCTCACGGTTGCCGCGCAAGATACAAAGCTTGACCCCGATGCGCCGTATACCGCAACGCGAGGAAATCCGGTCACTTATGACGTCGATTTTTCAGCCGTCGTGACTCCCCCGTATCATGCGAAAGTGCTCAAGATTTGGCTGCCGTTGCCGCAGACCGACGCCGCCCAAGAGGTGACCGAGGGGGCGCTAACCAGCTTTCCAATCGAGGTGGCGCCGCGCATCGGCAAGGAAGAAAAGTTTGGCAACAAGTTTGCCTATTTTGAATTTAATAAGCCGGAAGGGGCGCAGATTATTCGGCATAAATTCAAGATCAAGGTTTATGAACTGCACTGGAATATCGACGGCGCGAAAGTGCACTTGGTCAAGAACTGGCCCGCCGACTTCGATAAATACCGCAAGAGCGAGACGCAGGCGGTCGTCATCGACGATCAAATTCAGCAACTGGTGAACAAATTGGTCGGCAAGCCCAGCAATCCGTTGAAAGACATGACGACCGTTTGGACTTGGGCCCAGACAAATTTGAAATATGACCATGACCATGCCTCGCTGCAGGCAAGTTCGCTGCACGCCATTGAGGAGATGGAAGGCCATTGCAGCGACTATCACGGTCTTTGTTCGGCGATGGGCCGAGCCCTGGGCTATCCGACCCGCGTCACCTATGGGATCAATCCGATGCCCAAGAACTCGCCGTCGCATTGCAAGATGGAAGCTTTCTTGCCCCCCTATGGCTGGGTAAGTTTCGATGTTTCCGAAACGCAGAATCTGTTCAACGTGATCCGCAAAGACGAGAACTTAAGCCAAGGCGAGAAGGACAAATTGTTGGCGGCGGCCGAGAAACGCTTTCTCAGCGGCTTTCGCGACAATACTTGGTTTAAGCAAACCGCTGGAACGGATTATGATCTCGCGCCCCCGGCGGCCAAAAAAGCCGCCGTCGTCCGCACCATTTATGCCGAAGCCGATGGCGAAGCCTTGCCCGAACCCGATCCGGCGAACAAAACGTTGCGGGCGTTCTCGTGGATGACGGTGCACAAGTTCACGCCCGACCGCAAGGTTCCGTATCCCTTCAAAGATTTGTCGACGTTGCAGCCAGCCCAATAGGTCGACCGTTGCGACGGCTGCCGGTTCGCTGGCCGCACTGCGCTCAAACTCTCTGCGTTTTTCGCGAAAGAATGCTTCCATGTCCAAGACGCGTTTCATTATGCTCGGCGGTTTTCTCGGCGCAGGCAAAACGACCGCGATCGCGCGGCTCGCCAAGCACTATCAAAGCCAAGGCTTGAAGATCGGAATCGTGACCAACGATCAGGCGACCGATCTGGTGGATACGCATCATCTCCGTTCGCAAGGATTCGAGGTGGGCGAAGTGCCAGGCTCGTGCTTTTGTTGCAATTTCAACGCCTTGACCTCGACCGTCGAAAAGCTGGCCGCCGATCAATGGCCCGACATCGTGTTGGCCGAACCGGTGGGAAGCTGCACCGACCTGGTCGCGACGGTCATTCGCCCGTTGCAGCAAATTTATCCGCGGCCGGTCGAGGTGGCGCCCTATGGAGTGTTGTTGAAGCCCAGCCATGGGGCGAAAATTCTGCGCAACGAGCCGAACGCCGGCTTCTCGCCGAAGGCGGCCTACATTTTTCGCAAGCAGTTGGAGGAGGCCGATTTCATTGTGATCAATCGAGTCGATACGCTGCCTCCGGGCGAAATCGACGCGCTGCTCCAAATGCTCAACGAGCAATTCCCTGGCATACCGGTCCTGAAGATGTCGGCCAAAACGGGCGCCGGCTTTGACGCCTTCGTCGAATTTCTGGCTCAAGACGGCCTCTTCGGCAAACGGTTGATGGATGTCGATTACGACGTTTATGCCGAGGGCGAAGCCGAGTTGGGCTGGCTCAACAGCAGCTTTAAGGTCACCTCGGAAAAGCCCATTTCGCTGGACGCGCTGCTGCTCGATATCGTCATCCGCTTGCAAACGAGCTTCAAGATAAGGCATGCCGAAACGGCCCATCTGAAAACGATCGGCCTCTGGGAAGGAGCCTTCGGCGTCGCTAATTTGGTCAGCAGCGAGTCGCAACCCGAGCTGTCGCTCGAGTCGAACTGTCAGATTCGCGAAGCCGACCTGATCGTCAACGCGCGGGTGGCCATCGACCCGGAAACCTTGACCGCGCTCGTCGAAGACGCAATTCAAAAGGCGTGCACGGCGCAAGGGGCTTGCACCGGCGCGCTGCATACGCAATCGTTCCGACCGGGACGGCCCGTGCCGACCCATCGCATTTTGGAACCGACGACCTAACTACCTGTTGAAGGGCTCAACAGGCTGCTTCAGCGCACGGAGGCGACGCCAAAACCGCGACGCCAGTCGATATTTTGCGCGGCATGCGGCGAAGTGCTCTGCCTTGCGCGAGATGGAAAAACCAGGCTGGCATTTCCGAATGGCGGTTCGGTCAGCGATTGTCAACAAGCATCGTGGACGCCGCGCAAAAGCCTTGCGGCCCGAGGCACTTCATTGCTACGCTGTTCAGGCTGTTAGTGCGCGGCGAGCGCGGCGTTTCTTCGCTTGTTGGCAGGCATCGTGAGGCAACGTGTTGCAGGCCGCGCTTCCGTACAACTCATTTCCTCTGGCCGGAGGAGCGTCATGTCCATCACGTTCGATGGCTTCGATTTGTTGGCGTTCATCGTCTTGGGCGTGATGCTGGCGACGCTGGTCGTGGCCATCGTTTTCCTCGGCAGCTTGCCGGGCAAAATCGCAGCCAAGCGCGGACATCCTTATGCCGCCGCGGTGAACGTGGCGTCGTGGATTAGCTTTCTCACGCTGGGCGCGCTTTGGCCACTGGCCCTGATCTGGGCCTATCTACCTTGGCCGCAACCAAGCGAAGTCGTGAAAGGAGGCGCAGTCCGATGATTGCCTTTCTTACGATCCTCTATGTCGCGGCAATTATTTTGGTCTTTCGCGTTTGGAAGGTGCCGCCGCGCCCATCGCCGATCGCGGCGTTTGTCGTGCTTGGCATTTTGGGGATCGGCGGCGTGGCGATCTGTTGGACGCTGGCGGCTCCCATTTCTACGCGCGGCGTCGTCGTTCGCTATGTCGTACAAGTCGCTCCGCTCGTGAAAGGAAGAATTATTTCGATTCCAGCGAAGCCGAACGTTCCTCTGAAGGGAGGCCGGGACATCCTCTTCGAGATCGACTCAGCGCCTTATCAGTACAGCCTCAAATTAGCTCAGTCGCAGTTGAACTCCGCCCAGGCGAACCTGGAAGAACTGAAGTCCGCGATCAAGGTTGCCAATGCGAGCATCGGCAAATCGAAGGCCGATGTCGATACGACAAAATTTGCTTACGAGGCCAATGTCAAGTTGCAAGCCGGTACGCCGGGCGCCGTCTCCCAATTAAAGGTTTCGCAAGACGAAGCGAAATATCTAAATGCCAAAGCGGCGCTCGAACAATCGAATGCGGAGCTCGATAAAGCCAACAAAACGCTCCTTGCGGCGCAGGAAACCATCCCTGGCCTCGAAGCGCAAATCGAGACGGCAAAGTTCAACTTGGCGCAATGTACGGTCTATGCGCCCGCCGATGGCTTTGTCACCGATTGGCAAATCCGCGTCGGCAGCCTCGTCAGCCCGGTCGCCCTTGCCGCGGTCGGAACGTTTATCGAAACCGAAGAAACGATGATCGCTGCCGCGTTCCCAGCGCAGCAACTCGTCCACGTTCAGCCGGGCGCCCCTGTCGAGCTCGCCTTCAAGTCGCAGCCGGGCGTGCTCTTTCATGGCGAAGTGGAGCGCGTACTCCAAGCCACCGGCGAAGGGCAAGACGCCCCCAGCGGCAAACTCCCTTCCGCGGCGCAGATTGGCTCGCCGGGCTATTTGGCGGTAAAAATTCACCTCAACCCCGACGAGCCGGCAGGAGAGTTGGAAATGGGCGCGCCGTGCACCGTCGCGATTTACACCGATTGGGGCAAGCCCTTTGGCATGATTTCAAAAGTCACCATTCGCATGGCGAAGTGGCTCTACTTCTTGCCGATTCCGGGAATCTGAACCAACTGAGGCAGGCGATGCGCGATCGATTGCGCAACGACGGGCGCACCCGCGAGAATCGCGGTCATTCTTGGGCCAAGAGTCGTTGGATCAACCGTGCATTGGCCGGGGGAAAGCGCAATTCGGCGAGTTCCGCGCGCTTGCACCAGATAAAACGTCCGGCGGTCGTGGGCATTGGTTCTTGCGGAATCGCCGAAAAGAACCGCAAGTGCAAGCGGCCGTGTTCGTAATCGAAGCATTCGTCCTGATACTCGCCGAGAATCTCGATGTCGAGACCGGCTTCCTCGCGGCATTCGCGCCGCGCGGCCATCGAAGCCGACTCCCGCGGTTCGACTTTGCCGCCAGGAAATTCCCAAAATCCGGCGAGCAGCGCTCCCTCTGGACGCTGCGCAACCAAGTATTCGCCTTGATGCTCCACCACCGCGACGGCGATCTCGATTGCCTTTTGCTTCATGATGCGCGCTCGAGGATTGCTGATTACGAGGCGGACTTGTCAGCGCGGATTTTGTCCAGCATTCGGCCTGGCGAACCCATCGTGCTGTAGCCGCTGTCCACGTGCAGGATTTCGCCCGTGATGCCATCCGACATGTCCGAGAGCAAAAACGCTCCCGAACGGCCGACTTCTTCATGGGTGATATTGCGGCCGAGCGGGGCCATTTGCTCGTACAATCCGAGCATGTCTTCGACGCCGGCAGCGCGGCCGGCGAGCGTTTTGACCGGCCCGGCGGAAACGGCGTTCACACGTACGCCGCTAGGACCCAGGTCATAGGCGAGATATTTCATCGAGGAATCTAAGGCAGCTTTGCAAATCGCCATGACATTGTAGCCCGGCACCACCCGCTCTCCCCCGTAATAGGTGAGCGTCAAAATGGACGATCGTTTCGAGAGGATGCTCCGCGCAGCACGGCTCACCGCGATCAGGCTGTAAGCGCTGATTTCCATCGCCATTTTGAAGCCGTCGCGGCTAGTGTCGATCGTGTCCCGTTTCAAGTCGTCGAGCGACGCGAAGGCGATCGAGTGCAGCAAAAAGTCGATCTCGCCGAATTCTTGTTTCGCGCGGTCCATGACGGCGGCAATGTCGTCGTCCTTGCAGACATCCATGGGAACGAGAAATTTCACCGCCGGCTGCTTGTCCGTCAACTGCGATACCCGCCGCCGGTTGCGTTGGCGCTCGTCGTCCGGACGGTCCGGGAGGTGCGTAAGGCCGCAAATTCCGCCTTCTTGGATGATTTGCTGCGCGATCGCCCAGGCGATCGAGTGATCGTTCGCGACGCCGAGAATGAGCCCCTTTTTTCCCGTGAACAAACCCATGCTAAAATCCTCCGGCTGCGCTGCGAAATGGGAGAAGGCAAGCCGCCCGATTTTCGTCGGCTCTATTTTTGCGGCTTCGATGAGGCCCTGGAATCGTTTGGCAGCATACCGCGAATCGCACGATTCCTCAACGGCGCTCCGCGCCCCTATTTTGCCTGTCAACGGCGCGGACGCCGATTTGCAAAATCGAACGGCCCTCAGCCGGTCAGAATCCTCCGCCGAAAGGCAAGTCCGCGGGCGAAAGGCGGCGCGCAAAACGCCCGCCGTGCGTCGTTCCGCGCAGAACTGGCCGGAGAAAAAAACCGGCGGCCGAAGCCGCCAATGGGGACCCATAAAATGCGAATTGCTCCCCGATTTCTCCGAGGAGCAATTCACTGCACATAAGCGACGGCGGACGGGACGCACCATCCGATCGGCAAGTCAAACGGCGCGGCCGCTAATTAAGCATGCGCCGCGACCATTTGGCGACACGCCTCGGCACAGTGGTCGCACGCATCGGCGCACCGCTGGCAGTGGTCCATTTGATGTTGGCGGCATTCATCCGCACAAGCTTGGCAGATTTCCGCACAAAGGGTGCAGATTTCTTGTTCAAAGCAGGAGTGCCGGCTCATGAAGGCAGCCGCGGTCCAGCACATCGCCGAACAGTCGCTATCGAGCCGGATGCATTTGACCATCCGCGCGACTTCCTCTTCGTGCAAGCAAGCATCGTGGCAATGCTCGCAGGCCCGGGCGCATTCGACACACGCGTCAATGCACTTCTGGTTGTCAGGGTGGTTCGAGAACATGCAAAACCTCCAAAAAGTGAGAGGGAAATATCGGTCCTTTTTCGAGCCGGCGAGCAGATTTGCCCCGCCCCGCAGGGCGGCCGTCGCACGCGCCCGGCAGCAGATGAATCCCGCAATTTCCGCGCCCGAAGCGCACCGGGAAACGACATTCGGCAACCCTGGCCGCGAACCGCGATGGGACGACGACGCAATGCGAATTAGACCGCGGCGGGGTGAGAGAATCCCCAGCAACGCCGCAGCCTGCTATACTGGAGCTTCCTGCCGCAATTCGGTTCGGCTGCCGAAGTACCGCCCCGCCGCTGAGTTGCGTCACTTGCAATCTTGTGCCCCCTTGGCCGCAAATTCCTTCGAACCCTTCAAGATTATGTATTTTCGTCTCGCCAAACGCGTGCTGCTGGAAACCGATAAACGGCTCGTCTGGAAACTGGCCTGGAATATGGGCTACAAAGGGATGCGGGCGGTCCAGAAACACAAAAAGCGGCTCAAGAAGGGGGAGTTCTTTCCGCCGTTCATTTATATTTCGATCATCAATAGCTGCAATCTGCGCTGCCAAGGCTGCTGGGTCGATGTCGCCGCCAAGCAGCAAACGATTGATGCCGCCGCCATGGATCGCTTGATTACCCAATCCAAGGCGATGGGCAACAGCTTCTTTGGCATTCTCGGCGGCGAGCCGTTCATGCATCCAGAACTGCTCGAGATCCTCGGTCGCCATCGTGACTGCTATTTTCAGATCTTCACGAATGGCCAATTTATCACCGACGAGGTTGCCCGCGAAATGCGCCGCCTCGGCAACATCACTCCGCTGGTCAGCATCGAAGGGACCGAAATCGTCAGCGACGAACGCCGGGGCCGTCCGCAAGTATTTAGCCGCTCGATGGACGGCCTGAAGAATTGCTTGAAGCACAAAGTCCTTACTGGCGTCTGCACGAGCCTTTGCCAGACGAACATCGACGATCTGTTGCAAGACGCCTGGGTTGATCGGCTGATCGAGATGGGAGTGCTCTACTGCTGGTACCATATCTATCGACCAGTGGGCCCGGAGGCGAAGCCAGAGTTGGCGCTCACCCCCGAGCAGCAAATGCGGGCTCGCCGGTTCGTGGTTGACACGCGCGTCAAGAAGCCGATCGTGGTGATCGACGCCTATTACGACGGCCGCGGGCAAGCCCTCTGTCCGGCGGCGACCGGGTTCACGCACCATATTAGTCCGTGGGGCGACATCGAGCCGTGCCCGATTATCCAATTCGCGAAAGAGTCGATCCACGACGAACGGCCGCTCCGCGAGACGTTTCAAAACTCCGCTTTCTTGCGGGACTTTCGCAAGCTGGCGGCCACCGCGACGCGCGGCTGCATCGTCTTGGAACGGCCCGATCTCTTGAAGGAATTGGTTATCAAGCACGGCGCGAAAGACACCACGGCGCGGCATTCCGCTCTGGCCGAGCTTGAAATCATGGAGCCGCGCCAGTCGCAATACGCGCCAGGCCAAGAAATTCCCGAGCGGAGTTGGGCCTATCGCTTCGTGAAGAAATTCTGGTTCAACGACTTCGGCGTCTATGAAACGAAGTGGGAAAATCAGCAGCCGCTCGTCCCGCTGCAACCGAACGTCTCAAAACCGCGCGAACTCGAAATCGTGCGCTAGCCGCCGGTCGAAGTCCCTAATAGGCGGCCTGATAAATTGCCAAGCAGTCGGCCGTGCTCACCGGCCGCGGGTTGACGCGCAAGATGCGCTGAATGCTGCTGGCCTTTTCCGCGAACTGCGGCAATTGTTCCGCCGTCACCCCAATTTCGCGCAAACGCTCGGGAATGCCGCACTCGCGCTTCAGCCATTCGATGGTCCGAATCGCCTGTTCCGCGCCCGCGCTATCGGAAATCCGCGCCACATCCTCGCCGAGAAGTTGCGCGATCCGCGCAAACTCCTTCTTCCGCGACGGCAGATTGAACCGCATCACGTAAGGCAGCAGCAGCCCGTTCCCCAGGCCATGCGAGCAGTGGACCGCGCCGCCGACCGGGTATTCCATCGCGTGCACCAAGGCGACGCCGACATTGGAAAAGGCCAGGCCTCCCATCGTCGCGGCCAGCGCCATGCCCGAGCGGGCCTCGAGATCGTCTCCTTTGCGCACGGCGCGGACCAAAAACCGGCCGACCAATTCGATCGCTTTTTCTGCAAACAGATTGCCGAACGGATGGCGCCCTTGATAGACGGTCGATTGCCCGCTGGGCAAGGGAAAAGTTTCATTGTCCACCGCCGTAAAGGCTTCAATCGCGTGCGTCAGCGCATCGATTCCGCTATCCGCCGTCACCTTGGCCGGACAAGTCAGCGTCAGCAGCGGATCGACGATCGCCAACCGCGGGCGGAGGAAATTGCTCAGCACGCCGACCTTCATCTGATTTTCGGCATCGGTCAGAACCGCCGCGGCCGTCACTTCGCTGCCGGTTCCGGCAGTCGTGGGAATCGCGATGATCGGCAAGACGGGGCCAGGAATGGCGCCATCGCCGATATAGTCGCGGGCCGCGCCGCCGTGGGCGAGGACCGTGGCCACGATCTTCGCCAGATCGAGATTGCTGCCGCCGCCCAACCCCACGATGGCGTCCGGTTGAAACGGCCGCGCAAACGCGACACACCGCTCGGCGACCGCCAGCGACGGCTCTGGTTCGCTCTCGGCGAAAACTTGGCATTCGATCTGGGCGCGGCGGAGCGGATTCAGGACCTGATCGATCATGCCTAGCCGCTGGAGGATCGGATCGCTCACGATCAGCGCGCGGCGCAGGCTGAGCGGCGCGGCAGCCGAGTCCAATTGCGCCAGCGCGCCAGGACCAAACACCATTTGGCCCGCGGAATGAAATGTCCAAGTCGTGCGCATAACAAGCTGCCGAGAGAGATAAAAAGAAGCGAGCCGCTTATCTTAACCTCTGTCGCAGCGTCGTGGAAACACGCCTGCACTATTTCTTGGCCGCCAACAGTTCTTCGAGCAACTTGGCGACCAGCGCCGGGTCGTCCTGTTTCTTGAGATGCTCGATCCGCGTCTTCGGAACCTTGAGCTTCTCGAGTGCGCCGATGATGTGCTTCCACTGCGTCTGGCGAGCTTTTCCTTCGGCCAGATACAGCTCCGTCACCCGCTCGCCCAACCGCTGGAGGTTGATGTCCTCCTGGTTGTCATAGTAGCGCTTGATGACGTTCTGTTGGTACTTTGTACGGTTTATTCGGTCGTCGCCCATTGAATACTCCTTGTTTTCTGCGGCTTTTGCGAGGTTTATGCTCGAAATAAAGGCCGCTCCGGGAACGTAGATTTCCGGCCGAAGATAGACTTCGGCTTGAACCGCCGTTCGCCTTTGGCGAATTCCCTTCGCTCCAGGCTTGATCGGCTCGTCGCATTGCGCGAAGACGCGAACTTCGGAAAGCACGGCAGAGATTGCCTCCCTGGCTTCGCGGGTATTTTCCAACCGGCCGCTAAAGAAACAGGGCACATTGCTGTGCCCTGAGTTTAACCGATTGGCGAATTTGAGCGAAGCGGTCTGGCTATTTAGTCGGTTTGACCGGCTCCGGCGAAACCGCCTTGGGCTTCGCTTTTTTATCCGTCTTATCCGTGCTCTTTTCCGTCGTTTCCGATTTGCTGGCATCCATCGCTTCGTCGTCGGTCTTCTTGCTGGCGGCAATCGCCGCCTCGAGCTGCTTAACTTGGGCCGCGGTGAGGAGGCCGCGGATTTCCGCTTCGCGCTTCGCCTTGATGGCGTCCAACTGCTCTTGAATCTTCTTGATGTCCGGAGCGTAAGAATCTTGGATCGCGTAGATTTTTTCACGCTGCTTTTCGTCAACGATCTTCGCGTAGTGCGGCGGCAACTGATGGCGGACCGGTTTCACGTCGGTCTTGCTGTCCGCCGCCGCGGCTTTCTTGGTGTCGGTTTTCTTGTCGGTCGTTTTCGGACTGCCGGCCATGACCGTCGATCCGATGGCGATTCCCAATCCGGCCAAGGCGGCCAGGCAGCCTTGCGAGACTTTGCCCATCACGAATTCTCCCCTTTTGAAAAACTGAAAAAGTGTGAAAAAGCGAGAATTTTATGCTACTTCGCCGCTTTCAAAAGTAAAGCATCGAGCGAAAAAACTTTTCCAATCGGCCCCTGCCGCCACGTGGGCGTCCGGCCGCCCAGTACGGAACTCGCGAAAAACGGTCTCCCCGGCATTGATGCCGCGCGGCGGCCGAATCGCCGCGGCGCCAACGATTCGGGCGAAAAAGTTTGCATTTCAGGCCGCGGTTTCTAGAATGAAGCCCACGTGCGTCGTGCGTTTTTTAGAGTCCGGCGAGCGTCTTCCCTTGCGTGTAGCGATGCTCGCTCCGCCTGCCCTTTCCAGCCAGCGCCCTCGGACGCTCCATCCCGATTTGGGAGTTCACGATGAGCCGATTTTCGCTCCGCCGCCCCTGGACTCCGTCCGGGCGGCTCGCTGCGGCGCTTGCCCTTTTTATGGGCGTCGCGGTCACGCGGGCGAAGCAGCTTCACGCCGCCGAACCGCAGCCGAAGCTCGGCCCCTATGCCGCGCCGCTGCGGCTCGAGACGCCGCCGCTGGCGGGCGATAACTCGGTCCGGTACGACTACGACATCATTTATGTCCGCGCTCCGCGCACCGCTCCCGATGGCAAAGCCAGCTTTGCCGAAGTCGGTGACCCGCGCACGATGGAGCCGGGCGCCGATCTGATGCTGCTGCATCCCAACGGCCAAGAGGAAGTCCTGGTCGCGGTGCGGCCCGAAGAATCGATCGCCGACCCGTCGGTCTCGTTCGATGGCAAGACGGTGTTCTTCGCCAAAATGCACGACGCCAAGAAACACAAAGGGGCGGACCTCTACAAAATCGACGTCGCCACGCGAGCGATCACGCAACTCACCAGCCAGACGTTCACTCCCAACACCGGCGTGGCCGATTGGTCGAAGACCAAGCTGCCGGACTGGGGCGTGTACAATCTTGGCCCGTATCCGCTGCCCGGCCATCGGCTCGTCTTTGTGAGCGACCGCAATGCTTATCGGGCGGTCAACCCTGGCTATGCGCCGCACGCGTTGGCGCTGCAATTGTTTACGATGGATCAGGATGGGGGCAACGTCGATTGCATTGGGCATTTGAATCTGGGCTCAGCGCTGCATCCGGTCGTGCTGAAGGATGGCCGGATCATGTTCAGCTCGCTCGAATCGCAAGGCTTGCGGAGCCATCACCTCTGGGGCGTCTGGGCGATTCATCCTGACGGGACCGCTTGGGAGCCGCTCTATAGCGCGTTCGAGGTGGGCAATGGAACGGCGAACTCGACCCACTTTCAGGCGCAGCTTTCCGATCAATCGATCGTGGTCGAGTCCTATTACAACCTCAATAATTTTGGCTTTGGGACCTACTACAAGTTTCCGATCAGCCCGCCGGATGGCTATGCGCAATTTGGGCCGGGCTATAAGCCGCTGAACGTCAAATTGCGCCACGGCCGCAATGGCGAGGGGCGCGCGAACTTTGAACAGCATCCGTTCAACCCCACCGGCATCGAGTCGCTGACGCCGTTCGTCGTCAAGGGAGATTGGCCGTCGGAGCCCTCGATTTTGAAAGACGACAAATCTCCGCGCGTGGGCAAATTCACGCATCCGGCCTCCGCGCCGGACAATTGCTTGCTGACCGCGTGGTCGCCCGGCTCCCTCAATTCGTACGCGCGCTATACGCCGGCCTTCGACAGCGGCATCTATCTGATTAAAGGGGGGCAGCCGATCGACGAACCGGCGCAGATGCGGTTGATCAAAAACGACCCGCGCTATCATGAACAATGGCCGCGGGCGCTGGTTCCGTACCGGCGGATCTATGGAGTCGACGAGCCGCGGAACTTGCCTCGCTTGGCGAATGATGGCAGCGTTTCGGCGGAGCTTCCCGCCGGGACGCCGTTTGGGCTGGTCGGCACTTCCAGCCTCTACAAGCGCGAAAGCTATCCGTACGGGGCCGTTCCTAAAGGCAGCGTCACCGCCACGTTCGCTGGCAAAAGCGATCCCTTTCACCAACGCGGGTTCGATACGTCATTCAATTGGAATGTGCAAGGGGCCGACGCGGGGTTGTATGCCAACGACGACATCCACGCGATTCGCATCGTTCTGTTGGAGCCTACCACCGAAACCGGCGCCAAGGGCGGCCGCCGGTTTTACAACCATGCCAAAGAGCGGATGCGAATTCTCGGCGAAATTCCCGTGCGCAAATTCCACACCGGCGAGCAGCCGCGCGATCCGGATGGCAACCCTGACACCAGTTTTCTCGCGAAGATTCCGGCTGATGTCGCCTGGGCCTTTCAAACGCTGGACAAGAACGGAATGGTGTTGAACATGGCTCAAACGTGGCATCAAGTGCGGCCGGGCGAAATGCGCACCAACTGCGGCGGCTGTCACGCGCACAGCCAACAACCGACCCGCTTCGAGTTGACCGCGGCGGCCCGGGCCGATTATCGCCCGTTCGATCTCACCGAACGAACTTCCCTGCTCACGACCAAGAGCCACGACGAGTCGGGCCAGAAATGGGACGCGCAAGACGAAACGGGCGTGCGCTATGAACCCCACGTGAAGAATGTCGAGTTCTTTCGCGATGTTCAGCCGCTGCTCGCCCGCAGTTGCTACGCATGTCACACGAGCCAAGCGGCCCACGCGCCGGGCGAACTCGTTCTCGATGATGAATCGTGGGGCCAAACGCACAATCCGTCGGGACTGGGGTTCGAGCTGTCGCTGCCGAACAACTATCTGCGATTGGCGGCGGACTCCGCCGGCAAGTATGGGTTTAAGCCGCTCAATCGCAACGGCTGGACCGACCAATTGGCTTCGCGTTATGTCCGCATGTTGCAGTCGCGCCGCAGCCTTCTGATTTGGAAAATCTATGGCCGCCGCCTTGACGGCTGGACCAACGAAGATGCGCCTTACGAAGCAACTCCGGGAGATCCCAGTACTTTGACGTTTGGCGGCAAGAGCTTGCCCGACACGCCGCAAAATCGCGAGCATGCGCAACTCGCTTTCACCGGCAGCCGCATGCCGCCGCCGGACGCGATCAAGGAGGCCAAAGTTCCGCCCCTCTCGGATGAGGATCGCATGACCTTGGTCCGCTGGATCGATCTGGGTTGTCCGATTGATTTGGATTACGACCGCGCCCATCCGGAGAAGACGGGCAATGGCTGGCTCTGCGACGACCTGCGCCCGACCTTGGCTTTGACCTGCGCGCGGGCGGGCGAAAAGCACGAAATCGATCGAATCCTGGTCGGCATGTACGACTACGGCAGCGGAATCGACCCAGCCAGTTTTGAATTTATCGCTGACTTTGATCTCGATGGCGGACGCGCAGGCGAGAATCTGGCCAAGCATTTTCAACCGGCATCGCCTGGGGTCCTCGAATGGAAACTAGCCCAGCCGCTGGCTAATTTGCCTCAAGGCAAGCTGCGGGTCGCAATTCAAGATCGGCAAGGAAACCGGAGCGAGGTCGAGCGCCGCTTCGCAATTCCATAACCGGCGGTCACTTGCCGGCAGTCGATGACCAGATTTTAGCGAAATTCCTCGCCGAATGCTTGACCGGGAGGGACTGGCTTCCCAGAATAGGCGCGGGCTGGTATTTCGAGCTCGGGGCGTCTTCAACACCATTCGACATCGAGGAGCACGCTAATGCGTTTTGAAAAACTCGAGTGTACAACTGGCCCGGCAATGCCGGTTGGCGTTCCTGCTTTCCGCACTCTTCTCGCGGGCGCCCTATTTGTCGGCGCGTTTCTCAGCGGCAGCTTGTTCGCGTCCTTGCCGACGCTCAGCCACGCGGCCAACATCACGGATAATCAAGTGACGGTTGCGCCGGGTTCTGCCAACGTCGTGACCAGCGCTTACTTTCCTGGGGGTTATAATTATGCCGAGCCGAACGTCACGTTTTACGACACCACCCCCGTGCAGTTCGACATCACGGTCGACGACGCCGGCACTTACGATATTTCAGAAGCTCCGCTGTTCGGCGCGGTCTACAATCAAACCGGTGCAACATGGACCGGTTACACGTTCAGCTTGACCGGCGGACCCGTCGGCGCGAATTTTGAATTCGTGACGGGCCTATTCGCGCCGTACGATTATACGAATATATTTGGCGCCGCGATCAGCGGCCCCAACAACAACACGGTCAACTTCACCGGAACCTTGTCGACGGGCAACTACCTCGAGCCGAACGTCACCTTCCAAGTGGATATGCCGGGCACGTACACGCTCGTCCAAACGCCGATTATCGCCGCGCCCGAGCCTTCCTCCTGGCTGCTGCTCTGCCTCGGCACGCTCGGCGCCGCCGCCTTTGTGCGCCGCTCGCGCGAGAAGGCCCGCGCGGTGGAACTCTGCGTACGGCGAGGCGTCTGACCATTCGAATTGAATTGCGCCGCTCCGTCCGCCGGCGACCGCTGGATTCCCGCCTGCGCGGGAATGACGAGTGCGGAGCAGTAACGGAGTGCGCTGGATTCCCGCCTGCGCGGGAATGACGAGTGCGCTGGAAATGGCAGAGTGGTCTGGATTCCCCCGGCGCAGGGAAGGACGGATGGAATCGGCCGCGGCGGTTGCTATTTCTGTCCTTTTGCCAGCCGGGCTTTATACTCGGCCAAGATTTGCTCCGGGTTTTCGTTGAACGCGGCCTTGCAGCCGGAGCAACAAACATAATA
The DNA here is from genome assembly GCA_035656655.1 of Pirellulales bacterium. GTDB lineage: Bacteria > Planctomycetota > Planctomycetia > Pirellulales > DASRSE01 > DASRSE01. The sequence goes on from DASRSE010000258.1 coordinate 29,464, forward strand.
AGTTTGGCCTTTGTATTCGACGGCGATCGTGCCCTGGCCGCCAGTGACCACGCACTCAGGTCCGCCGCCCCCTTTGCCGAAGCCGCTGCCTGCACGCGTATAACCGATTTCGCCGAGACGAGAATAGCGGCCGTTGCCGAGCGATTTTTCGGCCAACACCACCAGCCGGTCTCCCCCGGCGACCACTTGCCAAGTCAGGCGCCCCGGCTGGCCTTCGGCCGCTTGATCGTTGGCCAGCACCAACTTGCCGTCAGCGGTGCGCGCCCCTGAATACGCGGCGGTCGTCTTTCCGTCGGGCAAGGTCGCCGTCAGCAGAAACTCGCCCGCTTGCTTGCCGGGTTTCAGGACCACGTTCGAGAAATACTTGCCATCCGGGTCGTCGAGGATCAGAGCGGCATGTCCTTTGGCAAAATCCCAGCGGCAAGCGATTGCTTCAGACCAAGAGCCTTTGCTCGAGCCGCGTTGCAACTGGCCAACCCCTTTCCACGAGCCAACCAGGTTGTTCCAAACGGACAACGCCGCTTTGTCCGCAGCGTTCGTCGCCGCGGGCTGATCCGCGCCAAATGCCAACAGACAACCGAGCCCCACCCCTAGCATTGCGCCCCACGCCGTGGTGCCGAACAAACGCTTCATGGGATAAACTCCAATCGGGGAGATTTCGAGCGTAGCATTTAACGAGTCAGACGCAGGGCTTTGTCGGAGATATCCTTGCGGCACCAGGCCCCATCCCAGCGAATTTGCTTTACCGCGGTATAGGCTTGCAACTTGGCGTTGGCGATCGATTCGCCAAGCGCCGTCACCCCGAGCACTCGGCCGCCGTTGGTCACGACGTGACCATTGGCGGTTGCCGTGCCGGCATGAAAGACCTTCACGTCGGGCACGGCCGCCGCTTCTTCGAGACCGCGAATCGGCCGGCCAACTTCGTACTTGCCCGGATAGCCTTCGCTAGCCATCACGACGCAGACCGCTGGGCGCGGGTCCCACTCCGGCGGCGCGATTTCCTCCAACCGCTGATCGACCGTCCCTTCGAGCAAGTCCATCACGTCCGATTTCAGCCGCATCAGCAAGGGCTGACACTCGGGGTCGCCAAATCGCGCGTTGAACTCAAGCACTTTCGGCCCTTGGTTCGTCAGCATCAAGCCGGCATACAACACGCCGCGAAAGGGGCGCCGCGAGCGTTTCATCGCGTGCACCGCCGGCACCAAAACGCGCGCTTCCACATCACGGAGGATTTCGTCATTGATCAACGGAGCAGGGCAGTACGCGCCCATTCCGCCGGTGTTCGGTCCGCTATCGCCGTCATAGGCCGCTTTGTGATCTTGCGCCGGCGGCAGCGTGACAATCGTGCGGCCATCGGTAATGGCCAGGACGCTGGCCTCTTCGCCATCGAGGCGCTCCTCGATCACAATTTGATTGCCGGCCTCGCCAAATTCTTTGAATTGCGCAATGCGTTGGACCGCTTCCAGCGCGGCCGCGCGGGTTTTGCAAACGATCACTCCCTTGCCTGACGCCAAGCCGTCGGCCTTCACGACAACCGGCACATCGTCGCGCCCGCTGAGATAGGTCGTGGCGCGGGTCAAATCGCGAAAGACTTGGTATTCAGCGGTGGGGATGTCGGCTTGGCGGAGCAAATTCTTGCAGAAGACCTTGCTCGCCTCGAGTTCGGCGGCGGCCTTCGAGGGACCAAAGACACGGAGCTTTTCTTTTTCAAAGGCATCCACGATGCCCAGCGCCAGCGGCGCTTCAGGCCCGACAACCGTCAGCCCAATCTCGTTTTGCTTGGCGAATTTGATCAACTTGGCAAAATCGGTCGGCGAAATGTCCACGTTTTCGGCCTCGATCGCCGTGCCGGCATTGCCGGGCGCGACGAACACCCGCTCCACGCGGCTGCTTTGAGCGATTTTCCACGCCAGGGCGTGCTCGCGACCGCCATTTCCAATGATGAAAACCTTCATATCCGATCCTTTGAAAGAGACGGTTTGCGTCTCTGTTTTTTCGCGAAGTGATGCTTACCCTGGGGAAGGGCGACCGATCTCATCAATAATTGTGGAGCATCCACTCGAATCGGGCAAGCCACCCGTCGTTCGCGCCACGAGCGAAAGGGGGACCAGCCAGCGCCAATTGCCGCGGCACGGCCCGATTACGCGTCCAACCGCTTGCGAGCCGGCGATTCCTCGCGACAATTGCCACAGGCGCGGTCGCGCGCCAATTTGCTCTGCTCTTCCGATCGAGGCCGAGATCATGCCGAAACGCGATTTGACCGGCTGCCGAGCCATGGTGACGGGGGCGTCCGGCGGCATCGGTTTAGAAATTGTCCGCTCCTTGGCGAAGTTTCCCGTGCGATTTGTCTTGCTGGCGCGGCGTGAAGAGGCCCTCAGCGCGGTCGCGGCCGAGTTGCGCGCCGCGGACCGAGACGTGGAGCTGGTCGTCGGCGATGTCACCGATCCGGCCATCCGCGCGGCCGCGGTCGAGCGGGCCAAGACACGGTGGGGGGGCCTTGATCTGCTCGTGAACAACGCCGGGGTGGGCGGCATCGGTCCGTTTCAGAAATCGAGCGAAGCGCGGCTGCGGAATATTCTGGAGGTCAATTTTTTCGCGGCGGTCGAGCTGATTCGCTCCGCCTTGCCGCTGCTAAAACGCGGCCGCGACCCGCTCATCGTGAATGTCAGCTCGGTCCTCGGACATCGCGGAATTCCGTTTTATACCGAATACTGCGCGAGCAAGTTCGCCTTACAAGGCTTCAGCGAGGCGCTGCGCGCCGAATTGGCGGCCGACAACGTCGGTTTGCTCGTCGTCAGTCCAGGCACCACCAAGACCGAGTTTTTCGACCATGTGCTCGGAAATAAAGGAAAGGTTCCTTGGGCCGAAGGAGGGGGCGTTTCGCCTGCCTACGTGGCCGCGGCGACGGTCCGCGCGATTCGCAACCGCCGCAACGAGATCATTCCGAGCTTCAAAGGAAAATTACTGGTCGGTTTGAACCAAGTCTTGCCTTGGGTAGCCAATTGGGCAATGGCGCGCTACGGTCGCCAAGCGGTCGGCGAGCCTGCCAATCCTCCCGTCGATCCCGACCCCGCGGAATAATGCCGCGAAATACGCGCGCCGCGACCAGCCTGTTGAAAACTGCGGTCAGGTCGAGGCGGGCGTAATTTGGGCAAGGGGGCGAAGGCGACCAAACTCTAGGCGTGGTTCGCGTCGCGCGGGTTCTGCCGATTCGCTCGATTTTGCCGATTTTGCTGCCGATATGTTCACAGAGGAACTCGGCAGGGGTTACCGCAAAAAAAGACACACATCATCCCGGGGGGAACAAGGATGTTTCAGCATGCGAAAACGTGGCTGGCGGTCGCGACGATTGCCGTCGGACTCAGCGGCTGTTGCAATTATGGTGGGGGCTGCGGCGGCAGTTGCGGCATGAATGGCGGTAGTTGCGGCGGCGGTTACGACTGCGGCGGCGACGCCTGCGGCTGCGGAGACCATTCCGGCTGGTGGCCGTGGAATTGGTCGATCTTTCATCCTGAAAGCTGGGCCTGCAGCCAATGCGGCGAAACCTACTGGGGAGATCACGACTCGTGCGATTGCAAATGCGATCGCTGCGGCAACTACGCCGGCTATGCGCAGCCGGGCGTGGGATATCAGCAGCCCTACATGAGCGGCGAATATGCCGGCATGCATCCGCGCCGCGGCAGCTATCAGAACCAAGACGAAATGTCCGGACCGGGCCCCGAGCCAATGGTCGCTCGGCAACCGCGCATGACGAAGCAGTCGGCCTATGTCCAACCGCCGGACAACTACGGGCCGACGAACGACCGTCCGCAAGCGCCCCAATATGCGCAGCGGCAACCCACCTCGGTCATGCAACAACCGACTCGCGCTAAGCGGCCCGTTCCTGTAGAATCTCGGGCCGGCTCGCGCGACGACGTCGATGATACCGCTCAGGCGCCGCGCCCGGCCAAGATGCGTCCCTATCCCGAGCAGCCGACCAGCGGAACGCAAGACACGCGGCGCGTGAATCGAGCGAGCTACGAAGAAGCTCCGCGGACCAGCAGCGCGCGTCCGACGACGTCGAACGATCCGTGGGCTTGGATGTATGCCGAATAATCGCCGCCTGAGGCGCTGGTGCAAAAACCAGATCGCCCTGGCGATGGAACGATTGCTTCGCCCTGTTGGCATCGCAACTGGGCGATGATGCAGCCTGTTGAATCGCTCAACAGGCTGCCAGCGCGCGCCAGGCCGGTTCGCGCCGGTGCTGCGCCGGCCGCTTTTACCGCGCGACGGTCGGCGGCGAGACGTAGCAGACCAACGATCGCGCAGCCAAGGGCACAATCCCATTCGCGGGCCGCTCGGGTCCGTTCAAGTCGGGATAGACGTCGCGTGGACTATCGGCCGCCGTGTTGACGAACAATCGCCAATCGATGTTCCGCGCCGGAGGCGGCAGGACGAACTCTTTCGGCTCATTCGTGGCATTGATCAGAATCAGGACGTGCCGGCCGGCCGGCTTCTTCCCCTCGTCGCTCGGCGGCGCGGCAAACAAGCACATCATCGCCGATTCGTCTTTATTCCAATCGACCGGGTCGCCCGTCGGGCTGAACCAGCTCACGTCGGCCAGTTCTCCGGGCCGGCGCGGGCGGCCATCCAGAAACGTCGAGCGGCGAACCGTGGCGACATTTTTGCGAAAGGCGATCAGCGCCCGCGAAAAACGGAGCAATTCGGCGTTCTTTTCGACCAGCCGCCAATTGAACCAGGAGATCTCATTGTCCTGGCAATAAGCGTTGTTGTTGCCGCGTTGCGAGCGGCGGCATTCATCGCCCATCAAGAGCATCGGCACACCTTGGCTGAGCAAGAGCGTAGCCAACATGTTCTTCAACTGGCGTAGCCGGGTCGATTCGATGCCAGGCCGCGAGGTGGGCCCTTCGACGCCGTAGTTGGCGCTGTAGTTGCAATTGTCGCCGTCGCGATTGCCCTCATTGTTGGCTTCGTTGTGTTTCTGCGAGTAGGTCACCAAGTCATTCAGCGGAAAACCGTCGTGCGACGTGATGAAGTTGATGCTGTGATACGGTTGGCGACCCCCCGGCTGATAGAGATCGCTCGAGCCGGCCAGGCGCGTGGCCATGTGGCCGCGCATCTCGTGGTCGCCGCGCCAAAAGCGGCGGATGTCGTCGCGGTAGCGGCCGTTCCATTCGGACCACCGCAGTTGCGCGAATGAACCCACTTGATACGCGCCGGCCGCGTCCCACGCTTCGGCGATAATCTTCGTATCGGCCAAGAGCGGATCTTCGGAAATGATCTCCACAATCGGCGGATTGGGCACCAAATCGCCGTTGCGGTCGCGATTCAAAATCGAAGCGAGATCGAAGCGGAATCCGTCAATATGATAGTTATGCACCCAGTGGCGGAGGCAATGGAAAATCATCTCGCGGACAATTGGATGATTGCCGTTGAGCGTGTTTCCGCAACCGGAATAATTGCGGTAGTAGCTCCCGCCATTGCCGAGCATGTAATAGACTTTGTTCTCCAGCCCTTTGAACGCATAGGTCGGGCCCAGCTCGTTGCCCTCGGCCGTGTGATTAAACACGACATCGAGAATAACTTCGATGCCGGCCTGGTGCAGCGCGCGCACCATCTGCTTGAATTCGTTCACCTGGGCGCCCGGCTCTTTGCCGACGGCGTAGCCACGGTGGGCCGAGAAGAAATTGATTGGATCGTAGCCCCAATAGTTCAGCCGGCCATGCCGATTTCCGCGCGCATCGGTCTCGGCGAACTCGTGAATCGGCATCAGCTCGACCGCGGTCACGCCGAGCGATTTCAAATAGGGAATCTTCTCAATGACGCCGAGATAGCTGCCCGGATTGTCGACGCGGCTTGAAGCATCTTGAGTAAAGCCGCGAACGTGCATCTCATAGATGATGGTCTCGGAGAGGGGGCGGCAAATGTGCCGGTCGTCTTCCCAATCAAAATGATTCTCCGAGAGCACCACGCACTTCGGCGGCCGGATAATGTGATCGTCGCCCGGCATGAAGTCGCCCGCCAATGCCCGCGCATACGGGTCCAGCAGCCGCGCGGTGCCGTCAAAACGTTGACCATGCTCCGGGTCCCACGGACCGTCAGCTTGAAAGTGGTACAGTTGGCCCGAGCCGACGCCCGGCACGAACAAGCTCCAAACATCGCCCCAGCGATCGGCTTCGCGGCTGAAGTGGAGGACATCGACCGGGTCGCGATCCTCGACCTTATCGTACAGGAGGAGTCGCATCGCGGTCGCGGAGCGACTGAAGACGACGAATTGCACCCCGCCTTCGTGGACAATCGCGCCATAGGGGAGGGGATAGCTAAACTGTAGGGCCGAATGCGTTTGTAATAATGTCATGCTAGATGGCTGGCAACGCAGGTCGAATTGCTCGAAGGTACTTTAACATACCACTTGACATCGCGGCGGCGGGCGATTTTTGGGCGAAAAGAGCGAAACTCGGGCCAATTTTGGCCGGGTTCTGCTGTTTTCAGCGGTCCGCGAAACCCGGTAAATTCTGCAGCCGTGGAAGCTGCGACGTTCGTGCGGATGCTTCGGCCCGCGATCCGCCCGCGCAACCATCCGCCCTCCGCGGCTCCTTGAATCGCTCGCGAAAACGGTCGATCGCGCCGCGCCTCACCCCTATTCTCGGCAGCCGCCTCGCCGCCAAGTGAGCCGGGTCGTGCTGCCCGCGCGAATTTTCAGTCGAAGCCCCGCGAA
>DASRSE010000259.1:0-23536 GCA_035656655.1 Pirellulales bacterium
CCTGACAAACTTGCGCGAAATTCCGGGCTCATTCACGTTTCCTTTCCACCAACAGAGTTTCCGTCCGGGTTTGGACGCTCATTCCCTGCAACCGGTGCGCCAAGCGTGCTAGCTTTGGCGCCGCGACCCGCATCGGGCCGATTCCAACTTGGGTCGAAATCGACTAATTCGCGGCATCGCTCCATTTCTGTCGTGCCACGGATCGGCCCTTGCTGGTTGCCGCAGTGTCTAGGGCATGCCGCTCCGCTCTGCTGGGCTTCACCAAAATGGTGAAAATCGGTTTCACTCGTTTGGTGAAGCGAGCGGTCTCAAAAAGAGAGCGAAGCAGCTTTTCGACGCTGTCTTAACAAGGCAGGCGCGCCGCCGCCGCGCGCCTGCCTTGATGATTTGAAACACGGGCTCGCTCCGCCGCTTCATTCGCGGACTTGACCAGCCCCCCTTCATGCCGACGGCGTGGCGTCGCCGGTCTCTCGCGGAACGAGGATCCCGAGGCCGGGCCAAAACCGGCCGACCCGGGCGGCATAGCTGCGAAACTGCGCGCCATAGACGCGCGTTAAGTAGACCTCTTCTTCGAGCGTCTGCGCGCGAATGCACCACGCGGTCCCCAGCACAAACACTAGCGAAAACCAAGTCGGCAACAGGAGCGTCAAACCCGCCAGCGCCAATAGCATCCCGAGATAAATCGGGTTGCGGCAAAAGCGATAGAGCCCGTGCGTGACGAGGCCGGGACTTGCTGTTTCATCGATCCCTACGCGCCACGACCGTCCCATCCGGAGCTGCGCCGCCGCGGTGAGGAGCGTGCCAATCGCCAGCAGCTCGCCGCCGATCCGCGGCGTGTCGCTTGGCAAGCCGCCGATCATGAGCGCCCCGAACCGCTCGGGAAACAGCCCGAACAGGAGCGCTTGCAACGGCAACATCACGAACAGCAAACAAAACAGGCCATCGCGAATTCGCCGGAGCGGATCGCGCGATTGAAAGAGGGCAATGCCCGAGTGGCCATAGCGGCGATATTGCAGCCAGCTTCGCCAACCGAGCGCGACAATGATAAATGCCAACACGCCGACCAGCGGCGACCAGGGTGCAGCCATAGTGGGAGACTCCGGAGTAGATTGGACGAAAACAGGGACGGCCCTCGATCGCCCCGCGCGATCGATAGTTCCATGTTCGTCCAGCGTAAAGCGGGCGGCATTGTTACCGCGGTCCGATTTTTCCGCGCCGCCAGCCGGAGGGATGGCGCGGCTGGGCCGCTGCGCGCGACCACGAGCAGCATGGGCGCGGCCCACCGTGGCGGGCCAAGGCATAAAACCAGGCCGATCGTTGCTAGAGCAACTCGGCGATCGGCTCGCCTTGGTCCAAGATGGAGATCGGCCGGCCGGCCGTGTTGAGAAATTGGCGCTCGGTGTCGATGCCAAGTTGGCGATAGACGGTCGCCAGCACGTCGGTAGGCGAAAGGGCCCGTTCGATCGGATACTCGCCCTTGTAATTCGTCGCCCCCACGACGACCCCCGACTTCAACCCGCCGCCGGACATCAGGACCGACATCGCTTGCGGCCAGTGGTCTCGTCCGGCGAGATTGTTGATCTTCGGCGTGCGGCCGAATTCGCCCCAGCACCAGAGGAGTACGTCGTCGCTCAGCCCGCGCTCGTGCAGATCGGAAATGAGGGCCGCGAGCGCCCGATCAAGCGGGACGTTGTTGTCGCGGACGCCGCTTTCGACCGTGCCGCCGGCATTGCCGTGATGGTCCCAACTGCCGATGCGGACCGATACGATGCCGGCCCCCGCCTCGATGAACCGCCGCGCGAGCAAACAGCACTTGCCGAATTCATTGTCGCCGTACCGCGCTCGCGTTTGCGGCGTTTCCAGATTCATGTCGAACGCCTTTTGTGCCGCCGGACTCGACAAGACCTGCAATGCTTGCTGTTGCAGCAAGTCGAGCGACTCCATTTTTTTCTGCAGCTCCGGCGTCCGTTGCCAGCGATCGAGCGCCTCGCGCAAGTGGACGCGATCGTCGAGCCGCGACAGCTTCAATTGCGGACTCATCTCCAAACCGACCGGCCGGCCGGTCGAGTAGACCTCAAACGCGTCGTACGCATTGCCCAGGAACTTCGCTCCGCCATCATTGCCATTTGGCAAATGAATGTAGGTCGGCAGACCGCCGGAGACGGGGCCGCGGACCTTGGACACGATCGAACCGAGCGCCGGATAGTCATGCGGCAACTCGTCTTCGGCCGAGGCGCTCTTGTAGCCTGTCTGTACGAATCGTTGTCCGCCGCCATGCCCGGAGTTTTCATGGGCGCACGATCGCACCAGCGAAAACCGATCGGCGATCGCCGCCAACTCGGGCATCGTCTCCGCAATCGAGACGCCCGGGATCTTGGTCGAGATTGGGTTGAAGGGTCCGCGAATGTCGATCGGCGCCTGCGGCTTCGGGTCGAACGATTCGATATGCGACGGGCCGCCGGCCAGAAATACCAAAATCGCCGCCCGCGGCTTGGCGCGCGAGCCGGACCGCTCGGCCGCCTGGCTGCGGAGCCGGAGCAAGTCAGGCAGCGCCAAGCCAGTGCCGGCCAGCGCGCCAATCTTGAGCACATTCCGCCGCGAGAGGCGCGTGCAGCCGGGACGTTGCGGACTTCCCCAGATCGATAGCATCGTGACAGATCTCCAAGTGCGGACAGATTTGGGATCGCGGTTAATCGCGGCGGGTTCAAGCGGTTCCAGCGGCCGCGTCTATTTTAGACGGGTCCGGGGCCGGTTTGCCAGCCGAATCGGGCCCGCCGTCCGCGAAATCTTCGCGATTCGGCCGCTCGATCGCATAGACCAGATGCTCGAACCCGGAATGAACGATCGAGTGCGGCAGCGGGCGCATGCCGAGCTTCGACGCCACGCCGCGCGAAGGGACATTTTCGGGCCGAATCAAAGCCAAGACTCGCTGACGGTCCAGCCGGTCAAAGGCAAAGTCGCGGCAGGCTCGCGCCCCTTCCAAGGCAAATCCACGCCGCCAGAACGGCCGGTGGACGAGATAACCGACCTCTCTTTCCTCGATTCCCTCCAGCCGCTGGATCACGAGCCCGACTTGGCCGATCGGCTGTTGCGAGTCTCGCTCCACCGCCAGCCAGAGGCCGTGGCCATGTTTGGCGTAGCGATTCTGCTGGCGCTCGATCCAGACCGCCGCCTCGTCGCGCGAATAGCATTTGGGATAGAAGCGCATGACCTCCGGATCGGCGAGCATTGCGGCCACGAAATCGAGGTCGTCCAGCGACATCTCGCGCAAGATCAACCGTTCTGTTTGCAAGCAAACCGCCACCGTTGCTCCTTTGAGTCCGCCACCGCTCTTTTTGGTGTGAAAGCGAACCGCCCCGATCGTCGCAGCCGATAGCAAGCTTCCGCGAGGCCGTCGCTCAGACTTCCAATCGCACGGTGACGCAGCCCTCGGACATCAGCCGCCGCTCTTTACGCTGCAACCACGGCAATAGGCCGGTGCGCAGCAACAGGGGTAACAGCCGCTGCATCAAACGCATGCTAAAGCGGTCGGGCGCGCTGAGCAACCGCCCTTGCTCGTGTTGCATCTTTTGCACCGCTACAATTTCCGGCCAACGTTCGTCCCGTACGCGCCGCGCGGCTGCGTCGAGCGCCGCCGGGTCGGCTCCTGCGGTCAAGACGGGGCACAGCTGGTTCGCCGCGACCAGCGCGTCGCGGAGCGCGATGTTGACCCCTTGTCCGCCAACGGGCGACATCGGATGCGCGGCGTCGCCGATCAGCAGAAAGCCCGGCGCGCTCCATTCCTCGAGCCGCCCGCAGACGACGTTCAACAGGGCCGCGTTCACCAGCGTTTCGCGATTCGCGCGGAGCGCATCGGCCAAAAAGCTCGGCAACCGGCCGATCAGATCGTCGGTCCACGACTCCGGATTCGCGCTCCGCATGGCGGCGTAGGCCCCCTTGGGAATCACAAACCCAATTTGCAGGCCGCCGTCGGCGGTGGGAAAGGCGAGCGCCACGCGGCGTCTGCCCGTCTCGATCAAGGCGGTCGAGCGATTCGGATAACCCTCGGTATACGGAACTTTCAACCAAATGATGTCGTAACTCTGCGGCGTGTTTAGCTCAGGAAAGCCGCTCTGCTTTCGGGTCGCGGCATGCCGGCCGTCGGCGCCGATCACCAGGTCGGCGTCGAATTGGCGTTCGCCGTCGGCCGTCGTGCCGCGAACGCCGACCACGCGGCCCTGCGTGCGAAGAAAATCGCGCATCGTGACCCCGTATTCGAGGCGGAACGTTGGGTTTTGGGCCGCTTGATCGGCGAGCAATTGCAACAACGCCGGTTGCGAGACGGCCCGCAAATCTCCTCGGCCAAATTGTTCCGCCGTCGCGCGGAGGATCAGCCGGCCGCGAGAATAGAACTGAATGTGCTGCAATTCCACATGCGGAAGCCGATCGAACAAGCCGCCCAACCCCATTTGTCGAAAGGCGTCGATGCCGCTGCGCTGCAGGCCTTCGCCACGAAACGCGCGGGCAAAATCTTGGTGCTTTTCGAGCACCGTCACCGCCACGCCGCGCCGCGCGAGCAGATAGGCCAGCGCCATCCCGGCGGGACCGGCGCCGACGATGACCACACGACTCGGGTTGCGCGGCATGAGATGGTCCTGATGGCGGAGGAGTCGAGGGAAAAGCTAGGAGGCGAGCGGAAATTGACCAAGGGCAATGAGGAATGCGAGGGGCGCGGTTTAGGAAGTCGATTTGCGCAAGAGGACATGAAGCCCGCGTTCGCCGGGGGTCGATTGGGCGCACTCATAGCCGAGCGCCGACAGATCGATTCCGCTCCACAGATTTTCGCCGCAGCCGAGCAGGATTGGCCGGATCATGAGCCGCAGTTCGTCGATCAGGCCGGCGGATAAAAACTGGCGGATGGTGGATGCGCCGCCGCCGATCCGCACATCGCGGTCGCCGGCCGCGGCCTGCGCCAAACTCAAGGCCTGCTCGATGCCGCCGGTAACAAAATGAAACTCGGTGCCGCCGGCCATCCGCAGGACGGGACGTGGATAATGGGTGAGAACGTAGACCGGCGTGTGATAGGGTGGTTCGTCGCCCCACCAGCCGCGCCAATTCTCGTCGGGCCATGCCCCGCGGATCGGACCGAACATGTTGCGGCCGAGAATGAATGCGCCGAGGTTTTCAAATCCGTCCGCGGCGAAGCGATTATCGACGCCGGTCTCGCCGGCCTCGTGGCCGTGCATCGTTTGCCACACGCGCGTCGGAAAAAACCACTCCATCAACTCCGGCCCGCGGACTCCGAGCGGATGCTCCAGGTCCTGATTTGGGCCGGCGGCAAAGCCGTCGAGCGACACGGCAAAGGATTCGACGCGGACCTTGGGCATGGCACTCTCACAATGATCGGTTTTTAAGCGGGCAAGCGCGGCCGCGACGACCGGGCCGCTGGAAGCGTATTTTGTCCTCGATCCGCGCCTTCACGCAAGGGGCGCAAACCAGTGTCGGTTCGGAGCGGCAGCCGCGCACGCGCAGCCCATTGAAGACTTCAACAGGCGGCTAGCTCACGATCTCGCGCCGCCGCTGCAGATAATCCCAGACGACGTACCGGTCGAGATCCTTGCCGGCGGTAAAGAAGACGCGGCCGCGGGTCGATTCGGCCATCTTGTACGCAAATTGAATGTCTTCCGACGACTGCGACCAACTCGGCAAAAGAAAGATATTGATCGTGATTCCTTCGCGCTGACATAGATAGGCCTCGCGCATCGTCGCCGATTCGGTGCGCGGATGGGGCGGATACATCAGAAACAGCCGCTCGCCTTCGAAATGCGCGGTCGGCAACCCGTCGGTGATCAGGATCACTTGCCGGTTCGGCGTATCTTGGTTCGTCAAAAATCGCCGCGCCAGATTCAGCCCGTGCTGGATATTGGTGAAATGGGGCGGAATCTGCAACTCGGTGATTTCCGGATTGCTCATGTCGGCCCACAGGCTCACGACCGGATCGAAGATGGTGACTGGCTTAGGCAGCAGGCTGGCAATCTCGCTCGCCGGCCGCGGCTTCGCGAATGTGTACATTTCGAGAAACTGGAGAAAGTCGCCAGGATATTCGCGGCGAATCAGCCCCTCGAGCGCCAAGCCCATCCGCTTGACGTTCATATACTGGCCGTCGTAGCGCATCGAGCCGCTCATATCCATCAGCACGACCGTCGCGCACTTGGGATTGTTGCGGGTTTTGTGGATTTGAATATCCTCGGGCAAGAGGCGAATCGGCAGCCCTGGCCCGCCGCGCAGCATGGCGTTAACCAGCGAAGCAGGGATATCCATGTTGGCGACAGAGTCGCCGAACTCGTACGATTTGGTCGCTTGCAGTTCGACGGCCCCTTCTCCGACGACCGGGCCGGAATGCCGGCCGGTCCGCGACGCTTGCAGTTGGCTAAAAATCTTTTCCAGCAACCGGCCTTGAAAAAGTCGATGGGCTTGGGGGCTTAATTGATAGCCTTGTTTGCTCTGTTCGATGCCTTGTTGTTCGGCCATTTGGCGCAGATATTCTTCGATCTGCTGGCGGAGGCTGTTGAGCTGATCGAGATCGCCTGGCTCCATGAACTCGGCCAAGGACTCCATATCGATCAGGCCGATTTGCGCCGTTTCGGCCGCTTCCTCGAGTTGCTTGAGCAGCCGATCGATCGTCTCCAATTCCTCCTTCACCTTCAGCGCTTGCGGCACGGTCAGCGGCGAGCGGCCGGTGAATTCGTACTGGGCCGCCAACTCATCGACCTGATACTTGTCGCCTAACCGGGCGACCAATTGGACCAGTTGCCGGGCGAATTTCGAGCGATCGTCGCCAGCCTGATACCAGACGCGCTCCAGTTCGCGCAGTTGCTCGTCGCGAAAGGCATGCTTGAACCGCTCTTTCAGCGGGCCGGGGGGAGAAATCTTCGCGCCGAACTCTTCGTACGCTTGACGCGCCTGTTTGCGAACCTGGTCGGTCTCGTAGTTCGCCAGGATTTTCCGCTTTCGTTCGCGGAGAATCGCCATCAGCGATTCGAGACTGGGGCCCAAGCCGGCGATCTGGCTGGGATCGAGCTTGATCGCTCGAGCCAGTTCCTCCGGCGTGAGCCGCCGCGTGTTGCCGTACATCAGCAAATGCTCGAAGGCCGGCGAAACGAGGTCCGGGGGCGGTTGCGATGGGCTAGGAAAATTCTTCGGATCGTACTTTTGATACGTGTGAATGATGCCGCCGAGCGGGCTTTGGGGTTTCATAAGAGGGTTTCCGCAAGCTGGAGTCAGGACCGCCGCGGCCGCCGCCGCGCAAATTGCCACTCGTCGAAATTGCCCCCACAGACTACGATGGATTGTATCGACCGCGAGCCCCGCTCGCCAAATGCCCGCGGGGGCTGGGTCGCCGATTGGCGCGGCGCGCGCGGTTAATCAGACGGTTTTCGCCGGCCGCTGGCCGCCGCCTGCCCTCAACCAAGTTTGACGAAGCCTGCATGGGACAGTTACGTTTTCTCGTACCACGCCTGGAACAGATTGAAAGCCAGGCGGTTGCTCGCGGTTATCTGTCCGGCATGGACGAGCTTCCTTGGCAGACCCGCACCTTCTGGGATGGCAAACAACTCGTCGCGGAGCGCGACGATCGCGATTCGGGCTATTTTTTCATTCCATGGCGTTCGTCTTTCGGCGCGATGGCCTTGTCCACGGCCACGCTGCTGGAGCGCGAGGAACCGTACCATCTGCCGGTCGAACTGGCGCGCGGAACGCTCAATCGGCTGCGCAATCAGCGGAGCGTTTGGGAGTCGTTGGGGCTGATTGCCTCGACCGAGATCGAGCGCCAGCTGCGCCTCGGAATGGAGCGCTTTTGCCGCGCGATGCTGACCCAGCATATTGATGTCTTGGCCGCGGCCGACGATGCTCAGGCCGCAATCGAAGCGGCCCTACAAGGGATGTCGCTTCTGACCGACGATTATGTCCAGCAGTCGGTGGCCGCGCGGAAACGCGTCCATTCGCGGCTGCCGACCTTATTCGGCTCGGTCGTCGATGCGAGCCTGGTCGCGGACAGCAATGCGCAGGAGTTTAATGAGGCTTGCGATACCGCCTGCGTGCCGTTTGTCTGGGGTGAAATCGAGCGCGAACAGGGCCGCTACGATTGGACCCAAGTCGATCGCTACTTCGCTTGGTGTCAGTCGCAGGGGCTGCGCGTTTGCGCGGGTCCGCTGATTCAACTGACCAAAACGGCCGCGCCCGCTTGGATTGCCTTGTGGGACGGCGAGTTCGAGCATCTCCTCTCTTTTGCCAATGCGTTCATCCAAGCGGCCATCCACCGCTATCGAGGCAAAGTTGCGCTGTGGCAAGCTTCCTCCGGGCTGAACTCGAGCCGCTTGCTGGAGCTCAATGAAGAACAACTGCTCCAGCTCGCGGCCTATTCACTGGATACGTTCCGCCGGGCCGATCCGCGGGCCCCGGTCATTTTGTCGATCGATCAACCGTGGGCCGAGTACATGGCCCACGCCGAGATCGAATTGTCTCCGCTGCAATTTGCCGACAGCTTGGCGCGGCTCGAATTGGGATTGGCCGGAATCGGCCTGCAAATGAATTTTGACTTTTCCGCGGCCGGGACGCTGCCGCGCGATTGGCTGGAGATCAGCCGTCAGCTCGATCGTTGGACCACGCTCGGTTTGCCGCTCCTGGTCCTGCCGACCATGCCCGACTTGGGCAGCAACTGCGCCGAAGCGGTCCAGTTGGCATGGCTGCAACGGTTTTTGGGAGTGCTGCTCTCGAAGCCCGCCGTGCAAGCCATCTTTTGGCAACGCTGGCAAGACGACGCGACCGCCGACGGGCCGCAAAACGCCGGACTCGTCGACATCATCGGGCAACCGAAACGGGCTTTGAAAATCCTCAAGGAATTTCGCCAAGCCCATCTGATCTAAATCGCCACTCGGCGAGCGCCGCCGCGAGCAATGGCGAGCTTCTGACAAACCCGTGAAATAGCACGGCCGCGATTCCTGTAAATCTGCTGGATAACAAGCAAATTGCGCTTGAATATGGGTTTTTTTCGCTGGCATGGGCGTTGCAAAAGCCTGAAAAGCCGGTGGTAAACGGTGTCGAATCACTCCCGAACGACGCGCGGCGCATGGGTGGAGCGGCGGGAACGGAATCAAGGAAGAGTTCCAGAAGACGGTGGCTGCTAATGAAACGATGGTTCAAACAACCGAGCGTGCTGCCAGGCTTTGGCTTGTCGCTGGGGTACACCGTTTTTTATTTGTGCCTGATCGTGCTGATTCCGCTGGCCGCGTTGTTTTGCAAGACCGCCACGCTCACCTGGCCCCAGTTTTGGGAGACGGTCACGGATGAGCGGGTACTGGCTTCATACCGACTCACGTTTGGCGCGGCGTTCGCCGCGGCGGCCCTCAACTCGGTGCTCGGCTTTGTCGTGGCCTGGACCCTGATTCGTTACCCCTTTCCGGGCAAGCGATTGCTCGACGCCCTGATCGACTTGCCGTTCGCGCTGCCGACGGCCGTATCCGGGATTACGCTGGTTACGATTTATTCGCAGAACGGTCTCGTGGGACGCTGGCTGGAGAGACTCGGCATCACCGTCGCCTTCACGCCCCTCGGCGTGTTGATCGCGATGATGTTCATCGGCTTGCCGTTTGTGATCCGCACGCTCCAACCGGCGCTTGCGGAGCTCGATCTGGAAGCCGAGGACGCGGCCGCCAGTCTGGGGGCGACGCGCTGGCAGACGTTTCGCCGGGTGATCTTCCCTTCGACTGCCCCCGCGGTCATTACGGGCTTTGCGCTGGCTTTTGCGCGCGGGCTGGGCGAATACGGCTCCATCATATTCATCGCCGGCAATCTACCGCTGAAGACCGAAATCACGCCCTTGTTGATCATGATGAAGCTCGACGAGCATGATGAACAAGGCGCGACCGCGATCGCCGTGGTCATTCTGCTGGCCTCGTTTTTCATTTTGCTTGGAATCAATGGCTTGCAGCGATTTACGGGTCAAGCGCGGGCGAGAGGAGTCTAAGGCATGGCAACGGCGGCTGCTTCCCAATCCACGATGATCGACACCGCGCGGCGGCTCGCGGCGCGAGACTCAGCGGGCCTGCGCCGCGGCGCGATCGCGGTCACCGTGGCGTTTCTGTCTCTGTTTCTGATCTTGCCGCTGGGCGTCCTGTTCTATGAAGCATTCGCCGGGGGGCTGAAGCTGTATTGCCAGAGCGTGTTCAACCGCAGCACGGGGCATGCGCTTGAACTCACGCTTCTGGCGGCGGCGATTGCCGTGCCGGCCAATCTGCTATTTGGGATCGCGGCAGCTTGGGCCGTGGCAAAGTTTGAATTCAAAGGCAAGAGCTTGCTGACCGCGCTGATTGATTTGCCTTTTGCGGTCTCACCGGTTATTGCCGGCTTGATCTTCGTGCTTGTATTCGGTCGAACCGGCTGGTTTGGCGATTGGCTCGATGATCAGGACGTGGAAATCATCTTCGCCGTGCCAGGCATTGTGCTGGCGACGATCTTCGTGACCTTTCCATATATCGCGCGCGAGTTGATTCCCTTAATGCAGGAACAGGGGACGGAAGAAGAGCAAGCGGCGCTGGCGCTCGGGGCGAACGGTTGGCAGACCTTTTGGCGCGTGACGTTGCCGAACATCAAGTGGAGCTTGTTGTATGGAGTTTTGCTGTGCAACGCGCGAGCGATGGGCGAGTTCGGCGCGGTCTCAGTCGTGTCGGGCCACATTCAAGACAAAACGAACACGCTGCCGCTGCATATCGAACTGCTCTATGCCAGCAACACGGCCGCGGCCTTTGCCGTCGCGACGCTGTTGGCGTTGCTGGCAGTGGTGACTCTGGCGGCAAAAACCGCCTTGGAGTGGAAGATGCGACAGCAAGCGCGCCGCAGTGCGGTGCCCATCACAATCCCTTAGCGAGGAGCCATCATGGGCATCGAAGTCCGTCGGGTCACCAAAACGTTCGGCGTCTACAAGGCGCTCGATGACGTCAATCTAACCATCGAAAGCGGCGAGTTGGTTTCTCTGCTCGGCCCCTCTGGGTCCGGCAAAACCACGCTGCTGCGGATCATTGCCGGGCTCGAGGTTCCGGACGATCGGCGGCACAGCCAAATTCTCTTCGACGGGGTCGACGTCGCGCGGCAGGCCATTGGGCAGCGGCGCGTCGGCTTCGTCTTTCAGCACTACGCCTTGTTCCGGCATCTGACGGTCTTTGAAAACGTGGCCTTTGGCTTGCGCGTCCGGCCCAGCGCAACCCGCCCGCGGCCGGCCCTTATCAATGACAAAGTTCGCGAACTGCTCCGCCTGATCCAACTCGAAGGATTTAGCAATCGCTATCCGGCGCAGCTTTCTGGGGGACAGCGGCAACGCGTTGCCTTGGCTCGAGCGCTGGCGATCGAGCCGCAAGTGCTGTTGCTGGACGAGCCGTTTGGGGCGCTCGATGCCAAGGTGCGCCAAGGCCTGCGGGCATGGCTGCGCCGGCTGCACGAAGAACTGCGCATGACGAGCGTGCTGGTGACGCACGATCAGGAGGAAGCGCTCGAGGTCTCCGACCGAGTGGTGATCATGAACCATTCCAAGGTGGAACAAGTGGGAACTCCAGAAGACATCTTTCATCAGCCGAAGTCGGAATTCGTAATGGATTTTTTGGGGCAAGTGAACGTGTTCCACGCGCGCGTCGAGCACGGTCGAGCGGTGCTCGACAATGTGCGTTTTGACGTGCCGGAGTTGGCTGGGTCGGCGATGGACCAAGCGACTTTGTATGCGCGGCCGCACGAACTGGAAATTGAGCGCGCGCGCAACGGCGCGCCGGCCATCGCGGCCCGCGTGCTCCGCATCAACCCGGCCGGCGCCGTCGCGAAGGTGGCCCTTCGCCGAGCCGCTGGCGGAGAGCTGCAGGTCGATCTCCCCTTTGAGCGCTTTCAAGAATTAGCGCTGCGGACGGGCGAGGAGGTATTCGTGGCGCTGCGGCGAGTTCGCGTCTTCGCCCCGGAATATGTCATCTGAGACTTCCCTCCGCGCGGACGTTCGCTTTCCAAATTGGACTCGGTTTTCCGGAGATTCGACCCATGAGCCAAGATAGCGCGCTCGAAAATTCCGCGGTGCCCGCGGACCAGGACCTGCGGGTGATTCGCGAGGCGCTGCAGGGCCTCAAATTTGGCAGCGTGACGATTGTGGTGCAAGATGGCGTGATCGTGCAAATCGACCGGACCGAGCGCCGCCGGTTGCGCCGTGCCAAAGACTAACCGCCTCCTATCAATGTCTTCTCGCATCGGCGGCATTGCCCTCCTAGCAAAGACGTTGCACTCTTGATTGGCCAGCCCGGAGCGGGCCGAAGCCACCGCGAAGTTATTTTCCGCCGCTAAACCGTCCGCGCTAGTTCAGCCGGCGAAGCGGCTTCGGCGGGGCCGGCCGACAGCTCTGCGAGAATTTCGCCGTGCAAGGTTTCTTCCAATTGGCCAAGCGCTCGCGCGATGGTCGCACCATCGAGGCAGCGATGATCGTACGTCAAACGCACATCCAGCGAGCCATCCGGCTCGAAAGTCCCATAGTTGAGCGTCGTGGTCATCGGCGAGAGGACGTGCAAGCTGCCGGCCCCAAAGCGAGCGGCCACGCTAATGCCAAAGGTGCCAAAAAAACGCGCTCGCTGCGCGCCGTCGGTGCTTAAACCAAACCACCAGATAAAGCGGCGAATCGGCTTGGGAAAACGGCTTAGCAGCATCGCTTGGCGAAAACTGGCGACCTGCTCAAATTCGGCGCTCTCATATTCGCGTATCAGCCGGTCCAGCGCCGTTAGCGGAATCGTCTCCGGGCTGGCGATGCGCCCGAAAAAGACGCCATTCTCGCCGCGATAACTCCGTTCCACGCTGAACGAGGCGACATTCAAGGGATGCTCGTATAAGTGTCCCCACGGAAAGCTGATATAGGCCCGGCGCAGTTCGGCCTGTTTCGCCGAGACGATCGAATAGGCCTTGAGAAAGATCGCGCACCAACTGACATGGCGCGGCCACGCAGCGCGGGCCTCCTTCACCGCGGCCAAGCGCATTTTGCGCTGCACCGGAATGCTCGGCAGTTTGCGCGCTTCATAGAGCAAATCGCCCACGAAACGGCGCGGCAACGACAGCCCAATGCGGCGGCCGCGGACGAAGGGAATCGGTTCATTCATGGATGACCATTGCGAGAAACACGCCCCGGCCCAAAATAGCCGCTCAAATCGGCCCTCTTTCTATTGAATAACGCGAAGCGAAGCAGGTCAATCGGGGAGGAGCCTCAACCGGCCCCTTGCGCTGACAGATTGGCCCGCATGATTGCTCGTTTTCCAGCACGGAAGTCTGGAAAACCAGCAGATTTGCTTACCTTTCAGCGGGCGGAAGTCGCTTTCTGGCCCGCGACGAGCCTTGTTGCTGCAAAGGGGCCGGAGCGGCCGGTCTGGCACGGCAGTTGCAAAATACGCTCCTCAACTGCGTTTGAATTCGGCGTTGTATTCCTCATTCCCGCGCAGGCGGTTCGGCAGGGCATTCGTCATTCCTGCGCAGGCGGTTCGGCATGGCATTCGTCATTCCCGCCTGCGCGGGAATGACGGTACACAAGGCGCTCAGCTTCGCGGCAATGACGGTACACGAGGCGCTTGCGGAGGGCGGGGATGACGGTTGGTCGTCTGTGTGATGGCAAGTGGGTTTGGATGTCGGCATGGCATTCGTCATTCCCGCGCAGGCGGGAATCCAGTGATGGCAGGCCAATCGGCGGCGCGCTGGATTCCCGCCTGCGCGGGAATGACGGTACGAGGGACCGCCGCCGTTCGCGGGGAGGACGGTACACAAGGCGCCCAGCATCGCGGGAATGACGGTGTGAGAGGCGCATACCTTGGCGGGAATATTGTTTTTTCTCAATTTCAATCGGGAGTTCATGATGAGCAGTCGTCTCGGGAGTTATCTGGCAGCGGCAATGGTGGTGCTTGGCGGCCTGGGGCAATTCGCGCCCGCGCGGGCCGCCGACATCGAGCTCTTGAACGTCTCCTACGACCCAACGCGCGAGTTGTATCAAGATTACAACGAAGTATTCGCGCGCTATTGGAAAGCGCAGACGGGCGATACCGTGACGATTCAGCAATCGCACGGCGGTTCGGGCAAACAGACGCGATCGGTCATCGATGGGCTCAAGGCCGATGTCGTCACTTTGGCGTTGGCCTACGACATTGATGCGATCGCGCAGCAGAAATTAATCTCACCCCAGTGGCAAAGTCGCCTGGCCCACAACAGCGCGCCCTATACATCGACCATTGTCTTTTTGGTGCGCAAAGGAAATCCGAAACAGATTCACGATTGGAACGATCTCGTCCGGGCCGGAGTCAGCGTGATCTCACCCAACCCGAAAACGTCAGGCGGTGCGCGGTGGAACTATCTGGCCGCCTGGGGATATGCCCTGCATCGCGAACTCGGCGATCTCTCCAAAGTCCAAGATCCGGCCAATCGCGATAAACTGGGCCGCGCCGAACCCCAAGCGAAGCAATTCGTCGCCGCTCTCTATAAGAACGTGCCTGTCCTCGATTCAGGGGCGCGCGGTTCGACGAACACGTTCGCGCAACGCGGCCTCGGCGACGTGCTGATCACCTGGGAGAACGAAGCCTATCTGGCAATCAAGGAGTTTGGCGCGGACAAATTCGAGATTGTCCGCCCTTCGATTAGTATTCTGGCCGAACCCCCGGTCGCGGTCGTCGACAAAGTGGTCGATCGCCATGGGACGCGCAAGGTAGCCGAAGCCTATTTGAGCTATCTTTATTCGCCCGCGGGCCAAGAAGTAGCGGCCCGCAATTTCTATCGCCCGTGCTCGGCCGAAGTGGCCCAAAAGCACGCCGATCTCTTTCCCAAAATCGAACTGTTCACGGTTGACCAGGTGTTTGGCGGTTGGCAAGCCGCGCAGAAAACGCATTTCGCGTCCGGGGGCGTGTTCGACCAGATTTATTCAAGCAAGTGACGTCGTCGTTGCCCAACGACTGCTTCTAGAAGCTGAATCTCCCAACAAAACCCAGCCATCCCGGGTCGACCGCGGCACTCGCGGTCCGTCCTCAGCCAGGAATACGACCATGCCCACGATTGCCATCTCTCCCGACATC
This sequence comes from Pirellulales bacterium, assembly GCA_035656655.1. GTDB lineage: Bacteria > Planctomycetota > Planctomycetia > Pirellulales > DASRSE01 > DASRSE01. Next base: position 15,096 of record DASRSE010000259.1, read on the forward strand.
CGGGCGGCGAAGCGATCTAGCCCCGACGAGGGCCTGAGTGCGATTCGCGCCGCTTTGCAAGGCTTGCAGTTCGGCACGCTTACCATCACGGTTCAAGACGCCGTTATCGTCCAGCTCGAGCGGACCGAGCGACGCCGCTTGCGGCACGGGTCCGCGAATCGCGGAGCGGCCGAGAAATAACTTGGTTGGTTCTACGGTCCGCATGGGATCGTTTGCTTATCCCGTTCGGCACAGAGCATCTCACTCACGAAAATCCCGGAGGAGAACCATGACTTCCACCACTCTTGGGCCGCGGTCCGCGGCAGAATGGTTGACTTACCGCGCAACGCCCGACTCCACCGCGGTGCAGCTCGAGCGCTTCGCACAACACGTTTTGGGAACGGCAACCGTGGAAATTGATTTCGAGCGGCGCGAAGTTCGCAGAGCGGGACGGTTGGTGAAACTATCTCCGACCGAGTTCAATTTATTAGCCGTGCTGATGCGGCGGCCGGCCGAGACTCTGACGCGCGGCGAGATCTTGGAGATTGCGCACGGTTCGCCCCACGCCGCCACCCCGCGCGCCGTGGACGTCCAAGTGATGAGCATTCGCCGTAAGCTGGGGCCCGCCGGCGCGCAACTGGAAACGGTTCGCGGGCGCGGCTATCGCTTTCGGCCCGCCTGAGTGGCCGCGTCGCGGCGCGTTTACTTGCCCGGCGCGATCGCCTCGTAACTCGTGGGCAAGGGAATGACGGTCTGGCCCTTGGCCGCGGTTTGCATCGCGCACAGCGGCGGCTGTCCGAGCGCCCAATAGAGGCGAAACTGAGCGCGATCGTACTCGATCACCTCGTCCAAGTACTCTTGCCGGGCGCGGTGCAAATCGCGCAACGCGATCAAGGGTTGGAGCGGATCGTATTGCTTATCCGCCAGCCCAAACGACGACTCGCGCAGCTTGCGCCACGCTTCGAGAGCTTGGCGGACGGCCTCTTGCGCGCTGGCCAAGCTAGCCTCGCGGAAATGGATCTGCTTGGCGGCCGAGGCGACTTCTTCGCCGATTTCGGTCTCGACTTCGACTCGGCGCGCCATCGCCGCGTCGACGGCGGAGCGCTGGCTGGCGATGCGGGCATGATCGCCGGCGCCCATGTTGTGCAGTTCCCAGATGGCCTGGGCATAGCCATCGCTGCGCGACCCAAAGGTATCGAGTTCGCTGCCAATGCCGCCGCCAAAAGTGCCGGCGACGTAGCCGACCTCCAGCCGCGGAAGCCACGGCGCGACCTGTGCTTGGCGTAAGCGCTCGCTCGCGGCTCCCACCAGGAGACGGCTGTTTTGCAACTCCGGCCGGCGGCTCATCCCTAGCGCGACCAGCGCATCGTAAGACATGTCGCCCGGCACGAGGACCACCGGCACCACGGTCGGATCGGCCGGCAGTAAATCGACCGAGGGCTTGAGCCGCAAGAGCCGCGCCAGGCGCGCGCTGGCAACCGCGGCATCGCCTTCCAGATTCGTGAGTTCTTGGCGGCGGAGGTTGATTTCGGTCCGAGCGCGATTGACGTCGGCGGTCGTCTTGCCCAATCCGGCTTGCGCGGCCGCTTCCGCGTTATGAATCAGCTCATCAGCATGCGTCAGCGTGTCACTCAGAATTGCGAGGAGCGCCTTGGCGCGGAGCAAATCTAGATAGGCCAAACAAACATCGAGCTGGATGGAATTCGTGACCGCTTGCTCTTGAAAACCGGTCGCATTGGCCACCTGCTCGGCGATCAATCGACTGTACAACAAATTGGACAAGTCCCACGACAAGGAGACGTCTCCTTGCATGAAGAGGCTTTGCTTGGAGGTCGAGAGGACGTTGCCCTCGGTCGCTTGCAAACGGCCATCGTGACGCAGGTATTGCGGTCCGGTCGACAGATCAGGCAAGCAGGCGACTTTCGCGGCGCGCAGCAAGGCGAAGGCCTCGTCAACTTGCGCGGCCGCGTAGGCGATCGTGGGATTGTTCGCGTCGGCCAGCCGCAAGGCGGTCGGAAGATTGATCGTGAGCTGATTGTGCTCGTCAATGGGCGGCAAGGGGATAAACTCGCCGGTCCCGGCCAGCACCGGCTGCGGAATTGCGTTGGGCGCGGGCTGCGGTGCACGCGGTGGGGCAGGCAAAGGAGCCGCTAATTCTTCGTCGGCGGCGAGCTGAATCGCTCGGTCCGGCCGGTCGGCGGGCCGCGCGTTCGAGGCCGCAGCCTGCTCGAACGAAGTCCTGGTCAGCGGGTCAGCCGGGGGGGTGTATGCCAAGGTCGGCAAGCCCACGGCGTGCGCGGAGGGAGAAGCCGCCGGCATGGATTGACCGTTCGCCGCCGGCTTAGGCGCGCCCGCGATGGCGGCCGCCGGCGCGGCGGCTTCTTGCTGCGCGATGGTCGTTCGCCCCAAGGGATGATCCGCTGCGCAGCCTCCGAGGACGCACAGCACCAGCGGTTGGCTCCAGCGCGCGAGAGCGCGAATTCCGCGCCAAGTTCGCTCCGCGCGAGCTGTTCGAGCCGAGTCCAGCGACGAGTCGGGCATGCAGGGTACCTCCTTGTACCACCGGCAAACCCGAGCGCGCCAAGCGGAGCGATGCTCCGCACTTGGCGAGGTTGAAAAATGCCACGCCGGCATTTTTCAGTAGGCGGCTAGAGAATCCGCCATGCAGGCCGCGGCCTGAACGAGGGGGCTTCGCTCCGCTCCGTCACCAAGTGACTTTGACGGGTTTGACTCTTTGCCCATCGGCAATATCGCTTTGCCCACTAAAGACGATGCTTTCGGACCCTGTCAGCTTTTCGCAAACGTCTTTATCGTTAGAATCGTGCGGCTTGACTTTGCAGACGATCATCTTTGCGCCATCCTCAAACTCGACCCGAACCGCCGTCCGATGGGCGATCCCCTTGATCACCTCGAGGATGTAGGACTTCTTGTTCTGCTGAAAGACGGCGCTTTCCGGCAACAGAAAAGCTTTGTCGAAGCGCTGCAGCACGAGCGTCATGCTGCCGTACATGCCTGGCCGGATCGCGCCGGCCAAGTGGTTTGGCCCGGAGTTGTTGGTGAGATCGACCTCGACGCGCATATCGCGCGAGTGTTCGGGATCGAGCCAATTGGAATACCGATCGACCTTGCTGTGAATGACCTTGCCGTCGAGGGCATCGAGGTGCAATTCGGCCTCGGTGCTCTTGGTCACATAGGGGGCGTCGCGTTCGGGAACCCACATCACGGCGGTCACTTTGTCGATTTGCACGACTGACAGGAGCGGAATCGACTTGCCGGTCGAGGCGTTCTGGACAAACGCGCCCGGATCGACGTTGCGGCCGATCACGATTCCGTCGAAGGGCGCGCGGATTTTGGTGAATTCAAATTGAATTTCGGCTTGCTCTCGGTCGGCCTTGGCGACGGCGAGCCGGGCCTTTTTGACATCGACATCGACGACCGCCTCCGCCAGTTTGGCGGACGCTTGATCGTGTTCGCTGTTGGCCGTTGCGACTGCTGCTTTGGCGGCTTTCACGGCGGCCTGGGCCGACTCGGCTTCCAGTTTTTTCTCATCCATGATATTGGCGAGCACGGCGTCTTTATTGACTAAGACGCCGAATCGGCCCAACTCGGTGTTCAAAAATTTGAGCTTCGCCTGATAGCGGTCGATGTCCGCTTCTTTTTCAGCGACGGCGGAGAGGGCCGACTTTTCCGCGGCTTCCACGACCTTGACATTCGCCTGGGCCGAACGCAGATCCTGGGCCGCCTGATCGACCAGCGCCGATTTTTGCTGGATCGTTTTTGCCAAGTCCGGCGCGTCGATCTCGATCAAGACGTCGCCTTGTTTGATCGAGTCGCCGATGTCCTTGTTGATCGTTTTGACGACCCCGGCCACGCGCGACATGAGGTCCGCCTTCGTCAAGCCTTCGATAAACGCCGGCTGCGTAATCGAACGAACCAACTCGGTTTTGTTCAGCTTGGGCGAGCCGACCTTGACGACAGGCAAATTGCGGTCGGCGGCGCTCGAACGATCCGCCGAGCCATCGCTCGCCGCGCTTTGCTTGGGATGCGGCCGCAAATAGACAATGCCGAAGACCAAGCCCGCCACGAGCAAAAGTCCCACTCCGATGCGCCCGGCGAAGGGGAACAATCGCTGCTTCTTGGCTGGCCGAACGCTTGGCTGCGACGGATCGGGAAGGGTGGGTTGCATAAAAGAGGCTCTATTGGGGCGAAGTGAGGTTATACTGAAATGCGGTCAATCGATGCTTCAACACGGCAATCCGCAAGGCAACGCCAAGAAATAACTGCGCCTGCAAATCCTGCTCCCTCCGGGCAAGGGCGATGCAACAGCGACGTTATTTGTCGGCCGTTTCAACGCGGCCAGCCGCAGGGGGGACAATCTCATGCTCAGGCAAGGTCCAGTCATTTTTCCTACCGACTTCTCGGAATGCTCGCTTCACGCGCTTGCCACAGCGGAAGAACTGGCACAGCGGTTGGAAAAGTCATTGTTGATTATACACGTCGCGGAATCGGTCGGGGCCGAAAACATTACCTTTGGCGAAGTCGAGCAGACGCTTCAGCCGGCGGGATACCGCAGCCGACTTCAGGCCGACTTGCAAACTATTCGGCCGACCGCCGACGATTTGAAGGTCGAATACTTGATTACTGACGGCGACCCGCCCAAGGCGATCCTCCAGCTTGCGGAAGAACGCCACGCGAGCCTGATTGTGATGGGAACGCATGGCCGCACCGGAGTACAACGCCTGTTGCTGGGAGGAACCACGCAATATGTCGTTCGGCACGCAGTCTGTCCGGTCGTCACCATCAAGCAACCACCTGAGTCGTCTCACCCGGCATAAGCCCTCCGCCTGTTAAACTGAGCCGGCTCCACGACTCCTCAGCGCACCGGCGGCTGAGAAATATCTTTGCGGTTTCACCAGCCGCCCTCTGGCAGACCGCGGGCTGCTAATGCGCAGGGACGGTTTCCGCCAGTTCTTCATCGACGCTCTGCACGTCGCTCGTTTGCTCCTTCGATAGCAAGGTGTACATGATTGGTACGATCACTAGGGTCAAACAGGTCGATGTCAATAACCCGCCGACGACCGCGCGCGCTAAGGGAACATTGGCTTCGCTGCCGCGTCCGAGGCCAATAGCCATCGGAATCAGGTCGAGAAAGGTGGCCAAAAAGGTCATCAAAATGGGGCGGAAGCGGATCGTCGCGGCCAATTGAATGGCCGTGCGGATGTCCGCTCCTAGCTTGCGCTGCTTGTTGGCAAAATCCACCAACAGCACTCCGTTGGAGACGACAATTCCGACCATAAAAATGACCCCCATGCTCGATTGCACGTTCAAGGTCGTATGCGTCACGTAGAGCATGCCCAGCACGCCGATCAGCCCGAGCGGGATCGTGAACATGATCACTCCCGGTCCGACGAACGAGCGAAACAGAACGACGAGCAGCAAATAGACGAGCAGCGCTGCCAGCACCAGGCCAAAGCCCAGGCTGCCGAACGATTGGGTCATCCGGCTATATTCGCCCTTCACGGCGACGCGGATGCCGCCTGGAAAATTCATCTCGCCATCCTCCGAATCCGGAGGAACCGAAGCGCTGCCGGAGTTGGTGTTCTTCCATTCGTTCTGTTGAAACTCGCGCATGTTCAAGTTGCCCACCAGCGTGCCAATGTCGATGTTTTCCGTATTCACCAGCACGTCAAACGTCCGCGCCAAATTCACGTGATTCATCTCCACCGGCGCCGACGCCGGCCGGATGCTGGCCAAGGAGCTCAACTTGACAGGGTGGGTATCCTTGCCTCCGGTGACCGGAATATCGAGGACGTCTTCGAGCCGGCGGTTGGCGTCTTCCGGATACTGGACGGCCACGAAGTATTGGTTGCCGGACTTCGGATCAATCCAAAAGACGCGGTGCAGCGAGATGCTGGAGTTCATGGCCGTGACAACTTGACCGACGACCTGGGCTTCAGTGAGATCGGCGTCGGACGCCTTGGCGCGGTCGACATCGATCAAGAGCTGCTTGGCGTCGAGCCGTTGCAATACACGGACGTCGGCCGCGCCGGGGACCTTGGCGATCCATTCGCGCGCTCGTTCCGCCAAGGCGTGTGCCTCTTCGGTCTTGCCCCCGGCAATTTGCAGATCGATCGGCGACGAGGCGCCGTAGTTGAGCGCGGCGGAGATCATGCCGCCGGTATCGAAGCTGAAATGCATATCGGCGAATTCGGACGCCCCGGCCAATCGGTGCCGCAATTCGATCGCATATTCTTGGGCGCTTTTCGTGCGCTCGTCATTGAGTTGGATTTTCAGGACCGCGTCCTGCGTGCCGGAGTTGGCCGTATAGGCCGCGGACCAGTCGGGAACGAGGCCCAGTTCCGAGACGAGCATCGTCCGCTCGCTGGCGGGGATCACGTCGGTGATGAACTTTTCGACCTCGATGATGCGCTGTTCGGTCGCTTCGAGATTGGTGCCGGCGCCGCACCGCACGTACATCGTGATTTGCCCAGCGTCGACCTGGGGAAAGAATTCGCGGCCGATGCCCAGCAATAACGTGAGCGAAGCCAGAAACAAGATTCCGACCGTCGTCAGGACGAGCGCCCGGTGTCGCAGGGCGACTTCCAGGATCGCGGCATAGCGCTGCGTGAGGCGGTGGAGCGCGGCGTCGATCCGTTGATACAGCCGTTTTCCAATCCCCTCTTGCACGTGCTCGTCGCCCGGATGCGGATGCTCATGCTTGAGATATTTCGCGCACAGCGCCGGAATCAGCGTGACCGAGAGCACAAACGACGCGAGCATCGCGAAGGCCAAGGCCAATGTCAACGGGCGGAAGAGAAAGCCTCCCATTCCCGGCATCAAGGCGATCGGGCAGAGCACGATGATCGTGGTCAAGGTGGCGACGAAGACCGGAACGATGACTTCGGTCGCTCCGTCGTAAGCGGCGCGGAGGCTGGATTTACCGAGCGTTTGATGGCGATGGGTGTTTTCCAGCACGACAATGGTCACGTCGACCAGCGGTCCAATTGCCAAGGCCAAACCACCCAGCGTCATCGCATTGATGGTGTTGCCGCCGCTGCTGAGGCAAATGAGCGAGACCAAAATCGCCAAGGGAATCGACATTGTGGCGAACAGAGTCATCCGCCAATTGCCCAAAAAGATCAGAATCATGACCGCGACCAGCACCGCGCCGATGATCCCTTCGTGAATCAAACTTTCGATCGCGTTTTTAACGTAGACCGATTGGTCCATGACCAGCTCGAGGTGGACGTTCTTGCCATTCGCTTTGAACGTCTCTTCCATGTGGGCCAATTCGGCGCGGACGCCGCTGACCACGGTCAAGCTGCTTGCCCCTTGTTGCCGGTAGATCGGCACATACACCTGCCGGTGGCCATTGATCCGGACGAGCCCGGTTTGAATCGTGTGCGAATCCTTGGCGACCCCCACGTCGCTGAGATAGACCCGATTGCCGGCGCCGGTCCGCAGCGGGATGTTGTTCAGCTCCTCGACCGCGCTGACCATGGCGTTGGTATCGAGTTGAAATTCGAAGGCGCCAAACTTGACCACGCCGGGCGTCACCATCAAGTTTTGGCGGCCGAGCGCATCGACCACGTCGAGCGGAGACAAATTGCGCGCCTCCAGCTTCTGCGGATCGACATAGATCAATATCGTGCGATCCTGGCCGCCAAACACGGCCGGGGCGACCACCCCTTTGATTCCGCCGAGCATATTGCGGAGTTCAATGCGGGCCAGATCTTTCAACTGCGTTTCGTCGAGGTCCGGGCTGGTGATGCTCAGAATGCCCAGCGGGATCGTGCCCGTCGGATCGAACGGGAGCACGACCGGCGGCAACGTGTTCGGCGGGAGAGTCGGCAGCGCGCCCAGCGCCAACGAATTCACCAGCGTCAGCGCCTTGTTGGGATCGACGTCGTCGTGAAAGTACAGCCGCACCACGCTGACGCCTTGAATCGACTTCGACTCCACGCGCTCGCACCCGGTCGCCTGATTGGTCCAGCGCTCGATCCGATTCGTAATCGTTTTTTCAATCGAGGTCGTCGGCATTCCGCCGTAATAGGTCATCACCTGCACGGCCGGCGCTTTGAAGACGGGCAGAATATCGACCGCAATCCCGGAGATCGCCACGAAGCCCATCACCAAAATCAGCAGCGCCAGCACCGCCACGGCGTAGGGATTCTTCAGAGAAAGCTTGACAATATCCATAGGACGTACGTGGAGTCTGCCGGAGTTGCAATCACATCCAGAGAGGCGGCGTAGGAAGGGGCTGGGGCCGTTGACCTCGGACCAAAGCGAATCGTTTTCGTTCGTGGGCCAAGTGAACCATTCAAATGCGGGCTCGGAACGGCAGGCAGGTTTATCGCCGCGGCGGGTCCGGGCGTGGCCGGTGGTCAGTTGGCATTACAGAACACAACCAAGCCGGCGGCCTGATCACCGGACCGATCATTTTTATTATAGAGAAATCGCAC
>DASRSE010000260.1:0-10450 GCA_035656655.1 Pirellulales bacterium
CACCCCTGGCCCAATCGCCAAATAGCTCCACGGGGCCGGCAGCAGCCAGGCCACGCAGACGGTCAGCGCCAACAGCGGCCAGGCCATCAGTTGAAGTTCGGCTAGCCCCCAGCGGGCAAAGGGGATTTTCTCGCGCCACCAGAATGGATCGACACTCCGGTCCCAGTGGGCCGTGCATTGATTCCGCACGTACTTCAAATCGCGTGGATCAAGAATCTCGTGCGGAGAGCCGCTGCTATCTCCCTCGCGCAAGGCCGCCATTCGCCGCACATAGCCCGGCCGAAATCGCTTCAAATAGGCGCGTCGCCAACGTCCCCAGGCCCATTCAATCTGATAGCAGACTCCGCCCCCTGGCTGGATGCTCGGAATGTTGTCCGGCAAACGCTCCGGAGCGCGGCGAGTCGGCGTGGCGACAGGGCTAGGCATGACGTGCGTGGTTCAATTTCAAACAGGACAACAAACGAAGGCAAGGCAGCAGCGGCGAATGTTTTCATCCTACCGCGACGTTCCCCAGTTGAGAAGCGAAGGACTAGCGGACCGACCCCCTTTTCGGCACAATAATCGGCGGCTGGCGGCCTGGCACGCGCAGTTTGAAACCGGAACCGCTTCCTTTATTACCCTCCGTCCCGCGAGAAAGTTGAGATTTTTGCCATGAGTTCGATCGTTGACATTCAAGCCCGCCAAATTCTCGACAGCCGCGGAAACCCAACCATCGAAGTGGATGTCACGTTGGTCGACGGTTCGTTCGGCCGGGCGGCGGTTCCCAGCGGCGCCAGCACCGGCGCCCACGAAGCCTGGGAGCTGCGCGACGGCGACAAGAGCAAGTACGGCGGCAAGGGGGTGTCGAAGGCGGTCGAAAACGTCAACACCCAAATTGCCGCGGAACTACAAGGCCTCGATTCGCTCGATCAGGTCAACATCGATCATAAGATGATCGAACTCGACGGGACCGAAAACAAGAAAAATCTCGGGGCGAATGCCATCCTCGGCGTCTCGCTGGCGGTCGCGCATGCCGCGGCTCAACATTGCAATCTGCCGCTGTATCGCTATCTCGGCGGCGCCGGGGCGAAGCTGCTGCCCGCCCCGATGATGAACATTATCAATGGCGGCGCACACGCGGATAACGACGTGGATGTGCAAGAGTTCATGGTTATGCCGCTAGGCTTTGACACCTTCTCCGACGCGCTGCGCTGCGGCGTCGAGGTGTTTCATAGCCTCAAGTCGGTCCTTCGCAACAAAAAGCTTAATACGGCCGTCGGAGACGAGGGGGGGTTCGCCCCCGACCTCCGCAGCAATGGCGAAGCGCTCGATTTGATCATGGAGGCAATCGAGAAGGCCGGCTACAAGCCGGGGACGCAGGTGTTCATCGCCTTGGATGCCGCCGCCACCGAGTTCTACGACGAAAAACGCAAAGTCTATAAGATCGATAAAAAGGAACTCGATGCGGCCGGAATGGTCGATTTTCTGGCGGGTTGGGCCGCCAAATACCCGATCTGCTCGATTGAAGACGGCTGCAGCGAGGACGATTGGGACGGCTGGAAGCTGCTGACCGACCGCCTGAAGGACAAAGTCCAACTGGTCGGCGACGACCTGTTCGTCACCAATACCAAGATCTTCAAAAAGGGAATCGATCTGGGCATCGCCAATAGCATCTTGATCAAGGTGAACCAGATCGGGACCCTGACCGAAACGATCGAGGCCATTCAAATGGCGCAGCGAGCCGGCTACACCAGCATCGCCAGCCATCGCAGCGGCGAAACGGAAGACGCCACCATTGCCGATTTGGCCGTTGCGATGTCCACCGGTCAGATTAAGACCGGCAGCGCCTCGCGGAGCGACCGCATCGCGAAGTACAATCAATTGCTGCGGATCGAACAGAACTTGGGCGAAGGCGCGGAATACGCCGGACCCTTGTTCAAACGCCGATAAGGCACGGCTGAAAAAACCTGCTTACCAATCCTTGTCCCTCTGATAAAGGGGCAGGGGAGGGGCGCCGCAAGCGCGGTTGCGATTCGGCCGGCTAAGCATTCATGCACGCCACCGTGCCGGTCTGCGCTCGGTTCGCGCAGTCGGTTGGGCCTGGGCCGGCCGAGTTCATCGCGCCGCGCGGTTGGACTTGCGCGGCCTTGTTGTTCGTAGGTGCTGCATGCCTCTGCAATTTCTTCCTGCGCTCGCGATGTCGGCGGTGCTGACGCTGTGGCTGCGCCATTTTGCGCGGCCGGGCGTCACCGACAGTGGTTGGTTTTGGCTGGGAATCTTCAGCGGCGGCCCGCTGCTAGGAATGTTGTTGATCGCGCCCAAATACGCGCGTCGCGAGGCGTCGATCGAGTTGAAGTACATCGGCCGCGAACGAGCCGTTCCGTCGGGAGAGCCCGAGGTGAATGGCGGCAGCCCCGGCGCAGAGGAGGATAACGCGCCGAGCCGAGCCCCAACGCCGCAAGCGATTCCTCACGGCGCGTTGATCGTGCCGTTGTCTGTGCTGGGAACTTTCGTGGCCATGGTGTTTGTTCTCGCCAGCATCAAACTCGAGCAGACGCGCCGCAGAATCCGCGGCGCGCCAGCGGAGGCAATCGTCGGCCCCGAGCCCACCGGCGCTCACTTGCCGAAAGCTCTTTCGCAATCTCCCACGGATCGCGGCCCAACATCGGAACACCACCCCAACTGATCGGTCGCGATGGACGTCTTCTTTGAAAACTCCTGGAAGTTTCTGATCCTGGGCGGACTGATCGAAATCGGCCTAATCGCGCTTTTGGTTAAGTCGGGGCGCGGCATGTGGATTTACGTCATGGCGGCAGTCGCGCTTCTCACCGGCGGACTGGTCTGTTTGGAGCGGCTGGTCGTGACCCCGCGCGAGCAGGTTGAGAAGGCGCTCTATGCGGCGGCGGCGGCCGTCGAAAGCAACAACCTAAACGCCGTGCTGGATACCATTTCCCCGACCGCCAAAGAGATGCGGGCCGATCTCCGAGCTCGGCTGCCCAACTACAAGATCGACCGCGTCAGCATCAAAAGCGATCTGGCGATCACGGTCAACGATTTGACTGCGCCGCCCACCGCGCGCGCTGAGTTTCATGTGGTGGTGACCGGCGGCGATCGGGCCGGCAACTTTCACGACATGTCGTATCCGATCTTCTTGACCGTCTATTTCGAGCGGCAAGGCGACCGCTGGCTCATGAGCGGCTATGACGAACCGCATGGTTTGCGCTGAGCGGCTTACACTGAGCGGCCGAGACTGCGCGGCTTGGCCTGAGCCGTTTGTGCTATCGCTGTCCGCCGATCGTAAACCACGACTCGTAGTATTGCGTGATGTCGGAAGAGCCGCCGGCGGAGGGAATGTTGTTCGTCGTCCAGCGGTTGCTGCCGCTGAAATAGCCTTGAACCGGGGCATAGCAAGGCGTATCCGCGCGATTTTCAGGCGGCCCAACTTGCACCGAATGCGCCGGCTCATGCGTGTAATAGGAGGGCTGAAATATCCAACTCGTCGGCGGCGGCGGCGGAGCAGGATTTGGAACCGGACAAGACCGCTGCTCGGCAACCGCGGACGAGGTCGCCAGCGCGACGAGAGTGAATAGCAGCAGCAATGTGCAGTTCTTCATGGCAGCTCAAACTCGGTAAGAGCGGTTACTTGTCTTTGGCCGTGCCCACGTACAACTCGCCCGTTTTCGCGTCGTATTCGTAGGCGTTTCCGGCGGGAAGTTCGGGCAATTGAATGCCGTTTTCCTTGACGATTTTCTCCATGAACTCGTCTTTCGTTTTCGGCGGCCCGTTATGATCTATCTTGTACAGGTCGGTGGCCTGTTTCAACTGTCCGGCGGCCAATTTGCCCTTTACGCCGAGATATATTTCCAGCGGCTGTCCGATTATTCCGCCGCCCAGGTCTGGAACCGTGGCGGCCGAGCCAATTGGAATCCGCCCTCCCTCGGCGGGAGCCGCTGAAGCCGGCGTTCCAGCGGCCGGGGTCGTAGGAGTGGCCGGAGTCGTAGGGGTCGCCGGAGCGCCTGCCGGGGTTGTCGAGCCGGGCGTGGCCGGAGCGGCCGAGTCCGTGGGCGCGGTGCTTCCGCCGGGCGTCGCCGGCAGCGGGTCATCCACGCTCGATCGGTTGTTCTTGCGCAGCTTGGCGGCGTCGGCCGGCGACAGCTTCGGCTCTTTCGGCACCGGCGCAGGATCGGCGCCCGCGGTCAACGGACGCTTGCGCGAGCCCTCGTCACAGCCCGTCGCCGTCAGCAACGCCATGCCTAAAAATAGCGCGATCCACTTCGTCATGTTTTCACCTGAATACGGGGGCGGTCGGCCAGAACGCCGTCGAGAAAATGCGGCCAATCAAACTTCCTCTCGCTCCATTTTCGCCTAGAGCTGGCCAAATTTCCACTGCTCCATTTCCGCCAGGACGCGGCGCTTGGTCAGATCGAAGTCAAGCGGCGTCAGCGTGACGAAGCCGGCTTTCAACGCCGTGAGATCCGTCTCCTCCGCGCTTTTTTCCAGGGGTCCCCCCACCGCCCAATAGTACGGGCGGCCGCGCGGGTCGATTCGCTTTTCGTATTGCTCGCCATATTGGGCAATCCCCATCGGCACGCACCGAACTTCGGCCGGACCGCGAATGGCCGCGGTCGGAATGTTGATGTTGTACAACTGCGGCTTGGCCGACTTGCGCTCCAAGATCGCGACAATCAGGTCGCGGGCGATTTTAGCCGCCCGCGCATAATCGGCCTGCTCATCGTATTCGAGCGAGACGGCCACGCTATTAAGGCCAAAAAAGGCCCCTTCGATGGCGGCCGCGACCGTCCCAGAATAAAGAATGTTGATTCCGGCGTTCAAACCGCCGTTGATGCCGCTGACCACCAGATCGGGCCGCCGCGGACAAAACTCGAACAGACCCAACTTGACCGAATCGGCCGGGCTCCCATCGACGGCCCACCCGCGGCGAGCGCTCCCTTGGAAAACCTCTTTTGCGGTCAGGGGGGTCAAAAACGTGATCGAGTGCCCCACTCCGCTTTGCTCCATCGCGGGAGCGACCACGCACACGTCGGCAATTTGACGCAATTCGTGCTCCAAGGCGACAATGCCTGGCGCAAATATTCCGTCATCATTGGTCAACAAAATCTGCACGAAAAATCATCCGTCGGGAGGGGCACGCCGCCCGTTTTTCAGGCTGGAACCGCGGCCGTTCATGATAGTGGCCCTGACGCCAAGCTGCAATTCAAAGGCCGCGATGGCGGGCTTCTTTTCCGGCTGCCGGCGGCGTCCTGACTTCCCTCGGTACGCACACGGCCGCCGCGAATCCGCCGCTGTCACGATGGAGCGCTGCAGGTCCCAAATAGCCAAGTCTTGCAACCCTGCTGTTAGCGAGCGTCACTCGGATGAGGATTGAATAAACAACTCCGCGATTTGACGGCCGGCCTTAATTTGCGGGGCCAGCCCAGTTTGGAACCAGCCGCCGGCCCGCGGGCGGCAGCAGCGGCCGGCCCCTATTCGGCCTCGGCCGCAATTCCTATAATTCGAGGTTTGCCGCCCGTCACCCGACGGGCATTTTGTTTTTACGCCGTCGATCCATCGCCCGTTCGTTGAGACCGATTCCCGACCGATTCGCCGTTCCAAGCGGCCTCCGTGCGGAGCCATGCTCTGCACTTGGCGAGGTTGAAAAATGCCACGAGGGCCTTTTTCAACCGGCTGCTCGGGGTTTCACGTCGAGGCGATGCCAGAATCTCTTTAGCAAGTCTCGCAATGGCCGCACCCGCCGAAATTCATGCCGCTCGGATCGCGGATGAGAAAATCCTCGTTCTCGATTTCGGCTCGCAATACGCGCAACTGATCGCGCGGCGCGTCCGCGAGCAGCACGTCTATTGCGAGATTGTCCGCCACGACATCACGGCCACCCGAGTGCGAGACCTCGCGCCGAAAGGAATGATCCTGTCGGGCGGCCCGGCGAGCGTCTATGACGCGGGCGCGCCCTTATGCGACCCAGAACTGTTTCGCTTGGGAATCCCGGTCTTGGGAATCTGCTACGGCATGCAACTGGCCAGTGCCGCGCTCGGCGGCAAGGTGACCAACGCTCCCGCGCGCGAGTATGGTCGAGCGACGTGCCGCGTGTCGGATCATGCCGACTTGTTTGAAGGCATTCCGAGCGAAATTGAAGTTTGGATGAGCCACGGCGATCAGGTCGAGCGAATCTCGCAAGATTTTGTGCCATTGGCCGAAACGCGGACCTGTCCGATCGCCGCGGTCCGCCACGTCTCCTTGCCTATTTACGGCTTGCAGTTTCATCCGGAGGTAACCCACACCCCCCAAGGAGCGAAAGTCCTCTCCAATTTTCTGGAGCGCGTCTGCCGCTGCCAAGGCAAGTGGAAGCTGGGCGATTTTGCCGCCGAAACCATCGCGCAGGTGCGGGCGCGGGTCGGCGACCGCCGTGTCATCTGCGGGCTGTCGGGGGGCGTTGATTCGTCCGTCGTGGCGGCGCTGCTGTATCAGGCGATCGGCTCGCAACTGTCGTGCATCCTCGTCGATAATGGCCTATTGAGAAAAGACGAGGCCGAAGCGGTCATTCGCGAGTTCACGACCCATTTCAAAACCGATTTGCACGTCGTCCAAGGCGAAGCCAAGTTTCTCTCCGCGCTGGCCGGCATCGTCGATCCGCAAGAAAAGCGACTCCGCATCGGCCATGCTTTTGTCGAATGCTTCAAAGAAGAGGCCATCCGCATCTGCGGCGCGCATTTTCTCGCGCAAGGCACCCTCTATCCCGACGTGATCGAAAGCGGCGCTTCGATCGACGGCCCGGCGGCCACGATCAAGCTGCATCACAATGTCGGCGGCTTGCCCGCGGAGTTGGGTTTTGAATTGATCGAGCCGCTGCGCGATTTGTTCAAGGACGAGGTGCGGCGACTGGGACTGCAACTAGGGCTGCCCGAGGAGATTGTCTGGCGGCACCCCTTCCCCGGCCCGGGCCTGGCGGTGCGTTGTCTGGGCGAAGTGACCAAAACGCGGCTGAACACGCTCCGCGACGCGGACGCCATTCTGATCCAGGAGATCAAAGCGGCCGGGCTCTATCGCACGACGGCGCAGGTATTCGCCGTGCTCTTGCCAGTGCAAAGCGTCGGCGTGATGGGCGACGCGCGGACGTATGAAAACGCGCTGGCCATTCGCTCCGTCGACACCGACGACTTCATGACCGCCGATTGGAGCCACTTGCCCTACGACTTGCTGGGCCGCATTTCGACGCGGATCATCAATGAGGTCAAAGGCATCAACCGCGTAGTTTATGACATTAGCTCGAAGCCGCCGGCAACGATCGAGTGGGAATAATGGCAGGCAGACAGGAGCAGAACCGTGGGCTTTCCGGAACAAACGAAATTTGGCGTCGATCCCATCGACGAAGCCATTGGGCCGATTGTGGCAACCTTCTCCCAAAGCCGCTTGCGGTTGGCAGGCCTCAGCGTGGCGGCGATCCTGTTCGCTGCGCCGGGCATTGGCATTTTAATACTTACACTTTTTGCTGTGGAACACCCCAAACCGAGGCGTCAATCCGACGTCATCATTGGCGGACTATTTATGGGAGCGATCGGGATCGCTTTTATCTTCGCAGGATACAGGTTTGCCCGGATCATGTGGAGATCACGGAGAAACACCATTGTTCTAGGCCGCCAAGGAATTTGCTGGAAGGTCGAAAATTCGGCCGGGACCTTGCGCTGGCAAGAATTCGTCTCGGTCTGCGATTTTCTTCCGCCGCAGCGAACGGCCGTCAATCCGATCGCTGGAATCCTCGGCGTAATCATTCCGCAAGCCCGCTATTTCACCATCCGCACGGCGGCACGACAAAACGTCGTTCTGAGCACGAAGCAAATCGGGCAAGGAGGAAAATTTCGCACCGCATTTAAACAGCTTTGCATCGGGAACGGCGTCAATTGGTCAAACAAACACTCGCTTATTTAAGCGTTCGATCGCAAGAGCGCACTGCGCGCAAAGACGGCACTCTTTTTGATCCCGCTCCTTGTCCACAACTCCGAAGATGCAAATCCGGACGCAGCCGATTTAAATCCTAGTCATATATTTAGTTCCACTTTCCATTTCTCGCGAGCGTTATGTCGCAAAACTACATCTTTCAAATCCACGACTTGACCAAAAAGCACGGCCAGCGCGAAGTGCTGAAAAACATTTTCTTGGCATTTTATCCCGGCGCCAAAATCGGCGTGCTAGGGAAAAACGGCTCCGGCAAAAGCACCTTGATGCGAATCATGGCCGGCCAAGACAAGGAGTTCGACGGCGAAGCTCGGCTGACCAGCGGCTACACCTGCGGCTATGTCTCGCAAGAGCCGCAACTGAACCCTGCCAAGGACGTTCGCGGCAACGTCGAAGAGGGGGTGGCCAAAACGCGGGCGGTCCTCGAACGGTTCGATGCGATCAACGCGCGCCTCGGCGAGCCGATGGAGCCCGAGGAAATGGACAAGCTGCTTGCCGAGCAAGCCAAGGTTCAAGACCAGATTGAACTGCTCAATGCTTGGGAGCTTGATCGCCAAGTCGAAATCGCCATGGATGCGATGAATCTGCCGCCGGCCGACGCCGAGGTCCAGACCCTTTCGGGCGGAGAGCGCCGGCGCGTGGCCCTCTGCCGCATGCTCCTCTTGCAGCCGGACCTGCTCTTGCTCGATGAGCCCACGAACCATCTGGACGCCGAAGCCGTGAACTGGCTCGAGCGCCATCTGGCCGATTATCGCGGGACGGTCGTTGCCGTGACGCACGATCGCTATTTCTTGGACAACGTCGCCCAATACATTTTGGAATTGGAGCACAGCCGCGGCTATCCGTTCGAGGGGAACTACACCTCCTGGCTGCAACAGAAAAAGGCACGGCTCGAGCGCGACGAAAAGGCCGCTTCGGCGCGGCAAAAAGCCCTGGCCAAAGAGCTGGAGTGGGTCCGCCTCGCGCCGCGCGCGCGGCAAGCGAAAAACAAAGCACGCTTGGCCGCCTATGAAAAAATGTCGGCCGAACAGTTCGAGCAAAAAGAAGACGAACTCGAAATCCAAATACCGCCGAGCAAACACCTCGGCGACCTGGTCGTCGAGTTCAAAAACGTCTCGAAGGCCTACGGCGAGCAGTTGTTGATCGAGAACCTCAGCTTCCGCCTCCCTGCCGGCGGCATCGTCGGCGTGATCGGTCCCAACGGGGCAGGCAAAACGACTTTGTTCCGGATGATCGTCGGCCAAGAAACGCCCGACGCCGGAGAGATTCGCGTCGGCGAAACGGTCGAGCTTGGCTACGTCGATCAAAATCGCGACGCCCTCAAGGCGGACAATACCGTCTTCGACGAAATCTCCGACGGGCTCGACAATCTTGAAATGGGAAGCCGCAAGATGAACTCGCGGGCCTATGTCGCCCGCTTTAATTTCACCGGCACCGACCAACAAAAGAAAGTCGGCGATCTGTCCGGCGGAGAACGCAACCGGGTCCATCTCGCCAAGCTCCTCCGCCGCGGGTGCAATGTGCTGCTGCTGGACGAGCCGACGAACGACCTCGATGTGGATACCTTGCGGGCATTGGAAGAGGCGATTCTCAACTTTGCCGGTTGCGTGGTTTGTATCAGCCACGATCGCTGGTTTCTGGATCGCATTGCCACGCATATTTTGGCCTTCGAGGGAGACAGTTACGTTCACTTCTGCGAAGGCAACTTTCAAACCTATGAGACCCAGCGCAAAGAGCGGCTCGGCCTGAGCGCGGACGAACCGCACCGGTTCAAGTATCGCAAGCTGACCCATTAAGCCGCCCGACAACGGCCCGGGCCTTTTCCGGATTCGCCAGCGCTCGTAGGGTGCGGACCAGCACGGCGAATGCCGGGCGCAGGCCCACCAACGATTGTCGTCCGCGAACGTTTGGTTGTGCGCTGCGCTTGGTGGCCTGGCGGTCTGGCTGCGGTTTGGTGGGCCTGTCGTGTGGTGGGCCTGCGCTCGCTGCGCGAGCTGGTCGCCACCCTACAATTGCCCTGCGGTTTGGTGGCCTGCGCTCGCTGCGCGGTCGGTCCGCCACCCGACGACGGTCCGGGCCTTTTCCGGATTCGCCAGCGCTCGTAGGGTGCGGACCAGCACGGCGAATGCCGGGCGCAGGCCCACCAACGATTGTCGTCCGCAAACGTTTGGCTGCGCGATGCTCTTGGTGGCCTGGCGGTCTGGCTGCGGTTTGGTGGGCCTGCGCTCGCTGTGCGAGCTGGTCGCCACCCTACAATTGCCCTGCGGTTTGGTGGCCTGCGCTCGCGGCGCGAGCGGGTCGCCATCCGACAACGGCTCGGGCCGCGCGCGACCCTTGACTCCGTCGCGCACCTGATATACTAAATCACAGCGGCTGGCGCGCGGTCATGGGGATCGCGACGCGCGCCGCATTACCGCTTCGCTGAGGTCGATTGTGTCCATCATTCGGGTTGGTTCGAATTTGAAATTCGCTCAAGGTTGGGAAAAAGCATTCAGCGGCAAGA
>DASRSE010000261.1:0-3621 GCA_035656655.1 Pirellulales bacterium
CGCGCAGCCGGCGCTCCAATTCCGGAAAGCTCTTCTCCGAGATGCTCTGTAGCGGGAGGATGATCTTGTCTTGCAGCCGGGTGCGAATTCCCTCGGTCGTGTCGAGGCGGTTGTTCACCAGCTCTTCGCGAATGTCGTCAAAGTCGAGCGCCAAGCTCTGCAACTCGTGGGCGCTGCGCTGACCATTTTCGATGGCGCGGCGGGTCCGCAACAGGCGGATCGCGGTCTGCGAGACGGGCTTCCGCTCGGTGTCGCCCGGCTCGCTCCCTGCGGACTTCGCATCCAGTCCCTTCGCCTCGACAGGCTTGCCATCAGCGTCCTTTTTATCAGCGTCCTTTTTATCGGCGTCCTTTTTATCGGCGTCCTTTTTATCAGCAGGCTTTTTCAGCGTGTCTTCCGGTTCCGCGCCGGGCTTGTCGCCCGGCGTGGGATCGACCGCGCGGCGCATGTCGATCCGGACCAGCGAGTCGTGCGTATCGGTGACATCGCCGATGATCGTCTCGAACTGGCGGCGGAGCTTTAGCTCGCGTCCTTCCAGAATCGAGCGCAATTGTTGCTCCGTCACTACGTCCAGTTCGTAGCGCTCGCCGGCGCCGACGTTGGGTTTTTCCTGGAGATCGCAATAGTCGGCCGCCTTGATTGCGACCGCCAGCTTCTGGCCGACCTTCAACGACAGCTCGCTCGCATCGAGGGCCTCTTCCGGCGGATGAAACCGGCTCCAGAGCATGGCGATGTCCGGTTTTTCGCCGGGCCGCGTGTGCTGCTTGACGAACTCCTTGAACGCCGGCAGTTCCGGCTGCGGCCGCTCGAACGCGTCGATGCCGATCAGCGTCTCGCGGCGCTGCGTCTTGAACGTCAGCTTTTCATAGTCGTGGCCGGCCAGATCCTTCATCGTGCGCTGAAACGGCTTTTCCACGGGATCGTTCTTGTCAATCTGATAATCGAACCAAATCCGCGCGAGGCCGACATCATCGGTGATTTCGCCTTGCACCGGCAGCCGCGCCTTGGGGGTGATAGCGGTCCCGATTCCGCGCAGCCGAACAGTCAATTGGGGCGCCTCGTCCGGCTTGGCGGTCAAGGTCAAGCGATACGGCTCGCGAGTGTGAATCCCGTCGGTGTCGTACAAAGTGAATTGGAGCGTCTGGTCGTCGGTGAATTTGTCGAGGACATAATCAAAGGCCTTGCGATCGGTCGCGCCCACCATCTCCAGCGGCGCCAAAGGGACGATCTTCTGGCCGTCGAGCCGATCGACCGCAACCTTCACTAACTCCTTGTTGCACCGCGCGTGCAAGGTGAGCTTCGAGCCTTGCGGCCGTTGCATCACGCCGGACACGCTCACGTCTTTTTCCGGCGCTTTGTGGAAATAGTCGGGATAGTCGCATGTCAGCCGCATGTCGACAATCACCGGGTTTTCGACCACATCAATTTGATATTCGCGGGTTCGATCGTCGCCGCCGACCGCATAAAAGCGGACCGGCGCCATGACGTTTTGAAACGAATACTTGAAGTTTTGAAACTTGTCGCGCGGCGCGACCGCCTCGCCTTCGCGGGTCATGGATTCGCTGTTGCGATTGCCGTCTTCGGAGGCATAGCGAATCTTGACCAGTTCAGGAACGATCCGGTCCGGGTTCGACTCCGATGGCAACTCCGCCTTGACATTGACGGTGAACTCGCCCCCCTTGCCGATCTTGACGGCCGGATGGGCGTCGTCGAAGCCATCGACCACGAGATGCGTGCGGCGCGGCCAAGGCGTTTCGGAAAGCTCAATCGAACGGCCAAACCAGGTCGCGAACGCGTCGGGCACAAAGACGGCGAAAGCGGCAATCGAACCGACCAAGACCGCCGCTCCGAGCAAGCGCTGGCCAAGCGGACCCCAGCGGAAAACCTGGCCCGGGCGCGCCCGGCCGGCCGCCTCTTTCGCCAGCTCGCGCGTATGCGAGAGCATTTCCGGATTGTAATGCACGTCGGGAGTTGGCTGTTCGGTCAAGGTCACCGAGGTCAGCAAGCTGTCGCCGAAGTGATGAAACCGCCGCTCCAGCGCGACGGCCATGCTCTCATCGGTGAATCGCACGAAGGCCCGGCGGAGCAGATAGCGATAGAGGACGTAGCCAAACCCAATTAGCACGGCCCCGAGGACCACGGCGCGGACCATCGGCGGGGGCTCGAACAGCCAATCGAATCCCAGCGTCACCCAGAACGCGACCCCCAGCCAGAGAATCGCCAGGGCCAGACCTTCGAGCCAGATGTACCGGCGTATTCGAGTGCGAACTCGAGCCAGCAGGCCGCGAATTTCTTGTGCGAGCGGAGGTGAGGAAGGATCAGCAGCCATGTGTTTCTATTGTAAAGAATGTCAGCAAAATTCACATCTTAGTCGAGCGAACCCGCCGGAAAGTTCATTTTTCGTAACCTGGAACCCTGAAAACCCTTAGAACCGAGCCGATTTGCCGCCAGCACGTTCTTTCGGGGCAATTCAACCGGCTTCTGGACCGTTTCGGCAGCCGGCGCCTTTCCACGGTGAGGACTATTTATAACCTCGGGCCCTGCTTTCATCGCTAAGCTAGCTTACACAGCCGGCGGATCGTCCATTCGGCACACAGCACGCCGCAAATCCCCACCATGAGCCAAGTCATATAGGCGCGCTCCCAATCTCGGTCAGGCACCCCGGGCAGAAAACCGCGTTCGGTCCGGTCGGCGATTTTGCCGAGCAGCGGCGCGTCTCCGGAGCGAGCCGCCGCGACGCCGGGGTAGTAAAGGCCCCCCGAGGTGCTGGCGATTTCGCTCAGCAGCTTGCCATTGCGTTGCGGGTGCTCCAGCTCTCGATCGGAAACGGTGGCCTGAATCCGTTTGGTCAAGATCTCGCCGCCGCTTTCCGGAATCTCCAACTCCAGCGTGTACGTCCCTTCTTGCTGCGCCGTGAACTGGCCGACGTACGCGCCCTTGCGGGCGGGGTCGGGCGCCATGGCCACCGGAGCGACGGATCCGTTCGGCTGCAACGCCCGCAACGTGACATGGTCGGTCACCAGCGGTTCGAGCTGCGCATTGAGCAGTTGGGCGCGAATCGCCACCGTGCTGCCGAGGAGATAGCGCTCGCGCTCCACCAGCAATAGCCCGCGGCTCGAGCCGCGCAGCAACCGACCTTGCGAGACGTGCCGGATGAGTTTCGTATAGAACTGGTCGAAATAGTTCGGGTCGAGCGGGCGGAGTCGCCACATTTCGCCGCTGCCCAGATAGAACACGCGTCCGGCGCCGTAAAACTGTTCGGCAAAGTAGATGTATTGCTGCTTGCTGATCGATTCGGAGTTCAGCCGATAGGCCAACGTGGTGGCTCCCGGCTTTGGACCGCGGACTTCGTAGAAGCCGTACACGCCAGGGAATTCGTTCCACACGTGCTGGCTCTTGGCGGCGGTGTCGTCCAGCCAGAGATATTCGGCCTCTTGGCCGGCCCGGGTGAATTCGATTTGCTTGGCCTCCGCCGAGCCAAATTGGCCATTGTCGAGCGCGGCGGCAAAGCGGCGCTGAAACTCGACCGGATAGAGCGCTCGAATCTTCGCGAGCTTGTCGTTGTGAGCAATCTGATCGGTGTAGATTGGACCGGCGATCAGAATCAACCCGCCCGCTTGT
>DASRSE010000262.1:0-45980 GCA_035656655.1 Pirellulales bacterium
CAGGCGGCGGGTTCAGGGGGCGGGTTCAGGGGGCGGGTTCAGGGGGCGGGTTCAGGGGGCGGGTTCAGGGGGCGGGTTCAGGGGGCGGGTCGCGCGCGCCGGTCGCGGTGGCTGGACGAACTGGCGCGCCATGCCGCCCGCCAAATCGGCGGCGCCGCGCGATCGCTCCAAGCCCGGCGGTCGCTGCCTATTCTCGCCCGAAACTTTCGCTGAAGCAAGTCCCGGGTCTGGCGGGTTCGTTCGATCCGTCTTGGCCCGCAGGGGCCGCCTCGGTTAGTCTAGGGGTGGCAGCCAACTGGCCACGACCTTCTCCTCTCGATCGTTACAGGTGCTCAATGGAAGAAATCGAAGCTCCGATGGAAAACGTCCACGAAGATATTCATGAACACGCGCACCATGCGGTGGAAACTTGGATCGGATGGGTGGCCATGAGCACGGCCGTGTTGGCCGCGCTCGCCGCCGTGACGGCCCTCCTCAGCGGCAACCACGCCAACAAAGCAGTCATGGAACAAATCGACGCCTCCGATAAGTGGTCCCACTATCAGGCCAAAAGCATCAAGTCGGGCCAACTCAACACGAAGGTCGAGTTGACCGAACTCCTGGGCAAACCGGCCAATGAAAAGGACAGCCAGAAGCTTGAAAAATACACTCACGACATGGAAGAACTCATGGCCGCGGCGAAGGAAAAGCACGAACTCTCCGACGCCCACTTCGAACTCCATGAAAAGTATTCGAAGGGAGTCACCATGTTTCAAATCGCCATCACGATTGCCGCCATCTCGGTCCTCACCAAACGCAAGGCATTTTGGTACGTGGGTCTGGGCTTTGGCGCGGTCGGGCTCGTGTTTTTTTCTCTCGGACTGGCGAGCGACATTCCGACGTGGCTGCATGCCCTGTCCGCGCCGGCGGCCGCGGCGGCATAGCGATGAAGAGATTGCGTCGGCGAATCGCGGCGCGGAGTGGGGGAGCAGCACCCGCCGCGCAGGTCGTTCCACTGCGGAGGACACGCGCGGAGCGATCTTTTACGCGGTACGCGGAGCGCACGGCTAAAGCGGCATCTCGCCGCGGGCGGCTAATCGTCGAGCGAGGAGAGGGCTCGCTTGATGTGGATGTCCAAGGGAAAGCTAAGGTAGTTGCGCAGCCGAGCGCGATCGATTTTGAGCTGAAACTGCTTCGAATCGTCGTTGGCCGTTTCGATCTTCTGATCGAAATCGGCGCGAGTTTTGGCCACCGCTTCGCGGCCCATCGCATATGCCCGATCGGCGGCGTTCCCTTGGCGGTCGACGGCGGCGTCCAAAGCGGCCAAAGCATCGGCGCTGGGCCGCTTATTCGCCGGCGCCAAGGTCTCGACATATTCGCGAATCCGCCCGGCCCATTGAAAGATCGGCTGATATTGCTTGGCAGGAATATCGTCGCGGCTTTTGACCGGAGGCAGATGGCTGATCACTTGGGTTAACTCGGTCAGCGCCGGGCCGTTGCCGTTTTTCTCCAGATAGAGCCACGCGGCTAGTTCCCAAGGAGTCGTGAATTGACTGAAGTTCAACTTCAAGTCCGTCAGCACGGCTAGAAGCTTGTCGTGCAATTCCTGAACCGTTTTCTCGTGCGACTGCGACGAAGCTCGCTCCACCTGCATGGCGCGAAAGATCGCCAAAGCGTAGAGGATTTTGGGTTCCGGCTGCTTCGGCGCCGCGGCCCGCGCGCGATCGTAGATTTCGGTCGCAATTTTGAGATCGAACTCCGGCTGCGCGATATAGCTCGCGAGCCGTTCCATTTCATCTTTGGCTTCTTTGGTGATTCGCAGGGGGGTCGTGTCGGGCGCAAATAGGGCCGGCGTTTGCGCGCCTCCCATTTCGGCCGTCGCATTGCCGAGCGATTGCTTCAGAAAGTCGAATGCCTCGGTCGTATCCAGGATCAAGTCGCGATTCTTGTCGCCCGCGCCGGAAAATCCTTCGGCCAGATAATACGCGAAGGCGCCATGCTCGTGGTCTTTCAAATCGTGCCCGCGCTCGCCCGCGGAACAACTGGCAATGACGGTAACCGTTTTGAGGCCGGGATTTTTCCGTGTGCCGAGGATTGAGGCGACCATTTCGGCGGTAGAAGGCTGCTTGGCCGCCCCTCCGAGTTGCCCGCGGCAGACATCCAAGTAGAGAATCTTTTTCGCCACCGGCGCCGCTTCCAGCGTATCGATCAGCCATTTCAGCGGGATGCCGGTCGTGGCCAAGCGCGACAGACTGCATTCGCGCGGCGCGAGATAGACAGTGTGCTTTTCGTCCACCTCGTCAACGAACGCCGCGCCCGTGTAATAGACGATCAATTGGCGCGACGAGCGGAGCCGCTCCAGGGCCTGCGGAACCGCTTGTTCGAGTCGGATCCGTGTTTCATCGGTCAACACCGCTGCCCGGTCCGGCGACAAGCCGTACCGCTTGATGAGCATGCCTTGTAGCAAATCAGCGTCCGCCTTCACCAGCGGAAATTGGCCGAGGGCCGTATCATCGTAGTTCTGGTTCGCGACAATTAGCAGCCCCTTGGTCAGGTCGACCGGCCGCGTCGCCGTGATCGAGACGGCCGTGACGCTTTTCTTATCGGCAGTATCATGCGCGATGGTTACGCGATCGCCAGGGCGCAGGTCGTCGAACGTTGCCAACTCGCCGCTCAATTGGACCGGCGCGTCGGGCGCGGCGATGACCGAGATTCCATCGCCCCCGCGGTCCGGCGTCAGATCAAACGCATGGACATCGTACCGCAAGTTCCGAATCACCCCGGTCAGATTCAGTTGGCGCTGCGCGTCGATCCGCTTGACGAGCGTATCGTGCTCAAGCGTCACGCGGTCGCCGGGGTGCAGATCGCCCGGCACGAGCGTCCGCTTGTCCAAGAACCGCATGCCATTGAGGGTGATTTCGCAGCGCGGAGCGAGGTTCAGCACGGTAAGCGCGCCATTTTCCTCGGTTCCGAGGGTTAGCGAAATTTCTTTCTTGGCCGGATCGATTTGGCGGATGATCCCTTGCAACGCCAAATCGCGGAGCGCCGACAACGTCCGCACTTTTTCGACCTGCTCCTCGGGATAATGTTGTACCGTGATCCGGTCGCCCGGCTTTAAGGTTGTCAGGGTCACCGGTTGGCCGCCAAATTTGGGCTTCCCATTGAGCTGCAATTCGGCCGTCGGAGGCACGGTCAGGTCGAGTTGGTCGCCGGCCGGCGAGTCCGCGACTTTCATCCGCAACCGCCCCTCGTCGGGCAAAACTTCCACCACGACTCCTTGGTCTTCGCGCGGACGCGCCGCGACGATCTCCTGAATCGAATGGCCTTTGTCATCCTTTAAATTGCGAACCGTGATCTGGTCGCCGACCTTGAGATCATAAAAAATCTTGGCCTGATCGTTGATCAGAATGCGGGCGTCGTTGTGAACCGCGATCTCCGGACGCAGCGGCTTTTCCGGATCGGAAGTCGGCGTTTCCAAGACGATCGTGTGCGGGTTTTCGATGATGTTGCGAAGAATTCCTTGCTGATCTTCCGGCTTGGCCGCGACCTGGGGATGATGTTTCTGCGACGTTGGCAATAGCAACAACAACGAACTCAAGAGCATACTGCCGAGGGCCGCAAAAACCATGATTCGCTTTTTGCGGCGAGCTTTTTGCTCGGCCAAGGCCGCGTTCTCCTCGTCCAGATCGGCCTCCGCCCCGGTGTTCCCCGTCTTCAGATCGCGGAGCGCTTCGGCCGCCGTCCGGTAGCGAACTTGCGTGTTTTTCTCGGTCAACCGCTGCACGACGTGGGCCAGGTCGGGCGGAACGCCTTCCAACAAGCGGCTGATATCCGGCAACCGCCGATCCGGAGCGGCTTGCCACATGAGCCACTGGAGTTGTTTGTCTTGGCCCGGCGCGCCCAATCCCGGAAAAAGTTGCTCGAAGCCGGGCCCGCACATCAGTTCGTACGCCGAGAATCCCAGCGAATAGAGATCGCTGTGGGGCCCGACCGGTCCGAACTGATCGGCGACCAATTCCGGAGCCATGTATTTGGTCGTCCCTTTGAGCAAGCTCCCTTGTTCGGAGGTGGCGCGGCGGGCCAAGCCAAAGTCGCCGATTTTGACTTGCCCGCGGCGGTCGAAAAACAGATTCGACGGTTTGATGTCGCCGTGGATGACCTTGCGAGAATGCAAATAGGAGAGCGCTTTCAGACCCGCGCTGAGGACCTCGCGCAGTTGGTCCAGATCGATCGGCTCGCCGCGGGCCGCCTCGCGAACAGTTCCTTGCATCAGCTCCAGAATCAACCAGCCCCGATCGCGCACCAGATCATAGATCGTCATGATGTGCGGGTGTTCGAGCGTCGCCAGGAGCTGCGCCTCGCGCCAATAGAGATCGAGCTGGCGCGGGTCGTGCAGAAACTGGGCGTGAATCTGCTTGACCGCGACCTCGCGGCCCAATTCGCGATCGATCCCGCGATAGACGGTCGCAAAATCGCCGGTCGCCAGCGGAGTCAGGATTTCGTAGCGCGGGTGGGGCTGCATGGGCGGTTCAGTCTTCTCCGGTGCGGAGCAAGGTTCCGAGGAGGCGTTCTAGTTCGCGATCTTTCGAAGGAACGCCCGTTAATCCTTTGTACTGGTTGCGCCCCTCCTCGTGCAACAGATCGAGCACGTGGCGATAGTCGTTCATTTCGGCCTTGCGGTCGCCGCGCGCGTGGGCCCGCTCCGAGTCGCGCAGCAAGTCTTGATAGGGCTGCGCCGGCCCGGTCGCCTCTTGATAGAACGGGATCAGCGCTCGCCGGGCCGCATCGGGTGTGTCTTTGTCGGTGGTGTCCGCGCTGGGATTGTAGAACAGCATCATCGCCGTGCATAAAATGCTGACGCCAAACACGACGACCAGCAGCACCGGGTTGCTCTCGCGCTTCGCTTCGTGCTTCGACTTCGACAAGGCCTCGGTCAAATGCAACTCGGGCAGCTTTCCCTCGGAGGTCAAGGCCACGGTCGAGGGCGCATTGAGCTGCGCCGCAAACCGAGCCGTTTTTTTCACCGGACCAGAGGCGGTCCCTGGTGCCGCTCCGGCAGGAGCCGGCGGCAGAACGGGCGCCGTGGGAGACGCTCCAGTCGCAGCGGGCGGCCCGGCCGAGGGCGGAATGCGATTGGGAAAAACGCTCTGGGACGAGCCGCTCTGGGACGGCGTGCTGTTCGCGGGGCCGCGCGGTGGGGCGGCGCCTGCCGCCGGCGGTTGGCTGCGCGGAGCGATCGGCGTGGCCGCCGCGGCGTTCGTCGGCACGGCGTTCGTCGGCACGGTGGACGGGCCCGCGGTCCGCAGCGGCATAGTCAAAGGGTTGAACGGCGCCGTCGGGCCGGCGGGATGGGCCGCCGGGGCCGACGCCATCCGCGGAGCTGGATTGCCGGCTGCGCTCGGTCCTTGATTCATGGTCGCGGCCGGCGGCATCGAGCCTGGTGTCGCAATCGGGGCAATCGGGGCGGGAGCGGCCGGCTGGCTCGCTTTCACCGGCTCGCCTGGCGCGCCGACGAGGGCCGCCGGATTAAGACGAAATGGTTGTTGGCAGTGCGGACAGGCGATGAGCTGGCCCATCCGGGTCGGCGATGCCGGGACCGGCTGTTTGCAGTTCGGACATTGAAAGGCCAAGCCTGTGCTCATGAAACTCTAACCAAACCAAGGGGATACGCCGCGGCAGACCTACATCTGCAAGCCGAAATACAAGTAGTTTAACAGAAAGGGCCCCAGAATCAGCGCGACCGCCGCCATCATGACCAAGACGCCCGGAAAGAGCATGTTGACCCCCGCCTCGCCGGCGACCGTTTCGGCCGATTGGGTCCGCTTGATCCGCATCACGTCGGCCTGCGTGCGAAATACGGCAGCGACGGGCGTACCGAGATTCTCTCCTTGAATGATGGCGCCAATCAAACTGGTGATGTCATTGTCATCGAGCCGATTGCGGAGTGCCTCGAACGCCTCCGTCCGCGCCTTGCCTAAATTAATGTCGGTCAAGACGCGGCCGAATTCGACCGCGATCGGTTGACGCGCGAACTCGTGCACCGCGTCGGCCAGCCCCTGCACGAACGTCGAGCCGGCTTCCATCAAGAGGGTCAGCAAATCGAGGAAGAAAGGCAGCCGCCGTTTGATCTGAGCCAGCCGCGTGCGCGCCTTGCGCCGCAGCCGGGCGCGGCAGAACCAGGCCGTCGCCGCGGTCAGCGTCAGCGCCAGGACCAAGCCCGGCGGCCCCATGAACCGCCAGCAGACGACGATATAAACCGGCAGCCAGAGCAACGCGACGAGCTCGCAGCGGCCGAGATATTCTTCCGGCAGCCAGTAGCGCGGCAGCCCGGCGGCTTGCAGCTCGCGCCGCATATCGACCAGCGTGTTCGAAAAAACGCCGCGGTTGAACCGCGCGAACAGCCGAATTAAAGGCTGCGCGCCGCGATACAGCGCGTCCTGCCGCCGAAGTTCCCGAATCCGCGTCGTGTCGTACCGCCACTCGTTGTCGGTCGTCGCATCGACATAGGTCATGACTCGCACGAACCAATACAGCAGCGCCGCCACCGCCAGCCCCATGCAGACGCTAGCCATCAGAGCCGGTGGATCAAACACCGGTGAGCGGGCGAACAAAAGTGGCAGCCAGTTGAACATGCTAAGGCGGCGAGCACTCCATGAAGGCGGCGGAAAAAATAGTGAGGTAGTTCGATCAACCGGCGCGGCGCCAATCGCGCGCCCGGCTAAATATCAGGACGCAAAATCGCTTGGGCCCAAACGTAAGCCACCAAATCGAGGGCAATGGCCGCGGACAGAATAATCTGGCCCGGCAAGGTGGTAAACAGCATGATCGTGTTCACCGGATCCACAAAATAGTAGACCACTAAAATCACCGCCGGCACTAAGGCCATATAGACGGCCGACCGCCGCGCCTGGGCCGTTTCGACCATCAACTTGCGCTCCAGCCGTTCCAGCTCGAGCACCGAGTGGGCGATCCGATCGACCGTCTCATTGAGCTTGCCGCCGCTTTTGCGGCTCGCCAGCAGCGCCGCCGCGAAGAGCGCAAAGTTCTCGCTCTTGAGCCGCTCTTTGGCTTCGAGCAGCGTCCGCTCGAGCGGCTTGCCCATCTGATATTCGCCGACGATCTGCTTGAACTCGTCGCTCGCCGGACGCGGGCATTGCGTGGCGAGGATATCGAGGGCCTGCGGGATCGATAAACCGGCTTTGACCGCGCTCGAAAACGTCACCATCGAGTCGGCCAATTGGCTTTCGATCTGGGCGCGGCGAATTTGCGCCATTCTGCGAATCACGTACCAGGGGGCGCAAATCAAAATCGAAGCCGCCAAAATCGCAAACGCGCCGCTGTGCAACACCACTGCCAAACCGAGGAACACCAGCAGAATCAACACCGTCCAAGCGTGCAGGATGCGGCGCAAGTTCTGCGAAGGGACGCGCAAGCTCCGCATTTTGTCGCGCAGATCGCGCTCGACGCTGTCCACCAGTTGGCGATACCGGTCGCGGACGGCAAACGTCGCGGCCGCCACGCTGACGCCGGTGATGCCGCTGATCAGAAGGGGCCCGGTGGTGCTATCCATTCGGCAGCCTCCGAGCGACGAAGCCGGCGCCGTTGCCAGACGGCAAGGGCGCCGCGATGCGGCGCGGAAAAAGGTCCTGCAATTCGAGCAGTTGCCGTTCGATCAGCTTATCGACGAAGGAGGGAAGATAGCCGGTCGGCTGCAAGCCGCGCCCTTCGGATAGATTGAAAATGTCGCGAATCGTGACGCGCTCGGTGTCCGGATCGAGGGCGCCGACTTCGGCGATTTGCGTGATCGTGCGCTTGCCGCCGGGCATGCGCGAAATGTGCACGATCAAATCGATCGCCGACTCGATCTGGCGATGGATCGAGATGATCGGCAGGTCGGCCGCCATCAGCACGAGGACCTCCAATCGCTGGAGCACCTCCTCCGCGCTGTTGGCATGCACCGTGGTCATCGAGCCATCGTGCCCCGTGTTCATGGCTTGGAGCATGTCGAGCGCTTCGGCCCCGCGGCATTCGCCCACGATGATCCGGTCGGGCCGCATCCGCAGGGCGTTTTTAAGCAAATCGCGGATCGTGTACGCGCCGGCCCCTTCGACATTGGCGAGCTTGCTCTCGAGCGAAACGACATGCTCCTGATGGAGCCGCAACTCGGTCGTATCCTCGATCGTCACCACGCGCTGTTTGAACGGGATGAAACTGGACAGCACATTCAAGAAGGTCGTCTTGCCGGTCCCAGTGCCGCCGCTGATCAAGATATTGCACGACTCGACCACGCAGGCGCGCAGAAAGGCGGCCGCCGGCCGCGGAATCGAACCCATTTCAATCAGGTCTTCGACCGTAAACCGCTGCGCCGGAAATTTGCGAATGGTCAAGCATGGACCCTTCGTCGCCAATGGCGGAATGATCGCGTTCACGCGCGAACCGTCGGGCAGGCGCGCATCGACCAGCGGCTGGCTCTTGTCGATGCGGCGGCCGACCTGCGCCACGATCCGCTCGATGACCGATTCGGTCACCTCGTCGGAGATAAACCGCCGACCCGAGTTCTCGATCAAGCCATCGCGCTCGACGTAAATCTGATCGCGCGCCACGACCATGATTTCCGTCACCGTCGGCGCCCGCAGCAAATCCTGAATCGGACCGAAGCCAAAGACGATGTCCTTCAAATCTTTTTTGAGCATCCGCAAAATGATGTAGCGCCGCAATTCGGCATGCAGATGAGGGCGGATTTTCGGAAAGGCATCGGCATAGCCGTCCTCGATCCGCCGCACCCGCTGGCTGACGTCGACCTCGTTCGCCACGTCGAGCAGCTTCCGCAGCATCACCAACAGATTGTGCAACTCCGACTCGCGTTCCGGGATCAGCGTGGCCGGCAGGTCCATCTCGTTGGCGGTTAATTGGGTCAGGTCGAACCACTCGTCGGTGCGGACCTCCATCACCAATTGCTGCACGAGATGATCGCGCAGGGCGAGCCCGGCCATTTCCTCGAGCAGCGGATCATTCTCTTTCGCGAAGACGTTCAACTCGCGGCAGAGATCCTCGACGTTGCTTTCGAGCATCAAAATCCGCTCGCGGTTATGATCTCCCGTCGTGTTCGAGTCGAGCAAATCGAGCCGCTCGAGCAATTGCCGGTGGATGCGCAGTTCCAACTCGGCGATCGTGTTCCGCAAATGCGCCTCGAGATCGGCCCGCGTCACCAACGGCGCCGACTCGGACTCGAAGGTGATGGTAAACGGCCAAATCCGAACCGGCACGCCTGGCTTGAAGGTTTGCGTCTGACCGCCGAGCACTTCGGCTTCGCCGACGAGGCAACTGTTGAGCCCGACGTTTTCCAGCGTCAGCTCGCCTTTGGCCAGCTTCACGACCATGTGGCGGCGCGAGATTAAAGGGCTCTTGAGCACGAGCGTATTGCCCACGTCGCGGCCAATGGTGACCGTGTCTTCCGCCACGTCGAGAAACGAGCGGCGGCTTTCGTGGACTTTGTGGTACCAAACTTTCATGCGAAGCTCGTGGGCCGCTGGATCCGACAAACAGGCAGCCGCGCGGATCGAAGCCGCGGACTGGCCGCCGGACTAATTCGTTTTTTCGTTCGATTTGGTCTTCATCACCCCGGCCTGCCGCGAAGCGCTTTGTTGCAACAGCTTCCACAGCTTGCGGGCTTTCGGATCGAGCTGCCCGCCTTCGGTTTTGACGGCCACGGTCAGGACGTTTTCTTGCTGCTGCGAAAGGTTGTGCCCTTTCCAAACGTCGTACGAACCAAGCCGATTGCCGACCGCCAACACGCGGAATGGGCCGATTACTTCGATTCCGGTCTGTTCGGCCAAGGCCGCCGGCGACGGCCCCGCGTCCTCATCCGGATTGCTTTCCTTCTCCTTTTCCTTCTCCTTGGCGGGGGCGGCTCCGTTTAAGGCGGCCGTCGGCACCAGAAACGAGACATACTCGCCCGGGTTCAGCAGCGAAGGGACAAACGACCGCGTGTCGACCGGCACCCACAGTTCTTGCTCGTTCGGACCGGGCTTCAACTCGGTGGGCGGGGTCTTGATGTCTTGGTGGAGAATGACTTCGCCCCCATCGTAGTTGCGGTTGGCACGGGTGTTGATTACGGCGCCGAGACTGGCCCACGGTTCGGCCGTTGCGCCGAGCAAGCCCACGGAGTTTTTGGGAATGCTCAGCTTGGCGAAGTGATCTTCCTTGAACAGTTCTCCGGCGCGGACGGTCAGGCCCGGTTTGATCGCAAGAAAGGAGACTTCTTCCATGCTCGACGACGCATCGCGCAAGTAGATCAAGTTCAAAATTCCGCCGGCCACGCCCATCACGATCGCAATCAAAACCGCGAGATTTGTTTTCATAATGCTTTCATTTCTCCGTCGGCGAAAAGGGGCCGCCCGACGCGGCTCTGGAACGGCACGCTCAAAACGCGACTTAGCGCTCTTCCGCTGCCGCGGCGCGGCGCGTGTTGCGCGTGGTATACGTGACGATCCCCCACAATTCGCCGCGGCCATCGGCGCCGAATTGCAGTTCGCAACGGACCGGCACGGCGCCCGCGCGAGTGAGGACCACGAGCCGGCGATCAGACGAGGTTTGCCAGGCTCCGGCCTCTTCCCAATGCCCAGGTTCCAATTGGGCACGAAAGAACTGTTCCCAATCTTCGAGTTTCCCCCGCCCGTGAAACGCCGTCAAGGTCTGGCCGGCCCCTTCTCCGAGCGAAACGGTGCGGACGCTGTGCGGCGGCAGGCGCAATCGGCCCGGCTCCGCCTCCACACTCAGCGGCCGATCGTTACAAAACGCATATACGGTCCAGCCCTGTTCACCGGCGGGAACGGCGATCCCCAGGGCCGCCAGCCGCTGCGGTTTCAAATGGTCGCTGTTCGGGCCGTTTTGCACAATCGTACTGGCGGCCATCATCGGCACCGGCCCGGCCAATTCATCGACGCGCAGCGCGCCGACCACGGCCAAAGGGGGCTTGCCGCTCAACTCGGTGAGTAGTTTTTGCTCGCCCGGTCCCGGCGGCGTTGTCTGGGCCGGCGCGCTTTCGGCCGCCTGCACGCAGAGCGCCCGCAAGGCGGTCCGGGCCGCGGCCCGGTCGCCGGGCGCCGGCGCGGTTAGCACTCCGGTCGTTGTCGAGCCGAAGCGAAGTTGCTTCAGCGGATCGGCGAAATCACGAATCTCGGCGCCCGACAAAACCGAGCGATTAGAATCGGCCGGCTCGTGCCACCAAGAGAGAATCTCTCGCCCTCCTGCCAGCCCCAGCACGAGCACGGTCGCGGTCGCGAGCAGATTCAACGACCAGCGGCCGATCCGCCGCGAGATCTGCGCGAAATCGGTTGCGGCTCGGGATGCGGTTCCAGAATCCGCTGGAGCCGGTGAAACGCCGTGCGCCGGGGCCGACGCGGGCGGAGCGGAGGTTGAGCTTTCAGAGGCGAGCGGGGGGGTTAAATCATTCACAATGGAATCGGAGCCAGCGGTGGCGGGCCAGTTCCGCAGCGTCGGCGTGCGGAGCCCACCCTTCTGAATAGGGAGCGCCAAGCGGCAGCGTGCGAGAGCAGCGCTAGTTCTTTCCCTGTAGGGTTTTCTTGAATTGGTTGAGCTGATCGATTTTGTCTTGCAAGCCAGGAGGCGGAGTCGTCAGCGAGTTTTGCATGGAGGTATACATTTGCAAAAAGGCGTTCGTGAGGCTGCCGGCGACTCCGCTACTGTTGCGGCGGCCGTTCGCCCCGCCTTCGATTTGCTGCACGAGCGGTTGGACATAGCGCTGTTCGACGAGATCGACATCGAGGCTTGTAAAGCGGCGCAGGCGTGGATAAAAGTTGCGGGCACGGCCGTACCAACTGGTCAATTCCGCATCTTGGTCGAGCGGCTGCATCGCCACCGAGTTGTGGATGGTGGTCGCGGTCTGGCCGGCCGTGGTCAATTGCTGGAGCAAATCCTGCGGCGGTTGCGGCATCTGATACAGGACGTTGATCCGGTGGTCGGCGTTGCTTCCCATCCGTTGCTGGCGAAATTGCCATTGGTTGTCGAACAAATAATGCGCCTCGTCGAACTGATAATGGGGCAGCATCTTTTTCAGCAGCGGAAAATCGCGATCGATTTCGCTCGTTCCTTCGTCGAGGCCCTTGGTCGCGTCGAAGAGGGTCGACGCCACGGTGAAATTCTCGAGCGGCCCGCGGACCACGGGCATTTCATAGGGCTCGGCATCGAGCGCGGCCACCGTTCCGCCGGCCTGGTAGCCGACGTTTTTCGGAGCTTGCCATTCGGGCGTCCGGTACTCGGCGAACTCGCCGCCCCGCGGCCAAATATGCCGCCACGCGACATTGCGGGCTTCGACCTGGGCGCGATACTTCCAGGTGGCGGCCGTCCCAAACCCGATCATCGTCGCCATGACAAACAACAGGACCGGCAACGACAAGACGAGTTCCAAGACCGCCAGCCCGCGTCGCGCCGTGCCGCTGGCTCGCGCAGCGCGGTCAGGCCGCGCGGCGTGGAGCGCGTGTGCGCGGCGGCGCGGCCCGGCAATTCGCGTCGGCGCTTGGTTAGTGAGACGTAAGGGTGCGAATTTCATCGGAGCTCAAGTTGTCGAGTTGCGGTAATCGAATCTTCTGCGCGAGCGCGCCGTTGTCGAGCGACAACTGCGGCGGCGCTTGCAAAATCCGCACAATATTCTCCGCCGTCGCCGGCACCAAATGGAACGTCCAGTTCTGACAAAACAAATTCCAATTATGTCCGCCCGGGTCGGGATCGTACGGCTTATTCGGATCCATTTGCAGCGACGGATCGCTGCTCGCCTCGGAGACCAACCGCTGCGAATCGCCCCCCTTCATGAGCCGCCCGGCGGGAATGAACAACAGCCCTTGCGCGAAGGCCAGACCATCGCTGCCCAGCGGGTCGTGAAACATGCCGGGCATGGTCGGCGTCAACGCTTGCCGATAGGCGACCCCCACGAACATATAGTCTTCTTCGAGAGCGGCCTGGCAACCGGCCGTATCGGTCGGCAAGGTCCGAATGACATAAGGCAAATTTGTGTCGGGATAGTCTTGCTCGAGCAATTTCTTCAACTGCCCATTGGTAAAACCACGCCAGAGTTGCCCAAACTGGCTCATCCGCGCGGAGCTATCAAAGGTGGCCATCGCCGTGGCATTCCAAGCGTTCAGATACCGCTGTGCAATCGCCTTCCGCTGCTGGACCGCGGTCCGTTTGTAGTTCGCCTGATTCGGTTCGTCCCCGTTGACCGGATCAACGACCGGCAGCGTATGCCGAGATTCTTCGCTGTCGCCGCCAACCGGATCTACGTCCGTCCGCCACAAGACCGTCACCGGCGTTTCGCGCTGCACGTCGCGCACCGGCGGTTTCGGGCCTTGGCGCTGACCTAGTTCCATGGCGGCCGATTGCGCCAAGTCAGGAGTGGACTGTACGACCGACTTGTCGAAGTTTGGCAACATTTCCTCGGCGAGGATCTCTTCGAGCGTCGGCAGCACCAATTCGGCATAGGCGCTGGCCCAGGCCGAATAGGCATCGACCATCTGCTGCTCGGCTTCCGCCATTTGCGGAATCGCCGCTCCCAGCTCCGCGAATTTGGGAAAGTCGGATTTGCTCAGGGTTTGGCCCGCCTTCCGCCATGCATCGAGGATTTCCGGGACGCGGCCGGCCGCGTTCTTGTCGCGCCCTTCGCGCAGAAACGCAGTCAAAGCACAGACGTCGCAGAGCAAATTGTTCGAGAAGGCCAGCGAATTCATGCCCCGCGCGAGCATCAGGCCCCCCGCCTGAACGCCGGCGTCCGCCGCGTTTTGCAGTTTGATTTTGGCGTTCGCTTGGCGTCCGACGTTGATGACCATCCCGAGCAGCATCGTCAGCAGCAGCAATGTCAGCACCGTCACGAGGCTCATGGCGCCGCGCTCGTCGCCCGCCAAATCGCGCAGCGACCGGCTCGGTTCGCGTTGCACGAGGCAACGGACCGGAGGTCTGGCAAGGCGTTCGCGAGCAAGGGGAAACAGGTGCATGGATCGCTAAGGGACGAGGTTCATGGCCCAAAAGTCCGTTCGGCCGAGGGATCTACTCCGCGTTGTGTTGAAAGGCGCGCCCTTGCCGCGGCGCGACGGGAACGACTTCCAACATCCTTTGGCCTTCGATCCCGAGCGTCGCTGTCGCCGAGAGCGAAATGACCGAGTACGAGTTCTTCTGCTGGATTTCACTGGCGACCTTGTCGGTCGGCACGTCGTCCGAAGTCGCGGTCCGACCCAGCAGGCGGGCCGGGCCGGGGAGCAGCGCGTAATCATGCTGAAGCGTCACGCTCACCTGATCGCGCCAGCCGGTTTGGTCGGTATCCGTGATCGGTATGTAAATCGGCTGCTGGTTCTCATCGACGGTGCGCAAGAATTCCATTTCGTCTGCGGGTCCGGTGATTTTGATCGTCAACTGAGTATGATTTTGCGCGTAGGCCAATTTGTTCGCCAACCGCGCTGCGACGCGGCTGTTGCTTTTTGAATCGGGAACGAACGCCTGATACGCGCGGACCAGATTTTCGGTGAGCGTGTCCCCCGCTTGATCGCCTCCCGCGCTATGCGACGGAGCGGCCGGCATAACCGCGAGCCAGGCCGCCTCTTCGATCTTGCGGTATTTGGCGTCTCCGGCCGACAAGGTCCGCACCGGATGGCCCGCCTGATAGTCGGCGGCGCCGAGCGTGTGGACTTCGTTCTGCCCCTCGCCGTCGCCCACCCAAGCAGGAATCCAGACCGCCGCCGAGCGCGCCGCGGCGTAAGCGGCCTGATGCACGATCAGCACGCCGATCATGATCTGACTGACCTGCACGATCAGGAGCATCACCATGACAAAGACTGGCGTCGCCAGGACGAAGCTCAAGCTTTGCGCCCCGCCGA
Organism: Pirellulales bacterium; assembly: GCA_035656655.1. Taxonomy (GTDB): domain Bacteria; phylum Planctomycetota; class Planctomycetia; order Pirellulales; family DASRSE01; genus DASRSE01. The sequence goes on from DASRSE010000262.1 coordinate 14,862, forward strand.
CTTGGTCCGCATGGAGTTCGCTCAGCCGCGCGAAGCGAGGGCGCGCGCCGCAAGCCCACATCAACAATCGCAACGCGACCGCAGCGGCCAGCAGCAGGCCCAGCCAAGGCAAGCACGCGATCGCGGCAGCGCGCAACATACAGAGCATCCCTTCACAAATTCGGCAACCAACCGGACTTCACCAGCAAAATCGCAATTCCCATAAACGGAGCCAAAAACAGATCGGAACGGAACAGCCGCCGTTCTTCCGCCGTGAGTTCAGGAATCGTCGTCCAGCGGACGTAGCTCCAGGACCACTGAAAAACGCGCTGCACCAACCGCCACGCTCCCACTCGCCAGATCAACAGGACGGCGCCCCAGATTCCGCCCAGCACAAAGGTCCAAAGGAGCACTTCGAGCCCTTGCTCGACTCCCAGAAACGCGCCGACCATCGCCAACAGTTTTACGTCGCCGCCGCCGATCCCAAACAGGATGAAGCCGGCAACCATCAATCCTCCGCAGAGCGCGAATCCTTGCGCACAGTCTTCCAGGCCAATGCAGCCCAGCGTGCTGCGCAAAAAATGCGCGTCCGCCGTCACGACCTCCGGCACCGCGTTCAAGACAAAGGCCGCGATGATCCCCGGATAGGTCGTCCAGTTGTAGATCAGCCGGCGGCGTACATCGGTGTACCCGGCGATCGACACGAGGACCAGCAACAGCCCGAGGGCGACCATCCGAGCACCGCGCTAGTTGGTCTTCGCCTGATCCGCGTCGTTTTGCAAGTCGGACATGCCGGAGTTGAAATAGTCTTTGATTTTGGGCCAGCCGTACTTGATGATGAAGATCAAGATTGGCAGCGCAATGGCCCCAATCAGCAGCACCGTTTCGATGCTGACGGCGCCGCGTTCTTCGCGGTGGAGCTTGCGCGCCAGGTTTCGCCACGAGACGAGAAATTTGGTCATCAGAAACGCTCCTCGAAGTTCCGAATCGAGTTGGACGAAAAGTGAATGCTTAGATCGGTTTACGGAAAAGGCCAAGCGGTCAGCGCGCCGATCATATCATACACCAAATTCATGATCTTGGGACCATAATGGTAGAGAAAGACAGCCAACGGCAAGATCACCCCTAGCACGAGCATATAGTCGATGGCGGCGACGCCGCGGCGAGCCGAGCGGCAGCCCGCAAGCCGGCTGTGGCGATTGGGGCTGCGGCGATCGGGGGTGCGGCGGCGCATCTTTGGGCTTAGGACCATAAATCACCGCTCCATTTCACTCGGTCGCTCAAACCCTGGTTTTTGATCTCGGCGGCGAAGCTGGGCTTCTCGCCCGTCGGCTCCAATTCGATCCGTAACCGGCCGTCCGCCCCTTTGCCCCGATACCGGCTGACAAATAGGTCGCGGAGTTGATACCGCTGCTCTTCTCCCAACCCGGCGACCTCGGTGATTTGCGTGATCCGGCGGCTGCCGTCCTCGGCGTAACGCGAAAGCTGGACCACCAGATGAATTGCCGCCCCGACCTGAGCCCGCGCCACGACGATCGGCAGTTCCACGTCCGACATCAGCGACAGCGTCTCCAGCCGAATCAGCGCGTCCCGCGGGGTGCTGGCGTGGACCGTGGTCAAACTGCCGCTGTGTCCGCTGAGCATTGCCTGGACCATGTCCAAGGCCTCACCGGAGCGAACTTCGCCCACGATGATCCGGTCGGGGCGCATCCGCAGTGACGCGACAAACAGAGGGCGGATGCCGCGGCTGTTTTTGCTTTGGCTGCCCTCGGATTGCGCTTCCAAATAGAGGCAATGTTGCTGATTCAATCGCAATTCCGTCGTGTCCTCGATCACAATGATCCGCTCTTCTTCGGGAATCGCAGTCGACACGGCGTTTAGCAACGTTGTTTTGCCCGTGCCGGTTCCGCCGCTAATGATGATGTTCTTGCGAAGGCGAACACACAGTTCCAGAAACTCTTGGGCCGCGGGCGACAGGGCGCCAAGCCGCGTGAGATCGGACAAGCCCATTACCAGCTTGGAAAACTTGCGAATGCTGAGATAGATGTCCTTGGATGCTGGCGGCATAATCGCATGGACGCGCGAGCCGTCAGGAAGGCGCGCATCCAAAATCGGCCGCTGCGGTGAAATGTCGCGGCCGACCCATTGCGCGATATTCTTGATGGCCGCGAGCAGCGACTCTTGGTCCGGAAACCGCGCGGCGGTCAATTCGAGCCGGCCGGCCCGTTCGATGTAGACGGTGTCCCAGCCGTTGACCATGATCTCGGTAACGCTGTCGTCTTCGAGAAAGTCCGCCACCGGTCCCAAGAAATAGGTCGTGCTGGCTTCAAAAATGGCCTCGCGCGACACCATGGCAAACCTGAACCGGACCAAGAGAAGGGAGACACGAAGGAACGCCGGCGCAAAAACCCATTATAGTCAACGGGTTTATGCCAGCGGAATCTACCGAACGGAAAAGGTCGCCAGGAAAAGCCGCAACGTGCCGCCGAGGGGCCGCGAACCGGCCGGCGATGTTTCTGGCTTAAGGCACGGTCGTTTTTGAAACATCTGTCGTCCTCAAACACGATTGGCCTCAGCCAAAACCCGCGTTACTTCTTCTTCGGCGGATCATGAAACAAGTACTGGGCCGCGATCGCTTGCGGGCCGGAACCATTCAGCTCCCATTCGATCGCCAAGGACTTGGTGCCGCGCGCCTGATAATATTCGACTTTGAAGGCATGCGGTTCTTTGGTCAATTCGACCGACCCCTCGCCCTTGTTTGGTTCGGGAGGCCGATTAAAAAACTCACGGCCGCGCCCCCCTTTGCCAGCGAAGCGCGCGAACGGATTGCCGCGCTCTTCGACTTCTTTCCAGCAATCGACTACAACCTTGCCATCGACCGAGACGCGGCAGCCATCATTGCTGCTGACATAGAATTTGTAAGTTCCTGGCTTCGGCGGCACAATCCAGCCGGTCCAGCGGATCGAGAAATCCTCTAATGGAAACTGCGACCCGGCCGTTTCCGAGAACTGCAAGGTCGGGCTAGCATCAACATGCGTGCCGACTTGATTGTCGAAATTGCGGCCGGTGAAGTATTCGCCCATCAAGCCGGGCAAAATCCTGGCCTTGGCGACGGTGGCGGCCGGTTTGTCGGAATTCTTCGCCGCGAGCTTCTCCAGATACGCGGTGATGTCGGCAATCCGCTTTTCGGCCTTCGCTTTTTGCAAGCCCGTCAGCTCGGCGAGCGATTTGTTATACCACTGTTCCGCATGTTGCGCGAGCTGCGTCTTTTCGGCGTCAACCTTATTTGCTTGGGCAATATCCCACCAAGCGTCCGCGACTTCTAGCTGCTGATCCGCCATTTTGGGAGGGGCCAGTTCTTTGCCGGCGGCCCCTTTCAACTCCGCGTCGCTCGACTTGGCAAGAAACGGCAGCGCCTTGTCCGACTCATTCTTCGTGAACCAGTGCCAACGACCGACGACGAGATTGGCCTCGGGGTTGGCCGCGTCGCTTTGCAGTGTCTCCTTGGCCGCCAGATAAGCGGTGTAGATGCGCTGCGCGACGGTCAACTCGCGGCCGCGATCGGTCACTTGCTTGACCAACTTGCCGTCCTTCGTCATCCGCGCTCCTTCGAGGGCGGTCCGCGCAAGTTTCAAAGCGAGATCATAGTCATCCGCCTCCGCCGCCTCATCCGCGGCGGCGAGCCCCACGTCAACGATCGCCTGCTGGGCGGCCGGGGTCGTCGCAGTTTCGACGAGTTTGGCGAGCGACTCGGCGCGCATGGCCCCTTTGTTGATGGCGAATTTGCTCGCGAGCGAATCGATAATCTGCATCGCCAGCGCGGTGTCTCCGCCGCCAATGGCCGCGTCGCGGCCAAGCATCAAGAGGGTGTATTCGCTGACCGGATCGCCTTTCGTTTCGCCCACCTGCTTGACCAGCGCGTTGGCCAAAACGATCTTTTCGGGAGCTTTTTTGGCCTCGGAAAACTCCTTCGCAAATAACTCGTGCGCGAGCTTTTCCGACTTCTGAAGTTGCTCATTGGTCGGCACCGGCAACTGCGTCTTGGCGGTCGGCAGCGGCTTGTCTTGGATCAGGCCATCGCCCGGCTCCGTCGCGGTGGGCAATTTGCTCGCGTTGCCGGAATTTGGATCGCTGGGAGTCGGGCCGAAGATTTCGTCTTCGACCGAAGCCGCATGTGCGCTGCCGCTGGGCTTCTTGATGGCCGGCGGCTTGGGCTTCACGGGGGTTGTGACCGGAGTTTGCGTGTTGACCGCGGTCTCCTTGGCCCCAGGGTCATGGGCTGCTTTGGGATCCTGGGCCGTCACTTCTTTGGCAGTCGCACCATGTTCGCCCGGCGCAGCGGCATGGTTGGTTGTTTGGTTTACAGCCGGTTCGCCCTTCGGGTGCGCTTCGGCGATTTGCACCGGATGATTGTTATTGACTGCTGGTTCGCTCTTATCCGCCAAGGCATTCGACACGACCGGATACAGCACGGCCGCGACGACGAAGGCCGCGCCGACACCGATGACGATTCCTAAGACGGGCGGACCGCCGGCTGCTGACTTGTGCCGCTTCACAATCGGGCGAACGTGCGAAACCGTGGCGGTCGCCGCGGAGAAGGGGCTGTCGCCGCCGCCGGAGAGGTCGAACGGCAGATCGGTCCCGAGGCCCGGAGTCGAAGTGCTTTGCGCGGGATAAGCCGCGGCGCTGGCCGCCGCCGGGACGATTGCGGCAACGGGCGCGGCCGAGGCTGCAATTTTGGCGCGCAGCTGCTCATCGTAAGCTGCCTTTTTCTTCGCATCCAGCAGACAGACGCGGGCTTTCGAAACCTCATCCAGCAGGTTTTGCGTGAGCGCGCCTCGTTTGCCTGCGTTCATCGACCGCAGATGGGCCATCTGGCGATCGGCCGCGTGCTCGATCACGTCGGCATTCTTCTCAAAGAGCGAGACGCCGAGCAAGCGATAGTGGTGCGGCGGCTGTTCGGCCGGGGGGATCCCCAGCCACGTGTGATAGGCGTCGAAATGTTCCGGCATAACCGTTGGTCCTCCGGACTGGTCCTGAGCTCTGTCCCTAAAAAGCACGGTCCTTAGAAACTCTGTCCCTAAAGCAACACTCTGTACGGCGCGGCCGCCGCCGGGGGCGCGTTCGCGGTCGGCAGCCCTCCGGCTTGCGCGTTCAAACTGCGGGTCTGTAAATGCTTGTCGCAGCGTGTTTTAGCATGCGCCCGGCGAAGCCTCTTCTGGGCGCAGCACCCCGTCCCTACTAAACCCGCTAGCATCGATCAGGTTTCGCAGAATCCGCGGCGATTTGCAAGTTGATTATAGCCAATTGCCGCAGCGAAACCAAACCGAGCCTTCAAAATCGGGCGAAAGTCACGACGCCAGCGAGATTTCAACGGTTCCGCCAAAGCCGCTGGTCCGCGATTCCCAGATCGCGTTGCAAGGCGGCGATTTCGTCCTTGTACCGCCGCGCATCGCCTGGGTAACCGGCGGTCGGCCGCAAATCTGGCAGCCGGCCGCACCAAAACTCATTGAAGGCTCGCATCGCCAATTCGCGCAAGTATTTGGCCGTCATCGAGGCCAGGGCCGCCGGCAAAAAACGCTCGCTCTGTACCCGAAAGCGAATTTCTCGGCGGTTGGCAGGGGGTCCCCAGCCGTACCGGCTCTCGGTTTGGCCTTCCGCCAGCACTTCGACGAAATGTTCATAGAAAATGTCCTGCAACAAGCCGCCGTACCGGTTGCGACCGCCATGTTTGTCGCACAGAAACAGGACCGGCTCGTCGGTCAGGTCGCGGGCTGCTTCGGCCGCCAGCGTCAATGTGAGTCGCGACAAGACCTCGCCCTTCGTCCCTAGCTGCTCCGTCAAGGCGTTAAATCGCTCCGGAAAAACCGTCGTCGCCCGGATCGAAACCAGACGCACCCGTTGGGCCGTCAAATCGGCGGCCAGCGCGGCGGCTGGCTTTTTGAGTCGGGTCGGTTCGTTGGCAACGGGAAAACGTCCCGAGGCATGGACCGGCCATGGAACGGTCTGCTGGTGGAGTTCCGCATGGGGGTCAAGCACCCGCCAGACGGCTGCGCAGGACTCTGGCAGCGGCAGGGAGTCGATCCCCAGATTGCAAAGGGCGACGAGCAATCCGCGTTCGAGCATATCCAGGCCGGCGCCAGCGCGATAAACGGCCTTGCTATCGGCCCACCAAACGCGGCGGTCGCGTTCGTTGCGCGGAGTTTGGCAAACCGACTTTTTTAGCCGCTTGTACAGATCGGTGGCGGCGCAATCGTCCGGAACATGCCAGACCGTGGCAGCAATCAGCAGCGGCCCGAGATTCGGACCATAGCCAGCTTCATCCGTGCCAATCAGATAGGGCATAAAAGTTGCCGCTTTTACTCCGGAAAAAGGGGCGTCGCCGAAACGCTCTTTAGATCCCTACGCAGGCACAGTCATGTCGCAGCTTCTCCTGGCCGTTTAGATTAGCCGTGGAAGTCGGTTCTCGACAAGAGACTGCGCCCTTTTCCGAAAAAGTAGCCGCGCGACGGAAGAATGTTGCAAGCAAAAAGCCTTCAAGGGAATGCGCTTTGGGATTCGCGCTGGCGAAACTTCGCCAAGCGGCCACGGAACTAAAGCGTCCCCGGCCGCGTCACACTGGAGGGATTTCGTTCAGCAAACATTCATAGGCGCCATTGGGTTCTGGTAATTCGGAGCGCGTCCTTCGTTGCGGTTCAATTTGGTTCTATTTCGTGATGGCTGAATGCCTCAGGTCTGATTCCGATTCCGTCGTTCGTCCGTCGCCACTCGTCAACCCCGATTGCCCTTTATCTTGTCCGCTGGCTTGCCGGCCGGCGTTCAAGTCTGCCTTCACTCTATCGCAGGAGGCCCTTGATTATGTTCCGTTCCATTCGATTTGCCGCGGCATTGTTGTTGGCGGCGTTATGCGTGCCGCAGTTCACCGCCGCCCAGGGCGTGCTGGTGAACGTCAATGTAGACCAGCGAATCGCGCTGCCGCGGCCCGATTTTATCATCATCCATCCGCCTCACCCAATTCCGTTGCCGCACCCAATACCCCCTTCGCCGCCGCCATCGACCTACAAGATCAAGGAACTAAGCGTCCACGCCAAGCTGTCGGGGCAAGTCGCCAAAGTGCAAGTCACGCAATCGTTCGTGAACACCGGCAGCCAAACGATGGAGGTTTGTTTTGTCTTTCCCTTGCCGTATGACGGCGCGGTCGATCAATTAACCTTGTTGGTCGATGGCAAAGAGTTCGCAGCCAAATTGCTCGACGCTAAAGACGCGCGGAAGATGTACGAAGAGATCGTCCGCAAGAACCGCGATCCCGCCTTGCTGGAGTGGGTTGGCTCGGGCCTGTTCAAAACGAGCGTCTTTCCGGTTCCCGCCGGCGCGGAGCGGAAGGTGACGCTGAAATACACCCAATTGTGCCGCCAACTGGACGGCGCGACCGATTTTCTCTTTCCGCTGAGCACGGCGAAATACACCTCGCAGCCGGTCGAGAAAATCTCGTTTGACATCGCGATCGAGAGCGAAAACGACATCAAGAACATCTACAGCCCGACCCATTCCATCGACATCAAACGGCCGGACGACAAGCATGCGAATGTCAGCTATAGCAGCAAAGACGAAATCCCTTCGTCGGACTTCCGACTGTTTTACGACGTCGGCAAGGGGCACGTCGGCACGACCGTCTTAAGCTATCGGCCGGACGATCACCAGGACGGCTACTATCTCTTGCTCGCCAGCCCGGAAATCAAATCGGATAAGGCCGAACACCAACGTAAAACGGTCCTCTTTGTGCTCGATCGGTCGGGAAGCATGGCGGGGCCCAAGATCGACCAGGCGAAGGCCGCCGTCAAGTTTGTCTTGAACAACCTGCACGAAGGAGACCTGTTCAACATCGTGGCCTTCGACAGCGAGATCGAAAGCTTCAAACCCGAGTTGCAAAAATTCAACGAGCAAACTCGCAAGGAGGCGCTCGGCTTTGCGTCGGGCATTTACGCCGGCGGCGGCACGAACATCGACGGCGCGCTAAAACTCGCTTTCAGCCTATTGAAAGACAAGAAGCAGCCGACGTATGTCCTGTTTATGACCGATGGCATTCCGACCGTCGGCGAAACGACCGAGGCCAAGATCGTTGCGAACGCCAAGAAATATAACGAGGTTCGAGCACGGCTCTTTTCGTTCGGCGTCGGCTACGATTTGAACGCGCGGCTGCTGGACAAGCTGGTTCGCGAAATGAGCGGATTGAGCGAATTTGTCCGTCCGAATGAGGACATCGAAGCCCGCGTGAGCGCGCTTTACAACCGCATCGGCTCGCCCGTGATGACCGACCTGAACCTGAAGTTCGAAGTCGACGGCCTGAAGGCCGAAGATGGCGCGCCGGTCAATCGCTCGTATCCGAAAGAGGTTCGCGATCTGTTCGCCGGCGAACAATTGGTGATCGTCGGCCGCTATAAAAAGCCGGGCGACGCCAAAGTGGTTCTCACTGGCAGCGTCGACGGAAAGGAACAGAAACTGGACTTTCCCGCCAAATTGATCGACAAATCAAAGGATGATTCGTTTTCCTTTATCGAAAAGCTGTGGGCGATGCGGCGCGTGGGCGAGATTCTCGATGAGATCGATCTCAAAGGAAAAAACGAGGAGTTGGTTAAGGAACTTGTCACGTTGGCGACGAAGCACGGCATCTTGACCCCTTACACCTCGTTCATGGCGGACGATCACACGAATGTCCATGACCTGACAATGAATATCGACCGCGCGGGAGTGAATCTCGATTCGTTGCAAAAGGAAAGCGAAGGGCGCGGAGCCGTAGCCCAGCGGGCCGCCAAGAGCGCCTTTCAAAATGCCGGAAGAGCCGGGGGCAACTCCAATTTCAATGCCGCACTGGAAGCCACTCGGACCGAGGCCGCCCAGCAAGCCCAGTCAAACGCCGGCGGAGCCGCCGTGGGCGGCTTCAAGGGCGCGCCGGCAGCCGTCCCACTGATTCTGCCGGCAGCGCCGGGCCAAATCAACGCTCCGGCCGCCTCCGGTTCGCCCTTGTACGTGGACGATCAGGACAAGGTGGTCGTCGTCAACAACGTCAAGCAAATCGGCCGCAAAGCGTTTTACTATCGCAATAATCGCTGGGTCGATTCGGCCGTTAGCGAGGCCCAAGAGAAAAAGCCGATTGAGATCAAGCGATTCAGCCCGGAATATTTCGAGCTCGTCGACAAGTACGGCAAGGATGTGACCAAGTATATGACGATCGACGAACCGGTCACGGTCGAACTCGGGGGGCAAGCCTACGCGTTCTAATCCTTTGGAACGGCGAACCGCCATCCCAGAAGCTGCAATTCGCATCGCTGCGTCCTCTTTCCGCATGGAAAGAGGACGCAGTTACTTGCCGAAAACCCGGTCGCGGTTTGCTTGGTGAAAGGCGTTCTTCTCGGCTTGGCTCATCGCCGTAAAGTCGGGGGGCGCGGTGGACCGGTCCGCGTTCGCGGCCGGCGCGGCGGCGCGAGGCTGTTTGTGCGGGTGCGGATGATTCTCGTGCGAACCAGGCCCACACTCGCACTGGACTGGGTCGCTGCCGCCGCAACCGCAGTCGTGCGCCGCCGCGGCAGGCAACGCCGCGGAACGCATCGCCTTTGATTCGCTGACGCCCGCCGGCAGGCTCGGCACCGCTGTGCCGCTGCGCGCGTAGCTCATGACGTTCGTTTGCAACTGCATGTCGTCTGCTAACGATCGATAGGGACGAATTTTGAGTTGTTCGAGGACGCCATGGTAGGCGCGAACCGCCTCCTCCGGGCCGATCTGATCTTCCGCGATGAGCCGGAGAAAGTGTACAAACGCCAGTTGGCACTCCGAGGAGTTGATTTTGCGCCCGTAGAGCGCCGCGCGGGCGCCATATTTTTTGGCCTCGGCCAACATCTTAAAAGCGTCGTAAGTCGTACCTGCTGAACCGCCGAGAATGCCGACGATCAAATGCGGATCGTACTGCACCAGTTCTTCCATCGACCGCGGGCCGTGGTACACAATCTTCAGAAAGACCGGCCGGCCCGCCGGCGCCACTCCGGCCAGGGTCCGCGCAATGTGGTCGTTGATGAATGGCGGAATCTGGTCGGCGTTCAAGCCGCGCGGAGCGTTGGGGTCGAACACTTCGAGAAAATGGCGAAAGCCCTTCTGCTCCGCTTCCAGACGGAACGCCTGGTAGGCCTCGAGCACCGGCAGATCGTCATCAAGGTTGTTGTTGAACGTTACGCTATACAAGCCGAGATTGGCGCCGCGGCCTCGTTCGTTTGGTTCGCAATCGAGGTGGCCGCACTGCAAATGGTCCAAGGCCGCGGTGCGAAACGGCCGCGCGGGCGTCTCCAGATACTTTCCCCCGCGCACCACAAACACGTCCGAGGCGTCGTTCGCGCGGCCGGCCGGCGTCACATGGCTCTGGTCGAACAACCCCTCGTCGAGCGTCAACAGGGCGCTCGTGCTGGCCGACATGAGCATGATATCGACGAGCCCTTGCCGGACGATTTGACGGATTTGCTCGCGATACTCGGCCAACGTCCGCAAGCGTACTTCGCCGGCGTGCATCTCGGGCGAGCGGCCCGGCGCGCCAATCCCCAGCGCCATGTCCGCGTCCTTCGCGTCGGCCAGGATAAAATCCTTGGCGCCGGAGGGATCGGCATGAATCGCAGCCAATTTTTGATCGAGCGACTTTTGCATGAATTTATGGATTGCGGCTGAGCACTTGACCGAGCGTTTCGCGCAAGGTCTGTGCGCTGTTCTTCAGGGCCTGCAGTTCTTTCGGCCACAGATCGATTTCCTGCGTAGCCAAGACGCCGGCGCGGCCAACCACGGTCGGCACCGAGATGGAAACGTCCTTTAAGCCGTAGCAGCCGGCTTGCAAACTTGAAATCGGCAGCGTTTTTCGCTTATCGAGCGCGATCGATTCGATGACTTCTTGAATGGAAAGGCCGACGGCAAAGCCGGCGCCCCCTTTTTTCTTGATTACCTCGGCGCCCGACCCTTTCGTCCGAGTGAACAATTCATTGGCGAGTTGGTTCGTCCAATTCGGATATTTGTCCAGCGGCAATCCCGCGGCAGTCGCGCTCGACCAGATTGGCACCATGCTATCGCCATGTTCGCCGAGAATGACGGCGCTGACCTGCGTCGGCGCGACGTTTAGCTTGGCCGCAATCAGGCTGCGAAATCGGACCGTGTCCAGAACGGTGCCGAGGCCGATGACCTGAGCCGATGGCAGCTTGAGCTTCTTGCCGGCCAGATACGTCAAGATATCGACCGGGTTCGAAACCACGACGACGATCGCGTTGGGTTTGTAGCCGACTTTTTGGATGTCGGCCAAGATACTCACAAAAAGTTCGACGTTGCGGTTGATCAGATCGAGGCGGCTTTCCTCAGGCTTGCGCCGCAGTCCCGCGGTGATGCAAATAAGATCGCTGCTCGGAATCTGTTCGTATCCGCCGGCAGTGATCACCTGATCGGCCATGAGCGCCGTGCCATGCAGCAGATCGAGCGCTTGGCCGCCGGCCATTTCCGCGTTGGCATCCAGCAGAGCGATCTCGCGGACGATTTTGCCGGTCTGCAAGGCGAAGGCAGTGCATGAACCGACCAGCCCGCCGCCGCCGATAATCGAAACTTTCATGGTTGCAATTCTGAATGAAGGGAAGGTGACCAAGGAGACCGCTGCGGACCTATTTTTTCAAAGCTTCAAGGACGCGGTCGGTGATCATCTGCACCAGTGCCTCCTGATCGAGGTTTGCGCCGGAGCCGCTGCTTTTGCCGTGATTGCCGCCCCCCGCGCTCGCGGCCCGCATCACCGGCGGGGGCTCGAACGCGCGGCGCTCCACGCCGCTGTGCTGCCAGCTTTCGCGAAACACGTCGTTCGCGCAAATGTCGCAATTTTGCAGATCGGGAGTCAAACGCGGATCGGAATAGCCCCACTTTTGCTTCAAATCAAGCAGCTCTTGCGATTTCTCTTTCGAGAGATAATTAATCTTGCCGAGATCGCGGGCCATCATCAGCATCCGGCAGTAAGCGTCGAGGATCTCGGTCCACCAGTATGCCTTTTCGACCGTGTCGCCCCAACTCACCGTGCCGTGGTTCGCCAGAATCACGACATTGGCCTTCTTCACGAACGGCAGGATCGTGTCGGCGAACGGCTGGCCCCCGGGCGTTTCATATTTCGTGATCGGCACGTCGCCCAAAAAGACCTCGACCTCCGGCAAGATGCACTGCGGGATCGGCTCGCGCGCGATCGCGAAAGCGGTCGCATGGGGCGGGTGGCAATGGACCACGCTCTTCACGTCGGGCCGTTCCTTCATGATCGCCAAATGGAGCAAGACTTCGCTCGTCCGTTTGCGCTTGCCGGAAATTTGCTTGCCTTCCATGTCCACGACGCACAAATCGTCTGGTTTCATGAAGCCCTTGCAGATCAAGGTCGGCGTGCAGAGCACCCGGTCAGGCCCCAAGCGATACGTGATGTTGCCGTCGTTGCCGGCGGCAAAGCCTTTCGCGTAGATGCGCCGGCCGATGTCGCAAATCTCATCTTTCAAATGTTGGACGTTCATAATCGTTTGTGGGAGTTGAGTTGAAAAAATGTGCGGTGAGAACGGAATTCGCTCACGGCGCAAGGTCGAGATCGATCCGGTCGAGCAGGGCCGCGTTGTAAGCGTCGATCGGTTTTTGATCCGGATAAAACGGCTGAGCCGCTTCGCCCCCTTCGCTGAACGCAATCAAGCTGCCGTCGCCCGCTCCCAAGTCATCATAGAGAACGAGTTCTTCGGCTGCGGCCGGCTGCTGGCCGCGCAGGTTTGCCAGCGACAGCGGCAGCGCCACGCGATACGCGCCGCCGGTCAACGTCGGGTGGCAGCGGACCAGGGTCACGCTGCCGATCACTTTGCCGATTCGCATGGGAGTTTCACTTGGTTTGCAAATGTCGCTTAGGGTCTGTTTAGGAATACGGCCGGAGCGCGGTTGCCTTGGCAATCACCAGGGTCGGTTGGCGGGTCAGCTCTCGGACAAAATCGCTTGCCACCGCGGCGGACAAGTTCGGGGCGCGCCGCGGACGAAGTCGCCGACAATCCGGTTGAGCTCCCAACTTCCGCGCGCTTTCGGGTCAAGAATCAACAGGTTCGCGCCGACCGCCGCGACCGCGGCGGCAATCGTCGCCGGACTGTCGCCGGTGGCAGCGCGAACTCCGCGGACTCGGTTGGCCGCGGACATAGCGACGGCCGTTTCGCTCGTGAACAACAGGCCGATTTGCCCTCCTTTGCCAACCGCGTCCGCGATTTCCGCGGTCACGGTGCACAGTCCGCTCTGGGCCACGCGCGAAACGGAATGCCCAGCCGCCGTTAAGGGCTGGAGGGCGCGCGCCGGATCCCACGTCGTCTCCGCCACGCCGACAACCAGCGCCGGCCGGATATTCGCTGGACCCGCCACCGCGGAGATGCCGCTGCGTTCGACCCGCGCGCTCGGACCGCCGGCAGGAGCCACTTGCCACGCCAAGGAAATCTTGTTGTCTTTCAAGAAATCGCGTGCCGCCGGCGTAATGATCGCGCCGCGGCAGACTTGGACGCTGTCGATTCCGGCTAATCTGCCGCGCAATTGTTCAAGGGCAATGACCCGCTCCGAGAGCACGAGCCGCTTCGCCGCGCCCGCCGGAGTTGCCAAGATTTCCCGCGTCGCGCCGTGCGCTTTGTCTGGGCGCGCAGCCGACAGCCGGGCCAAAACTTCGCGGACGATTTGTTCGACATCGAGGGTCATATATCGAGGGTCATATATCGAGGGTCACAGTCGGACTACTTGCGCTCGCCTTCGTGGCCGTCACTGGTGCTCGTCACAAATGCCCATCACGCTCCACCGCACCGGCGTGGTGTCCGATTGGAGCAACTCGCGCGTCCCGCGGCCGTCGCTGGTGATCAGCACGCGTTCTCCGCAGCCGGCCCCGAGGTGATCGACGGCCAAGACCGGATCGCCATCGGGCGATTGGCCGTCGGCGGCAAGGGGTTGGACGAGCAACAACTTCCAGCCCTGCAGCGAAGCATGCTTCACGGTCGACGTCGTTTTTCCCACCACAAGTCCAGTTTGCATACGGTTCTGCTTTGCCTAGGTTCTGTGATTCGCGTGCGTGCCAGGCGTGGCTACTTGCCCAAGATGCGGAGGTCGTCAATCAGCGAACAGCGCCGTTCGCGGGTAAAGGTCAATGGCGTCGTCACCCCTTCGCCGGTCGGCGTGGCAATCGAGAAGGAAATGTAACCTTCGCCTCCCAAACCCAGGGCCGCCATGCACGGACCGTTCTTGACGAACAAGGTCGTGTCCATCACCCGTCCCATCCGCGTCATGTTGCGGACGTTGTTGCTGTGGATCAGACTCGTGTGCCGGAAGCCATGCTCGTATTCGCGCGCCTTGGCGATGCACTCGTCCACGTCCTTGCAGCGCACAAAGGGGATAAAGGGCATCATCTGTTCGACCGGCACAAACGGGTTGCTCTCGTCGGTCTCGCCGAACAAGAGTTCAGTTTTGGCGGAGACATTTTTTCCGATCGCGCGGGCCAGCACCGCCGCGTCTTGGCCGATAAAGTCTTTGCAGGCGACCTCGTGCCGGTGCGCCCCTTCGCCGGTCGTGGTGATCGCCTTGGAGGTCAAGGCGTCGATCTCTTTCGCGTTCAGCCGCGCGGCGCCGGCGCGCTCCATCGCCTTGAGCATCTCGTCGAACACACGGTCCACGACGAAGACTTCCTTTTCGGAGATGCAGAGCAAGTTATTGTCGTAGGCCCCCCCTTGAATGATGCAGCGGGCGGCCCGTTCAAGGTCGGCGGTCTCATCGACCACAACCGGCGGATTGCCCGGCCCGGCGACGACAGCCCGCTTGCCGCTGTTCAGCGCCGCCCGAGCGACGGCCGGTCCGCCGGTGACGCAGATCATTTTCACGCCGCGATGTTTGAAAATCTGGTCCGCCGTTTCGAGCGTCGGCTCGGCAATCAGACAAATCAGGTTATCGATGCCCAGATCGCGATAAATCGCCTCGTTAAAGCGGCGGACCCCTTCGGCAGCGATCTTTTTGCCGCTGGGGTGCGGGTTCACGACCAGCGTGTTGCCACTGGCAATCATGCTGACCGCATTGCCGGTAATCGTCGGCAGCGAATGGGTGACCGGGGTGATCGCGCCAATGACGCCAAAGGGCGCGTGCTCGATCACGGCTAAGCCGTGGTCGCCGCTGAAGACTTCGCTCCGCATGAATTCGACTCCCGGCGTGCGCTCGCCGAGCGTTTTCAGCTTTTCAATCTTGTGGTCCAACCGGCCGATCTTGGTTTCGTTCATTTCCGCCGTTCCCAACTCGACGCATTGGTCGATGGAGATGCGGCGAATATGGTCGATGATCCGCTTGCGGTCGGCGATCGTTCGCTCGCTGAGCGCTTCGAAGGCGTCCGTAGCCGCCGCGACCGCTTCGTCGACGCTGGTAAAAATGCCGAACCGACCTTGATAAGACCGTCCTCCTGCCGCTGGCGCGCCGGCTTGCTGCAATTGCGACAAGACCTGGGCCACGACGTTTCGGATGAGCGATTCCGTAGCTTGCATGGGGATCAATTATTCTGGGGGTGGAAAGTTGATTTAGTTTCGCAGTCCGCGCGCCATCGGCAAGGCGCGATCGCTTAGTTTGATTCCGTCTCGCGCGAGTAAACCGTCTGCTGATCGACCCGCATCGAATCGACGATGCCGATGATGACCGTATCGATCGGCAAGGTTTTCGTTTCCGGCGTGAGCCGCGCGGACGAGCCTTGCGTGATCAGGACGAATTCGCCCTCGCCAGCGCCAACCGTATCGACGGCGACGAACGTGCGGCCGGCCGACTTCAAGCTCGCGCGGTTGTCCGGATCGAGTCGAAACGGCTCGACGACCAGCAGCTTATGTCCAGTCATCGTGGCCACCTTTTGTGTGGCGACGACCGAACCGGTGACTTTGGCGATGAACATGATTCACCCGATCTCGGCAAAACGAGGAACGTGACGAAGCAGGACTAAACCTCTGACGAGATGACTTGTTGCGCATGCCGCGCGACGATGATTTCTTCGTTCGTCGGCATGACCCAGATTTGCGTGCGGCTGGCCGGCGCGCTGATTTTCGTTTCTCCCTTGGCCGAGAGATTGGCTTGCGGATCGAGGACGATGCCCAACTCTTCCAAATTGGCGCATACCCCGCCACGGACGCGGACGCTGTTTTCGCCGATGCCGCCGGTGAAGACCAGCGCGTCGGCGCCGCCGAGTTCGACGAGCATTTGGCCGAGGTACTGGCGGATGCCGGTCACAAACACGTCGAGCGCCAACTTGGCTTGCGGATTCCCTTGTTGTTCGGCCTGTTCCAAATCGCGGACGTCACCGCTGATGCCGCTCAATCCGAGCAGGCCGCTCCGTTCGGCCAGTTCGTCCAGAACCTGGGGCAAGGTCTGGCCGCTATGCGCCATCACGACCGGCAGCGCGAACGGGTCGAAGTCGCCGGCGCGGTTGTTGTGGACCAGGCCGGACTGCGGGCTCATCCCCAGGCTGCACGCTTGGCTTTCGCCATTGCGAATCGCGCAGAGCGAGTTTGACCCACCCAGGTGGCAAGAAATCGTCCGCAAGTCCTGCCGACCGAGCAACTGGGCCGTGCGCTCGCCAATGTATCGATGGCTCGCGCCGTGAAAGCCCCAGCGCTGCACGTGATAGTCGCTCGCCCAACGATGCGGCACGGCATACGTGCGCAAACGCTCGGGAATCGTCAGGTGAAAGCCGGTCTCGAACGAGGCCACGAGCGGAATCGACGGCAGCCGTTCGCTCAACAGCCGCATCACGCGGATATAGGGCGGGTTGTGGGCCGGGGCGACCACGCTCATTTCTTCCATGGCCGCGAGTACGTCGGGCGTGATCCGTTGAATCCCGCTGACGCGTCCGCCATGCACCGCTTTGAAGCCGATCGCCGCGACCTCGGCGGGGTCGCGCAGACAGCCTTGCTCCGGATCCGTGAGTTGCGCCAAGCAAATCTGGACCGCGACCGCATGGTCAGGCACCGGCGTTTCCAGGTCGCGCCGGCGGCCGCCGATTTCGACGAAGCAACTGCTTTGCGGCGCGCCGATCCGTTCCACGCCGCCGCGCGCGAGCTGCCGCTCGTCGACCATGTCGAAGAGGCGATACTTGAAGCTCGTCGAGCCGAGGTTTGCAACCAGAATCTTCATGATTCCTCCGCAGAGGGAAAAGCCGTGCGAACCCTACGACAAGTAGGCCGCGACGAGCCCTTCGGCCGGTCGAGGAATGATGTGGCTGCTGACGAGCTCGCCGACCTGCGTCGCCGCATTGGCGCCCGCCTCAACCGCGGCGCGAACGCTGCCGACGTCGCCGCTGACGACGGTCGTGACCAGTCCGCCGCCGATCGACACGCGCTTCATGATTTGCACATTGGCTGCCTTGGCCATCGCATCGGTCGCCTCGACCAGCGCGATGAGGCCCTTGGTTTCCACTAATCCGATCGCTTGCATGAGTTATATCCTTGGAGATTCTGCGAGATAAAAAAGAGGAAGGTTGCTGCGGCGACCGCGGCCGGCGCGGCGGTTTGGCCGTGCGTCTATTCCGGTTTCGCGGCCCGCCGCGAAACCGGCAGGACCACGTTCAGGTCTTCGTGCGGACGAGGAATCACTTGCACGCTGACCACCTCGCCAATTCGTCCGGCGGCGTTCGCGCCGGCATCGGTCGCTGCTTTGACCGCGGCGACATCGCCGGTCACAAACGCGGTGACCAGCCCGCTGCCCACTTTGTCCCAGCCGAGAAACTGGACGTTGGCGGCCTTCAACATTGCATCGCTGGCTTCCATCAGGGCGACAAACCCCTTGGTTTCGATCATTCCCAGCGCTTCCATTACTTTCGCCATAGAACTACGCTCCAAAAAAGAGAAACAAAAACATCAAGCGGACTGCATCGTTCGCATCCGGGCGGCTTCGAGTTCGCTATTCCGTTGCGAACGGTCGTGCATTTGGCAATTCCCCGTCAGCCGCGGTGATTACGGTTTGACGAGTTCGATTTTCGTGGCATGGTCGAGGTCGGCCGCGTTTCCTTCATCCGTGTCGAGATGGACTTCCAGCTTGCTCGTCTCGTCGGCGCGGACCAGCAAGTCTTTCAGCAGCATCGCACACGACGACTGAATGAGGAGATCCATCCGATCGCCGTTTTTCACGCCGAAATATTGGGCATGTTGCTGATTCATGTGGACGTGCCGTTCGGCGCGAATGACCCCCTCCTTCAATTCGACGACCCCTTTCGGCCCGACGAGCACACAGCCGGGCGTGCCGCTGATCTTGCCGCTGGGCCGCACCGGCAACTCGATGCCGAGCGAGATGCCATCGGTGAAGGCCAATTCGACTTGGCTCGCCGACCGCGTCGGTCCCAGCACGCGGACACTCGGCAGCATCCGCCGCTTGTTCGGCCCGACGACCATGACCGTTTCGGCGGCCGCATAATATCCATCCTGAAAGAGCGGCTTTTCGGGCGTCAATGTGGCTCCTTTGCCAAACAGGATCTCCACGTGCTCGTCGGTCAGGTGGCAGTGCCGCGCGGAAATGCTGACGACCAATTTTGGCGCTGCGCTCGCAGCGCCGTTCGGGCTGGCCTGCGCGAGGACGATTTCGCGCACAATCCGTTCGACAGTTGTTCGATCGAGGGTGGCGGGCATATATAGATTCGCTCGACGAGAGTAAGTTGTATTTTCTGCTCGGACTTCTACGCTGACGGCGAAGGCGCGAGATGCAGTTGGACGCCAGCCGCGGTGATCTTGGTTTGCCACTCGCTGGAGATTTCGCGATCGACGATGACGTGCTGGACCGCTTTCAAAGGACACATTAGGGCCAGGCTCTGCCGGCCGAACTTGCTGCTGTCGGCCACGATCATGACCTCGTCGGCGGCCTTCATCATCGCTTGTTCGGTTTCCACCAGCAGCAGGTTGTGGTTGTAAAAGCCGCGCTCATTCGCCCCCGATACGCTCAAGATGGTTCGCCGCACGTTGATGTCGGCAAGCATCCGGTTCGCATAAGGACCCACCGCCACGCCGGTGCGCGGATAGACATAGCCGCCGAGGACGGTCAAATCGGTATTCGAGCTGGAGGCGAACAAGTTCGCGACCGGCAACGAATTGGTTACAATTTGCAACGGCCGGCCGACGAGCAATCGCGCGACCTCGTAGGTCGTCGTGCCGCCGTCAAGCAACACCGTATCGCCGTCGTCGATCAGTTGCCCGGCGACTTCGGCAATGGCCCGTTTTTTATCCCATTGATCCGGCTGACGCTCTTCGAAATGGGCCAGCTTCGGCGAGCTGCCGGTATAAAAGACGCCGCCATGCGTCCGTTTCGCGGTTCCGGCTTCTTCCAAAAAATCGAGGTCGCGGCGGACGGTGGATTCCGAGACTTGCAGGGCTTCAGCCAAGTCGGGAAGGGCGGCAAAGCCCGTCACCCGCACCAATTCCAACAAGCGTCCTCGCCGCTCGTCCGCCAGCACGTGCACAGATCCTTGGAGAAATAAAAGCAACTCTTGCAGTGCCCATTATGACGACAAATGCGCAAAATGCAACCATTTTTTGATCGATAGTGGAAGATTATAACCATTAAATGAGCATTTAAAGGCCAGATTCCTTTTCATTCCAGCATGTTATTGCGACTCTCCAAAGCCTTGACCGGGTCCGCTGAACCTCAAAATCGCCCTTCTGAGTCGGGTGGAGTGCCGGGCATTCGCTTGCGCCGTTATCAGGCGCTGGACGATGCCGAGCTTTGGATCCAACTGCATAATCGGGTCTTTCTGCGCGAAAACGCGCAAAAACGAGCATGGCGGTTGGCCGATTTCGAGCGAGGGTTCCTCCAGAAACCTTGGTGGCGACCCGCGCGGATGTGGTTCGCAGAACGAGTTGGTTCCGATTCGCTCGAGTCCGGGCCCGGCCGAGCGGTCGTGGAACCATCGAATCCGGAGGTGGCCGTCGGCTCGGTCGTGTGGGGCGAATCGGGCCGGCCCCCAAACGTTCGCCAAACCGTGCAGTGGCTGGCCGTGTTGCCGGAATGGCGAGGACGCGGAATCGGGCGAGCCCTGATGGAAGCGCTCGAGCGGTCTTGTGCGACGGCCGGCTTTCGGACGCTGGAACTAGAAACGTCCGCCGATTGGGAGAGCGCCGTTCGCTTGTATCACCGGCTCGGCTATCAGCGGCAGGCGTAAGCAGGCGTCGCGACTAAGAATACGATGATCCGAACCTGCGCAATGCAGAGTCGCTCCTCGGTCGCTCCCTTTAATGCCCATTGCCGGCGGGACCAACTCCGTCGCGCTGATCTCGGCGCAGCTTGCGGCGCTCGGAGCGCGACATTCGCCGATTTCCGCTTGCTGAGCCGGCTTCGTCATCGTCCTCTTCGTCCTCGTCGACGGGCGACGGTTTGACTGTCGCAGCGGCCAATTTGGGCCCGCTCGCGGGACGCGCGGACAGCGTCCCGGCAGGCGCCGCCGCGGCGGAGCGGGCGGCAACGGTGGCTTGCAGCGGCCCCAGGTCGGAACGCTTGGCGTTTGGCGCCGCCGGCGTGGTATGGGGCGGATCGAGCATCATCTTTTTATCGCGCGCCGGTTCCTTCTTCGATTCGCCTTCGGCGGCTTCGCTCTCTTTGACTTTTGCGGCCGGCCTTTTCGCGACCTTCACGCGTTTGGTCCGGACTTTCGCCGGCGGCAGTTTGCCTTCGATGTCGAGCACGATATGCCGCGAATAAACCCCAATCGCCAGCCAAAAGCAAAGGTGGCCGAGGAGCTTGGCTCCGACGGCGAGCATGACCAGCGGAAAGGCCAACTCCGGGCTCCAGCCCAGCCGCACGGCAATCGGCAAACACCACAGCGCAATCGCGGAATACAGCGCCAGCGTCGCGGGAACGCAGCGGCGCAATTCAAACGCCATGCGCACCGTGATGATCGCCATCACAGTCGACCAGACTCCGAGCCACCAGGCGTATTCCGCGCCCGGCCCCTGCCAGGCGGTAAGTTGTCCCATGACCGCTTGAAAATCGTCCTGCAAATTGGTCACTTCGCCAATGCTCATGACAAAGCAAGCCAAGGCGGTCCAGAGCCAGAGGCGATAGCGAGCGCGATAATCGTCGAGCCGGTGGCGCCGCAAAGAGTAAATCACCAGACTCGTTACGGCCGCTTTCAGCAAGATTACCGAACCGAACCAATTTGCCAAATTGTCGGGTCCGGCCAAATCGACCAACGAGAGATGCAAGCTGCCGGCCGCGGCCGCGTGGAAGAACCAGTAGCCGGTCTCGAGCGCCGCCAAAAAGCCGAGCCCCAGCAAAAACAAAGCCAGCAATGTGCGCCGCCGCGTCGGCAGAAAATCGGTCAGCCGAGCTTGTTGGTCGGGATGCGCCGCTTCGTGATAACGCTGGGCGGGCTGCGCCGGCGCGCTGGCCGCGGCCGGATTGGCTGCGACCGATGCGGTCGATTCTTCGCTCAGCAAGCGCCGCCGCCGATCGTGTTGTGGCCCAAGCCGGTGGAGGTGCATAGTCCGGCAACTGCGGAAGGAAAAGGGGCACGACCGTTCGGGCGAACCGCTCCTTCCGCGCAGTTAGCCAGGCGCCGTCCGAGCACTGCCCGGCACGCCCTAGCATCGTGCGTCATCCCTGACGGACGAACGTCCGGCGGTCGACTGGCTGGGGGAAAATAAAGCCGAGGACTCCGGTAGAGGATCGAATTACCGAAGGAATCAGTTTTTACTTCCACCCCAGTCAACCGACGACCGGAGCCTAAGGAAATCTCGCCTGTTCACTCTTCGGCATTTATGCGGAGAAAACTGAAAGCAACGATTGCGCCGATTCCAGTTAAATCGCGTGCCGCCGCCGAGAGGATCTGTTTTTTACAAGCGTTGATGCTGAGCAGCCTGTCTGACAACGCGCTCGTAGCATTTTTTAACCTCGCCAAGTGCCGAGCGAAGTTCCGCACGGCTCGCAAAATAGCGAGTTGCGTCGTTTTGGCATCGCGGCCGTGCGCTGACGCAGCCTCTTTAATACTTCCACAAGACGCCGTCGCGCTTGCGCTGCTATCGCGAGATGCTGAGCCTTGCCCTGCTAGCAGCCGGGTTTAAGGTGCAGACCGCGGTCGATGGCTAAAACGCGCTGAAAAAGCAGCGCGGCAACTCCTCTCGCCGGGCGGATCATGGCCGTGGCCGACGTATACGATGCGCTCAGTTCAACACGAGTCTATAAAGATGCGTACAGCCAGGATGTGGCCCGTTCGATTATTGTCGAAGGGGCGGGGAAGCATTTCGATCCGGACGTCGTGGGGGCGTTTTTTGCTTGTGAATACAAGTTTCTTGCCTTTCGCGGAGAGTCGGCCGCGGACGAGGGGCGGGCCGCCGCTTCAACCGCCGCTCAATCCGAGGAAAGCTCGCGGCAAGTAGTCGAGCAGATCGCTTGCGATGAGCGAAACCTGGCCGAGGTCGCCGGCGGCTAAATCGCCAGCGGCGCCGTGCAGATGGCAACCGAGCTGCGCCGCGGCAAACGGCGTCAGCTTTTGGCCCAGCAGCGCGGCGATAATGCCAGTAAGGACGTCGCCCGTTCCGCCGGTCGCCATCCCAGGATTGCCCGTTTCGTTGCGGACCGTTTGAGCGCCATCCGAAATAATCGTGCGGTGTCCTTTACATACCAGGACTACGCCCGTTTCTCGCGCGAATTGTTGTGCGGCCGCCTCGCGCTCACCGCTAGCGATCTTTTCGACTCCCAGCAGCCGCGCAAATTCGCCCGGATGGGGCGTCATCACCCGCGGGCCGCCGGGCTGCGCCAGGATCTCGCGCTGCTTGGAGAGCGCGTTCAGCCCGTCGGCATCGATCACCAGCGGAATGCGCAAGCTGCGATAGAGTTGGCCCACGCCGGCCGTGACGCTCTCCGATTGGCCGAGCCCCGGACCGATCGCGAGAACGGTCGCCTCGTTCGCCAAAACTTCGATTTGAGCGAACGCGGCAGGCGCCAGCTTGCCCCCAGCGTCGGAAGGCAAACCGACCGTCATGTAAGCAGGCTGAAAGCTGGCAACCGTGGCTTGCACGCAATCGGGCACCGCCAGCCGCACCAACCCGGCGCCGCTTCGCAATGCGGCCATTCCTGACAGACTGATCGAGCCGGCCATTCCGCGCGAGCCGCCGACGAGGAGCACGCGGCCGAAGTCGCCCTTGTTGCTGTCCACCGCGCGCGGGGGTAATCGTGGCAGAGAACGCATAGCGGCACGACAGTCCATTTCACAAAGGTTGAATGAAATTGGCGGCGATTAAGCAATCGTCATCGTCAAACAGTGGATATCGGCCGCGCGACGGATGAAAGGATGGTGATTACGACCCAGCGGCGGCCCGGCGGCGAGCGATCAGGCCGGCGACATACGCCGCCTTAAAGCCCGCGTCGATATTTACCACGGTCACATTCGCCGCGCAACTATTGAGCATGCTCAAGAGTGCCGACACGCCGCCAAAGCTGGCGCCGTAGCCCACGCTCGTGGGAACGCCGATTACCGGACACGGGACATAACCGCCGACGACGCTCGGCAACGCCCCTTCCATTCCGGCGACGACGATCACCGCATCTGCATTTTCTAACTCGTCCAGCCTTTCGCGCAGGCGATGCGGACCGGCCACGCCGACATCTTGGACGAGCACCGTTTCGATACCCATCCAGAGGAGCGTTTGCCGCGCTTCTTCGGCGACCGGCAGATCGCCCGTCCCGGCGGTCACGATAGCGACTTTGCCGGCGGGCGCGGCCGGAGACGATTTCGGTCCACCGCCGGCCTTTTGAGGATGGTTGCCGGCGCCCGGCGGAATGATCATCAAGGTTCGGCCCAGGGGGCTATATTGCGCGGTTGGAAAGCCGTCGCGCAAAGCGGCCCATTTTTCCGCGGAGACGCGGGTCGCTAGCAATGGCAGTCGGTCGGCCACGAAGCGAGCAAAAATCTTGGCCAAGGTTTCCACCGTTTTGCCTTCGCCGAACACGACCTCCGGAAATCCGCACCGTGGACCACGATCGAGGTCCAACTGGGCCTCGCCCAAATCGGCGGTTTTCGCGGGCAGGACCGCCGCGACGAATTCATCGACGCTCAGCCGGCCCGCGGCCAATTCGCGAGCGCGCCGTTCCAACTCGGTTTTCTTCAGGTTTTCATCCATACGCCTCATCGTACTCCGCAGCGGGGGCGGAGAGAATATCTGCGTGAAACTGGGCGAATTGGCGGCTCTCGGCAGCGATCCTCCATTGACTTCATTTCGGGCGCCGGCTTATGATCCGGGCTGAAATTGGAAGCGGGGATGACGTGCGTTTTGGTGGTCCGACGCCTGATTGCGGAGTAGTTTCTTGACGAAGACGGCCAGCGGCTTAGGCAAAGAATTCGATCACATTTTGCGGCGTGAGGAACCCCTTTCGCAGCATACTTGGTTCCGATTGGGCGGCGTGGCGGAATATTTCGCCGAGCCGACCTCGGTCGACGAACTCGCTGCGCTGGTGCGCCGCTGTCGCGAGCAAAATTTGCCAGTCCGGATTCTCGGCGGCGGCTCGAACATCCTCGTCCGCGACGAAGGCGTGCCCGGCGTCGTCTGCCGGCTTGACGCGCCCGCGTTCAGCCAGATTTCCACGAAGGGAGATCGCGCCACGGCCAGCGGCGGCGCAAAGTTAGGCCACGTGATTTCGGTGACGGTGCGCGACGGCTTGGCGGGGCTCGAACCGCTGGTCGGAATCCCCGGCACGATCGGCGGCGCCTTGCACGGCAATTCCGGCAGCCGCGGCGGCGACATTGGCCAGTGGACTTGCCGCGCCGCGGTGATGACCCGCTCGGGGGAAATTGTCGAGCGCGGCCGCAACGAAATGGTGTTCGCTTACCGGCAAAGCAGTCTGGACGAACTGGTCATTTTGGAAGCCGAATTTCAACTCGAACCGGAAAACCCGGACGAGTTGACCAAGCGGATGCAGAAGCAATGGATCGTGAAGAAAGCCGCCCAACCGATGACCCATCAGAATAGCGGCTGCATTTTCAAAAATCCGCGCGGTCTGAGCGCCGGAATGTTGATCGAAAACGCCGGACTGAAAAATACCCGCGTCGGCGGTGCCGAAGTTTGCGACCGGCATGCCAACTTCATCGTGACGACGGCCGAAGCGACGGGCAAGGATGTCTTGAAGCTGATTGATCTGGTCCGCAGCCGAGTCGCCGAACGGCTCGGCGTCGAACTCGAGACGGAAATCGAAATCTGGTAAGGCGCTTCGCGCGCTCTTCCTCCACGCTTTCTCAAGGATGAGAACTGTGGTCAAAGTGGTCCTCGACAATCCGGTCGAAAAACCGACCAAGCTGCGGCGGTTGCTCCGCGCGCTGCGCAAACCGCTGTTAATCCTGCTCGTGATCGGCGGGCTGAGCTGGGGCGCCTGGGTCCTGTGGGGGAATGTCCGCGACCAGGTCGCGATCGGGCCCGACTATCAACTCGACCCGAACAAAATCGAGTTGCCGCCGACGCCGGCCTGGATTCACTCCGACATTCGCGCGCAAGTGATCCACGATGCCGGCTGGGGGCCGACACTCTCTCTGCTCGATGAACGGCTGACGGTGAAAATCGCGCAAGCCTTTCAATTAAATCCGTGGGTCGCCAAAGTCAATCGAGTCAGCAAGCAGCAACCGGCCGGCGTACAGGTTGACCTCGAGTATCGCCGACCGGTCGCGATGGTCGAAGTGTCGGGAGGGGTGCTGGCCGTGGATGGCGAAGCGACGGTCTTGCCCAGCGAAGATTTCACGGCCGACGACGCGAAGCGCTACGCCCGCATCAGCGGCATTCAAACGGGTCCGCGCGGACCGGTCGGCACGCGCTGGGGAGACAATGGCGTGGCAGGCGGCGCGCGATTGGCCGCGTTCTTGTACGAAAGCTGGCCCACGCTTCTATTGAAAAAGATCGTTCCCCAAGTGAATGCGCCTACCGAGGCTCCGGAAGGGCTCAATTTCACCTTGATCACGCGTGGCGACCGGGCGCTCGAATGGGGACATTTGCCCGGCCATGAAGTTACCGGAGAACTGGCGGCGACCGAAAAACTCGCGCGTCTGAAGCAGCAAGTCGCGGAGACGGGCAGCTTGGAACAAGGCGACCCGCTGCCGCGATTCATGTCGCCGGTCCATCACCGCACCGCCGCGCTGCCGGCCCCCAAGGCCGAGTAAACCGGCCGCTTATTCAAACATGCCATCGGGCAAATCAATCACGCTGCGGACTTCAACCCGCACGATGGCATCCCAGGCCAGCGATAAGATCGTATAGGCCCCTTCGGTATCGCGAACCGCGAACACTCCTTGTTCGGCCAGCGACCAAGAGGGCGAAAACCATTGCGGCGTGAATTTTGTGCCATCGGTCAGATAGAGATCAACTTCGCTGCCGGGCGATTTTTGCTTCCAGAGATACGGAAACAACGTCGGCCAGCCCGGCTCCGGCGGCCGATATTCTTCTTCGTTTTCAAACTCTTCCGCGGGCAGTTCTTCCGGCTCGACATTTTCCAAACCGAGATCCACCTCGGGCTCCGGAAATTCCTCGAGCGGAGTTTCTTCGCCATAATCGTCCAGCGATGGTTCGCTCAGCCCTTCTGACTCGCTCGGCTGAGGCGCTTCGTCCGCCGGCGCGGACTCGGTTTCGGATTCCGAGGGGTGCTGACTTGCCTGGAAGGCGGCTTCCTCGTCAGGGTCTTGAAAGGGGATGCGAAATTTCGCCCCGCAGTGCGGACATTGGCCCGCCTTGCCTTGCAATTTGGCAGGGCCGTTCAGCCGATGCCCATTGGGGCACAGAAAAACAATCATGCCATCGGGTGTCTGCTCCGCGCGGTTCGGATCGCTCGACGAAATTCCCTTGCCCGACGGCGAGCTCAAGCCAGGGATGCGAACGATGGCATTGCACTTGGGGCAGCGGGCGCTGCGGCCCGCCTTGTCTTCGCCGGCACTCAAGGGGTGGCCGTTGGGGCAAGTGAATAAAATCGCCATCGGCAATGCCAGATCCAGTAGAACTGCGAGGGGAAAAGACGCGGCAGGCCAAGCCGGAGCAACCTAAAACGTGGCCGGTCCCGCTGCGGTAGTATGATCCTAAACAGAACGCAGGCCCCTGACAACCGCGGAACGCCGAGCCAAAACGGCGAATTCGCCTGGGCCGCTTGCGTGAGCCGAGTACAATGGAGCTATTCCGCCGCGGGGCGATCCGTCGCCCAATTATCAGCCGGCGAAAAATCGGGTTCGGAGGCTCGCATGGCTGGGCTGCGCAAAATTCTCGTTGTCTCTCTCTTGGCCGCGCTCGTGGCGGCGCCGGCCTGGGCGCTCGACCGGCTGGTGATTCATCAAACCAAGGACGGCCCGGAGCAGCGGCTGTTTGGCCGCGTGGTGGTCGAAGCGGCCGATGGCGGGCTCTTGTTTGAGACTCCCGACGCCATGCTGTGGACCGCGCAGCCCGACCAGATCGTGGAACATCAAACGTTGCCCGAGCCATTCAGGCGGCTGACCTCGGCGGAGATGGCGCGCGAGATGGCGACGGAGATTCCCGGCTGTGAGATCCACACGACGGCCCACTATCTGATCTGTTACAACACCTCCAAGGCGTATGCGCAATGGGTCGGAGCGTTATACGAACGGCTCTATCAAGCCTTTACGAATTATTGGACGCGGAAGGGATTTAAGCTGCACGATCCGGAGACGCCGCTGGTGGTCTGCGTGTTTGCCGATCAACCGTCCTACGCCAGCTTTACCAAACCCGAGTTGGGGGCGGCCACCAAAAGCGTGATCGCGTTCTATAGCTTGAAATCGAATCGCGTCGCGATGTACGATCTGACCGGGGAAGAAGCCTTGCGGCGGCCGGGCGATCGCCGCGGGACGCTTCAGCAAATCAACGCGATGCTCGCCAAGCCCGAGGCGGAATCGATGGTCGCGACGATCATCCACGAAGCGACCCACCAGATTGGCTTCAATTGCGGACTGCAAACGCGGCTGGCCGATATTCCCTTGTGGGTGAGCGAAGGGCTGGCGGTCTATTTTGAAACGCCGGACCTCAACAGCGGCAACGGTTGGAACTCGATCGGCAAGGTGAATCCATTGCGGCTGCCGACATTCCAAGACTCCTTGAGCACGCGCGGTGAAAACTCGCTCGAATCGTTGATTGCGAACGATGCCCGCTTTCGCGATCCGGCCCAAGCGGTCAATGCGTATGCCGAGGCCTGGGCGCTGAACTACTATCTATTACGGCAACACAGCGAAGCCTACACCGCCTATCTCAAAATGCTGGCCAAGAAGGGACCGCTCCTGGCCGACGACGAGGCCACGCGGCTGCGCGAATTCAAAGCCGCCTTTGGACCCGATTTGAAAAAATTCGACGCCGATTTCATCCGGCAAATGCAGCGCGTAAAGTGAGCCGCGCGCCGAGCCGGAGTTCTCGGCCGCGCCGATCCTACGGGCGCGAAATTGGGCCGGTGTTTTTGCAAAAAAAAAATGAAACAGTTGCACTCGTTTCACGCTTTACGTCTTGGGAACTACCTTCACCGCCTGCTTCCAACCATGATGAACCCACTTCGCCTGAAATTGCTCCGTGGTCCGCATCGTCGAACGCTGCGCCCCCGCGGAACCGTCGCAATGGGACTGGCGCTGCTCGCGGCCTGCGGCACGCTAGGCTGGACAGTCGCGGTCGTGGACGCCGCGCCTCCGGCCCATTTGCAAGCGGCCTCGGACTTATTAAAAACCATCGCGCCGCGCGACACCGATTATCAACACAAAGGGGGAGCGGTCGTGTGGGCCGACTCGGCGACGGGCGCCCGGGCCGAATGTCGAACTGATTGCAGCGGCCTGGTAGATGCGCTCTTGAAGCGCGCGTACGGCTTAAACGATGCCCAACTGGCTGCGTGGTTTCAAACGAAGCGCCCCGTGGCGAAAGATTATCATGCCATGGTCGTGGCGGGGCGAGGATTTATCCCCATCGCCAGCGTTGCCAAGATGCAGCCCGGCGATATTCTCGCGGTTCTCTATCCGCCGGGCGAAGCGAACACCGGACACGTGATGCTTGTGGCCGACAACCCGCGACAACAGGCCGCCACTCCGCCGCTGGTGAACGGCACGCTCCAGTGGGAAGTCCCCGTGATTGACTCGAGCCACTCGGCGCACGGCCTCAGCGACACGCGCCATCATGCCGATGGGACATCCGGCGACGGGCTTGGCAAAGGCTCGCTGCGGATTTACACCGATGCCAACGGCAAGGTCCTCGGCTACTCGTGGAGCGAAGCCAAAGGCTCGAAATACATCGACCAATCGGTCCATCACTTGGTGATCGGCCGAATTGACGGCGGATTTATCGCCGGGCTCAAGCGCCCTCCTTGATCGCGACAAAATCCGGGCCCGGGCTGACCGCAGGGAAAATCCGCTCGACGTTGCCGCGCAATATTTGCTTGCCTAGTTCGATTGC
This sequence comes from Pirellulales bacterium, assembly GCA_035656655.1. GTDB lineage: Bacteria > Planctomycetota > Planctomycetia > Pirellulales > DASRSE01 > DASRSE01. The sequence continues at coordinate 44,276 of DASRSE010000262.1, forward strand.
GCGCGTTTCGGACCAGCCGCGATCGACGACATAGCGCTCGGCCAAGACTTTCGCCAGAATCCGCTTGTACATCGCGAATTTGGGGAGCGCAAATTCGAGCTTGTACATGTCGCTGTAATAGCCGATTTGCTTGGTCTGCGGCACGGCTTCCAAGCGAGCCGATAGATCGTGCTCGATGAACGCCGGCGTATTCGAATACCACCAGTGCCCATTCGTGACGACGTTCGGAAAGATCCACGCATAGCTCGCCAATTCTTGGTTCGTGACGCTGGCCAATACCGAAATCGGAAAAGTCACCTGCGGAAACGCATTGAACAACTCGCGATATTGCAGCATCGACACGCGGCTGTCGTACAAGTCTTGGCCTTGGTAGACGCCGCCAGGATAAACAGCTCGATTTACGCCGATCATCAAATCGAACGGCAGTTTAAACTCCGCGCAGAGTTCGGCCAGGGTCCAGAACACGAAATGCGCCAGCTCGTGCTGATAGTGCAGCCCCAAACCGGGCTCGTGCTCAAATGTCGCTTGCAGCGCGCTGTTGACCGTGCCTTCGGAGACACGCGCCGGAGTAAAATCCGGCGGCAACGAAATCGCGCAAGCTCGGCAGTTGTGCCGGACGAAGTGCTCAAACAGGCTGCTCAGCGCGCGGCGAAACGTGGTCGCGTCGCCCACCGCGATCCCCGTGGCCGCGTGCAAGCGCGCGGCTACGCCAGGCCGCGTGTAATGGAACACGAGATCATCGGTTCGCAAGCAGGGGATGTAGACGCCTGTGTCGAACCCTGCCAGCGGATCGTCAAAATCGTTGGTCAGAAAGACGGCCTCCAGGCGACTTCGCTGGAGCACTTGTTGCGGCCAATCGGCCGCGCTCATTTGCCGCTCGGCACGATCGTACACCGCTTCCCAGTTGTCGCCGGTCAAACGCTCATCGGTAAACCCGAAGTACGACTGCAAGATCTCAATCAGCCAACTGTACTGGATCGTGTTCTCCAGCCTCGGCAGATATTCGACCAAGCGGCCGACTTTTTCCTTGGGAGCCAGACCCGGCTCCTCGATCCTGGCGCGTGGCATTCCGGCGGAATGCGCTAGCTCGGTGTAGTAGTGATAGCCGAGCAGGTCCGCCAAAGTCCGAGCCGCCGGATTCAGCGCGTTGATGTGCGTGTGCGGATCGATCAGCACCAGATCGTTCAATTCCGCAAACAGCCGGGCGCGCAATTCTTGAGACATGCAATTCCTTGGACTTCTTCCAGGTTGAACGGCGAGGACGTTCGCTCCGAGAAGTTATAGAACGAAGCGGCGCTAGCCGCCACTCGCCCGCAGTAGAAAAGTTCGCAGCGCCAGCCCTGACCAGGCGAACAACAAACGGCCGCCAGCCAAACGGTCAATCCAATAGCGCTGCGCCGGACCCGCAGAAGGCGGAGCCGCAGAGGGCGGACGCGTCGCGTGGGCGCTTACTTCACTTCCTGGCTGACCAATTCCAGATTTGCCTGATAATACTTCACGGCTTCGGTTGGATTCAAGTTGAACAGCGCGCGGCCATCGGTCGACCACCGTCCGCGGCGGAATAGAAACACGGCCGTGGCGGCGCGGAGGTTGCCGACCGCTTCGACATGCTCCATGCCGCCCCCTTCGATCGCTTCGAAGCTGATCGTGGCGGCGACCAGCGCGGACAACTCGCCCGAGTCGCGCTGCCGCGCGTAAACGACAT
>DASRSE010000263.1:0-3700 GCA_035656655.1 Pirellulales bacterium
ACGAGCTCGATCTTGCCGATGTGTTGCTTCAACCGCGTGCCGACTTGCTTGGCGATGTCCTTGGCCACGCCCGAATCGCGATACTGCAATTGCGTCAACGTGTGGCAGACGACCGCCACGCGTTTCTCCTTCAAGCCGGTGTATTCCGCTTTGATGTCGCCGGCCCCGCTCAAGACGTAGAGCACGGTGGCAATGGGCTGGCAGCCGGTCAAAATCGCCGCCGCCAGAATCAACGACACAACCAAGGAGCGTTTCATGATCGAATCTCGAAGGGCGCGAAGAGAATGGGCGCTGGATAAGGACGCGGAGAATAGCGACGCCCGGGCAACCTAACAAGGCCAATTGCGCTCGGCAAAACAAGCGGTTTTGCGGCGCGGCGCGGCCGCGGAGCCCCCCTCAGATCAAATCGGCAAGCGGCAAATCCTCCAAACTGCGCACGCGGTCGGCCAAGCCATGCTCGTTCCGCCGGTCGAGCAAGATGGCTTGCCAGCCGGCTCGTTGCGCCCCGCGATAGTCGTTTTCCAAGTCGTCGCCCACCAGCAAAACCTCTTCCGGCGCCAAATGCAATCGCTGTTCGATCGCGCGAAAGAAGCCAAGGCTCGGCTTCCGCGCCCCCAACTGCGATGAAATAAACGCGTGCTGCAAACCGCCCAGCTCGGGCAGCGCTGCCAGAATCGGCTCCAGCCGCCCATCGAAATTCGAAGCCACCCCGCTGGCAAACTCGCGGCCGCCGCGGCGCAGCGCGGCGAGCCGTTCGAGGCAAACCGCGGCGTCGGGAAAGAGCCGCCAATTCGCCGCTTCCGCGAAATGGCGCCAGAGCTGCTCGAACAACGGGACGGAATCCGAAACTTCGGCAAAAACGCGCGCGACGATTGCCTGCCACCGGCGCCGCTCGTGGGCCTCGTCGGTGGCGTGGGCCCGGTGCAGCGCGTCGTCGCGCTCGGTTTGAGCCAACGCGGCTTGAAAGCGGATCCGCAACTCGGCCTCTTCTAGCGGCGCGCCGAATTTCCGGCCGGCCGCCTGATAGGCGGCGGCCACCGAGGGCTCGGGGCGAATCAACGTCCCCACGGCGTCAAAGAGTAAGCAGCGCACTTTTTTCACGATGGCAACTCGCGGCAGAGGCGCGCGGCAGGGACTCGCGGCGTTTCAAGGCGCCCGCCGTTGCAACGGCGTTCGCCGGCTTGCGGTGCGAATGGCTCCGGCGCAAGGGATGGTTCGGTCGTTTAATGGAACAACCGCGAAATATCCAGCCCGATCACAAAAATCATCAGACTGAGGATAAAGGCGAGCCCGCAGTAGGTCATGATCGCCATCACGCGCTCATTCGGCGGCTTGCCGCGGATTCCCTCATAGAGCAAGAACATCATGTGTCCGCCGTCGAGGACAGGGATCGGCAGAAAGTTGACCACGGCCAGGTTGGCGCTGATCAGACACATGAACAACAGCAAGGGGACAAAGCCCTCGCGCGCGAACATGTTCGCCCCGGCGGCAATGCCGATCGGTCCGCTGAGGTTTTTCGCGGAGACCTGTCCCGAGGTCAGGCCTTTCAAGGTCCGCACGATCTGCGTCATGTCGCGGAGGGTCCGATGCCAGCCGAGATCGAGCGCTTCGCCGAACGACTGGGCGACGATCTTATTGGTGTTGGGGGCGAAGAGGAGTCCTCGTTCCGGGTTGAACCAGCGCTGCGAAAGGGCCGGTTCCAGTTCGACCTTCAACTCTTTCTCGCCGCGCTTGATCGTCAGTTCGACCTTCGTGTCGGGAGGCGTTTGTTGCAAGACGGTGATGAAGATCGGCCAGTTCGGTTCGTCCTCGCTGAACTTGAAATCGTCCTTCGCCACTTCTTTGAATTTTGCTTCGTACTCTTTCGAAATAATAAAATGGGCCGCCTCGATCGTGTCGTTCGGCAAGACGCGCTTCGCATCGTCGTCGCTCGCGTCCGCCGGACCCTTCCGCTCGACATCTTGCACGATGTTCATGACGCGATAAGCAATGCCGATCGCCGGGGCGCTCATCGGCGCCCCTTTTATGTGCGGTCCCTCGAACCAAGTCGGATTGCGCAGATCGACATCAAACGCGAGTTGCTCGGGCTGCCCTTCTTTGCGATCGCGCGACACTTTGATCTTGATGGATTTCTGGCCTGCCGCGGCGCGGCGCCGCAATTCCTCGGGCAAGGTAATCGGATTCCACTTCGTGTTGGGGGCATTGACCGGTTCGCCGTCGATCTCGACGATGAAGTCGCCCGGCTTGATTCCGGCCTTGTCGGCGGGCGAACCGTGTTCGATCGCGGTGATCTTTCCCATCCGCATAATTAACCCGAGCATCCGCCGCGGATTGGGCGCGATCGTGATTTTCACGCGCTCGGCCTGGGCCGAAGGCCCTTGGCCTGGCGCGGGGGACGGCGCGCCGGCTTTGGATTTCGGCTCGCGGAGGACGACGAAATCGAGCGGGTCGCTCGGGTGCTGCGCGAGTTCGGTTTCGATCTCGGCAAAATTGTGGACCGGATGATCGTTCACTTCGACGATCGTGTCTCCCCCTTGCACGCCATTGGGCTGATCAGCCGGAGAGGTCGGCTGGGCGGGCTCGCCTTCAAACAGGCGGTTCGTCGCGGAGTCGGCGATCCCCAGTCGCGGCATTCCGTTCTTGACCGCCGCTTGCTTATCCGGCTTCACGGTGATCCAAAACGGCTCCTCGACGCCGACGCGGCGAATCTTCAAGTCGAGCCCTTGATCCAGGTCGGAAAAGACAATTTTCTGCTTCAGGTCGTCAAAATCAAATTGTTCGTTGTCTTGCTGGCCGGGCACATGTCCCACTTGCAGGACCTTGTCGCCTGGCCGCAAACCGGCCTGCCAAGCCCCTTCGCCCGGAAACGTCTCCTTGATTTCGCTGACCAGGTAGGTCACGCCGATCGAATAGGCCCAACTGGCCAGCACGAACGCGAACAAGATGTTCATGATCACGCCGGCCGAAATGATCGCCATCCGCTCGGGGACGCTTTGAGCGATGAAGCTGCGCGGATCGAATTGGGGGGCGGCGACGCTCAGTCCCGGTTGCAACCCCTCGGCCGCCGTTCCTTTTTTCAGGGCGCGTTCGCGTTCCGCTTCGGCGTTGTTGGGGTTGTCATCTTGGCCGAGCATTTTGACGTAGCCGCCCAAGGGGAGGATGCCGATGCCATACTCGGTTTCGCCCCATTGAAAATGGGCGATTTTCCAGCCGCCGATGTCAAAGCCGATATAGAATTTTTCGCATTTTACACCGCACAATTTGGCGACGAGAAAATGGCCCAATTCGTGGATGAAGATCACCGCGCCCAGCGCCAGCGCGGCTTCAGTCCATCCCCAGATCGAGTTGAGCAGCGAGTTGCCCGACTCGACCGCCGCGATCAAGTACATACCCAACGTGATACCTCCTGGCGAGCCCAGCGATCGAGCTGCAACAATTGCTCGAGGGTGGGATGCGGATCAAATTCGTGATGATCGAGCACGCTCCGGCAAGCCGGAACGATGTCGTGAAATTTCAGTTCGCCATGGAGAAAGCCCGCCACGGCCGCTTCGTTGGCCCCATTCAAAACCGCGCCGGTCGTCCCCCCGCGGCGCGCACATTCCAACCCCAGCCCCAGGGCCGGAAACCGCACTTCGTCCGGCGGCTCAAAATCCCAATGCCAGCCGCCGGTCAAATCGACCTTTTCCGCCGGGCTCGGCCA
>DASRSE010000264.1:0-7408 GCA_035656655.1 Pirellulales bacterium
CTGCGCCTCGGTAGGCGACCAACGCCACACTACCGGTGAGTACAAATAGATGCCACAGCCGAAAGCGCAGCCTAGGGATATGGAACGACATGCTCTTATCATCTCACACTATCGAGGAATGATATTCGCCGAGACGCGCGATAAATAATATTTGGATCGCTCGATTAGTCGGCCGCCGAATATCCATTTGCGTTTTGCAGTACTTCGACTCCTCCAGGCTTCGGGTCGATCGAAAGATACGCTTCGCCCCGATTATTATAGGCGATCTGGCTGACCAAAACAGTGCTACCGGAAGCCGGCGGTAATTCCGGCGAGGTGCCGGAATTCGGCCGGGGCTGGACCACGCTTGACGAAGGGGCGAAATCGTCGAAGAGCGATGCAACGCGCGGGGTCATGGCCGCGGCGGGGAGAAAAGTTTGTTGCCGCGGCGGAAAAGTGTTACGATCCGAGTCAAGAGTCGAGGCAGCGCATCCTTGCGTTCACGAATGCGGGCGGCGCTTGGTTGCGTGGACAGCGGATCGTATTTGAAGTTCGTTATCTCGCTCCGAAGGCAACATGCTCAGGCCGCCGCCTGCATTGAATTCTTTTCCGCGGCCGAGATCGTGCGCGGCGAAATCGCGCGGAGGCGACGCCCTGGGGCAAATGAACGTGTTGTAAAAAATCCTTCCTTTTCCAACCGAAGCGGTTTCATGCTCGCCGAAATCTCCGCGTTTTTGGAATCGATTGCCCCGGCCGGTCTCGCGGAAGATTGGGACAACGTCGGCTTGCTCGTCGGCAGCCGCGACCACGCGGTCCGGCGCGTGATGACCTGTCTCACGATCACGCAACCGGTCGTCCAAGAAGCGGTGCGCGAGCAGGCGGACTTGATTGTGAGCCATCATCCGCTCCCGTTTCGGCCACTGAAACGAATTACGGACGCATCGCCCGAGGGGCGGCTGCTGTGGGAACTGATCGGCGCGCGGATCGCGGTTTATAGCTCGCACACCGCTTTCGATTCGGCGCGCGACGGAATCAATCAGCGGCTCGCCGAAGGACTGTTGCTGACGAATGTGGCGCCGCTCGTTCCATGCCCCGCGGCGGTCGAACTCGGAACCGGCCGTTGGGGAATCTACTGGGAAGCAATCACGGTGGCGGAGTTAGCCCAGTTGGCGAAGACCTTTCTCAAAATCGACCAGCTTCAAGTCGTCGGCGATCTCGATCGCCCCTTGAAACGCGTCGCCGTCGCTTGCGGCAGCGCAGGCGAATTGCTCTCCGCGGCGCGCGACGCCGAATGCGAGGCCTTTGTGACCGGCGAAACGCGCTTTCATACCTGCTTAGAGGCTGAAGCCTCGGACTTGGCCCTCGTCTTAGTCGGCCACTATGCCAGCGAGCGATTCGGCGTCGAACGCTTGGCCGAAGTGTTGGCGGCCCAATTTCCGCCGCTGACGGTCTGGGCCAGCCGCGCTGAACGCGATCCGTTCCGGTTCGTGTAGCCCGGTTGGCGTCTTATTCTTGTCCGCATCCGCGGCCGAAGAGGCCATTTCGGCGAGTTTTTCTGGAAACGGCGGTTTCTGCGACAAGTTGTGTAACGGGTCAAGGTTCATTGCGCTCTGCAATGGTAGCGGTCAGCAAAGCTGCTCGTCCCACCTCCCATTTACCCTCCTTGCAGAAAGATTTGGTGCACTATGAGGCGTTCCTTCTCACTTGCGTTGGCGGTCGGCGTCGGCCTTCTCGCGCTTGGCGCTCTCTCGGCCCAGGCCGGTCAGAAAAACAACAACCACAACAACTCGCAACACAACAACTCAAGCCAGCACGACGATTGCAAAGAGCACTCGGGCAAAGATCATTGCGATCTGGAACATTGGGTTGAACATTGGGCCGAGCATTGCGGCGAACACTGCGACTCACACTGCGGCGAGCATTGTGGCACCACGACCACGCCGCCCTATCACATGGGGGGCAGCAACTCTGGTCCCGTCGGCACGCCCGAAAACCCCGGCAAACCGTCGTCGCCCTATCACATGGGGGGCAGCAACTCTGGCCCCGTTGGCACGCCCGAAAACCCCGGCCGGCCGACCTTTCCGCACCGCGGCAGCGGGGTGTTTGGGACGATTGGCACGCCGCTGAACCCGGGCAATTCCTCTTCGCCGTTCCACATGGGCGGGAGCAGCACCGGACCGATTGGCACGCCTGAAAACCCGGGTAAGATCGTTCGTGACCATCGCGGGACGACCAGCAACGCTCTGCCGACCGGCTTAATTCCGGGCCGCGGCACCGCGGGCCATCCGACGAAGGGGGGCGGCGCGATTGTTCGCGATCACCGTGGCACCCCCGACATCGGCACCGGCCTGTCCGGCCTCGCCGGCGGAGCAGAAGGGCTCGTGACGGGCGCGGCTTCCAGCGTGAAAAACGCTGGGAGCAGCGTGCTCAGTGCGATCGGCGGCGCCTTTTAAGCGAGGCCGCAGTTCGTCACTGATGAACCCGCGCCAACAGACCGAGGCGGCTCGCCGGGCCGCCTCGGTTTTTCTACGCGCGGCTCGTATTTTTGACAGACGGCGGGCGACCGGCTAGATTCAGCGCAACGTACGGCCTACCCCCTTTTCCCGCCGCAGGCTCTTTATGTTCCGCATTTTTGTTTCCGCATCGATGGCTATTTTGTTTTTGGCGATTCCGCCTGCCTTGCGCGCCGCCGACAAAAAGCCAATCAAGGTTTTTATCTTGGCCGGCCAATCAAACATGGAGGGCAAGGCCAAAGTCAGCCTGCTCGACTATCAAGCGGCCCAGCCCGAAACGAGCAAGCTCTACGCGCATCTGCGGAAAGACGGCCGCTGGGCCGAACGCGATGACGTCTGGATCAAGTTTCTCGATCGTCACGGCAATCTGACCGTCGGCTACGGTTCGCCGGGTTGCGTCGGACCCGAGCTCGCATTCGGCACGGTCCTCGGGGACCACTATCCCGAGCAAGTCCTGCTGATCAAAACCGCCTGGGGCGGGCGCAGTCTGTGGCACGATTTTCGTTCGCCGAGCGCCGGCTTTCCGGCCGAGGCGATTCTGCAAAAGCTGCTCGCCGAAAAGCAGAAGAAGCAGCCGGACGCGACGCTCGAACAGATTAAGGAGAATTTTGGCTTCAGCTATCGCGAGATGCTGAAGGAAATCGACGGCACGTTGGCCGATTTGAAAAAGCCCTTTCCAAACTATGCCGATCAAGGTTATGAGCTGTGCGGGCTCGTCTGGTTTCAAGGCTGGAACGACATGATTGACGCGGCCGCCACCGCCGAATACACCAAGAACCTGGAGTATTTTATTCGCGATGTCCGCCACGACCTGAAATCGCCCAAGCTGCCCATCGTCGTCGCGCAGATGGGAGTCGACGGTCCCGACGCGAGCGAGAACGTCAAAAAATTCAAAGCTGCCGAGGCGGCGATTCTCGAAGTCCCCGACTTCAAGAACAACGTGGCGCTAGTGAAGACCGACCAATATTGGGACATGGATGCGGCCGCCGTATTCAAAAAAGGCTGGCGCGAACATCTCGACGAGTGGAACAAAGTCGGCAGCGAATATCCCTACCACTATCTGGGCAGCGGCAAAACCATGCTTGGCATCGGTCATGGCATGGCCGAAACGATGCTAAATTTGCTCGGCGAAAAACCGTAAGGGCGGCTGGCCTCCGTTCGCCCTGTCGCTTAGCTCCCTTGATTCGCGCTCCGCGCTCCGGGTCCCGGAACGCCTCTGTTTTTTCAGGTTTGTACTTTGAAATATCGAAATTTGGGACGCACGCAAGTCTCGGTGTCACAGATTGGCTTTGGCGCCTGGGCGCTGGGGGGCGGCTGGGGACCACAAGCCGACAGCGACTCGCTTGCCGCCCTCAACACGGCGATCGATCGCGGCGTCAACCTGCTCGATACGGCGGCGGGCTACGGCAATGGCCGCAGCGAAAAAATCATCGCGGCAGCCTTGAAACTGCGGCGCGAACAGATCTTTGTCGCGACGAAGACCCCGCCGCTGCCCGGCGTCTGGCCCCCGTCGCCCTATTGCCGCGTCGAAGACCGCTACCCTGACGCCTATTTGCGTTCGAACTTGGACGAGCGCCGCAAACTCTTGGAAACGGATTGCATCGACCTGTTGCAATTGCACACGTGGACCCGCGCGTGGAATGCCAATCCGCGGCCGCTGGATACGTTGAAGCAGTTGCAATCTGAAGGCAAGCTGCGGTATATCGGCATCTCGACCCCCGAGCAGGATCAGAACTGCGTGATCGAGCTCATGCGGCGCGGCTATTTGGACACGATCCAAGTCATCTTCAATATCTTTGAACAAGAAGCGGCGGCGGAGATTTTCTCCGTCGCGCAAGAATGCAACGTCGGCGTCATTGTCCGCGTCGCGCTGGATGAAGGGGCCCTCACCGGCAAATATCGCCGCGGTCAGCGCTTTGCCGAAGATGATTTTCGCAGCCGCTATTTTCAAGGCGACCGAATCGACCGCGTCGTGGAGCGGGTCGAGCGGATTCAAGCCGATCTCGCACAACTCCTCCCTGAGGCGCCCTCGTTGGCCGAGGTGGCCTTGCGCTTTGCCTTGGCTCAGCCGAGCGTCAGCACGGTGATCCCTGGGATGCGCAATGCGGTCCAGGCCGAGGCGAACAGTCAGGCGGGCGACCTCGAACCGCTGCGCGACGAAGTCGTCCAATGCCTCCGCGGCCATGCTTGGCGGCGCGGCGTGTGGTACGGCGGAAAATGACCGCAGCGCAGATCGCGCGACTTTATTCGTGCCGCAACGCGGCCTCATCGATTGCCTGGGCGGGTGCCGAGCACCGCCGCGCACAGCGTCGTCCAATTACGACATCAAGAAGAGCCGCGAGAGATGGTAGCAGACGGGCGCGGCGAAGCAGATCGAGTCGATCCGGTCGAGAACCCCGCTGTGGCCTTCGACCAGCGTGCCGTAGTCCTTCACACCGCGGTCGCGTTTGATTGCCGACATCGTGATCGAGCCGGCAAAACCCATCAGCGTAATCACCAGCGACATGATGGCCGCTTGCCAAACTTGAAAGGGGGTGGCCCAGTAAAGGGCGGTTCCGAGCAAGGTCGTGGCGCCGACGCCCCCGAGCAAGCCTTCCCAGGTCTTGTTGGGGCTGATGGTCGGCGCGATGACGCGGCGGCCGAACAATTTGCCCGCCAGATATTGCATCGCGTCCCCGAGCTGCACGATCAGGACAAAGAAAAAGAGCAACCGCGCGCCGGCGCCGGGGTCAGGTCGCTTGGCGGGCAGATACATGAGCGCCGGGGCATGGCTCAAGCAGTACACGCAGATCAGCAGCCCCGCCTGAATCTTGGCCGTCCGTTCGAGGAAGCGTTTATAGTCGCCGGAGAAGGCGACCCGGGCCAGAATAAACAAGAACGCGTAGACCGGAATCAGCACGCTGTAAACTTCATAGTATTGCAATCCGACCATTACGAATTGGGCCGGCGTAAACGCGAAGAAAACCCAAAACAGCGCGCGGTGGTCTCCGAGCCGGGTCGGGGTCAAGGTGATGAACTCACGCAAAGCCCAAAACGAGATCAGACCGAAGAGAATTACCGTGGCCGTATTGCCGAGCAGCATCGCCGCGGCCAGCAGCGAACACATCAGCCACCAGGCCCGCATCCGCAGATTGAACGTTTGCACGGCGGCCGAGTTGAGCCCGGCGTCCGGCTGCCGCTTCAAGATTTGTCCGGCGGCGGTGGCGGCGGCGAGGATCGTGAGGACGCCCCCTACCAGCGTCGGCATTTTCCAGTCCATCGGGCGTGTTCTCGGGGGTGTCGATCAAAAAGGTACAATTGGCGTCAAGCGTCTTTCAGACGGGTCACGGCGGTCCGCGCCCGCTCCAAAAAGCTGACTTTCGGTTCGCCCGGCTCCAGCCACATCGGCGGACCAAAGGTGATGCAACTGAGGAGCGGGACGGGCAAAAACTCTCCGCGCGGCAAAATCCGGTTCATGTTGTCGATATGGACCGGTACTAACTCCAGGTCGGGCCGCTTCTTGCTCAGATAGTACAGTCCGCTTTTGAACTCGCCAATCTCGCCGTTGGTGCTGCGGCTCCCCTCGGGGAAAACGATCAGTGACTTCGTGTTGCCGATTTCGCGCAACATGACATCCACCGGGCTTTGATGAACCTTGATATCCTTGCGGTCGATCAGCATCGCGTCAAAAATCTTCGTCGCCATGTAGCGGCGAATCCGCCCTTTATCCCAGTAGTCCTTGGCGGCGACGGGCCGGGTCAAGGCGCGAATCGCCAAGGGCAGCGCCGACCAGACCACCAGCATATCGAGATGGCTCGTATGGTTGGCGAAGTAGACGCGTTGGCAGGTGTCCGGCTGACAATCAATCCAGCGCACGCTCGCTCCGCTGAGAATGCGGGCCATTGCCGCCAACAGAGTTCCAGTGACCATCGAGCCGGGCCTTTCCAGGCTTGCCAACAGGCTCCAATCCCAAGTTTGCCACGGGCTCCGCCGGGCGACCAAACTTCCTGACAAAGGCATGGTAGCCTCCCCCAAATGCTGCGACTAGGGCCGGCGGCGCGATCTGGGCGGCCGGCTTGCCCCAGAAATGAGTTGCCGCCGGAGAGATTGCAGTCACTTTCCCGGGTCGCAGACGAGCGGCATTGGCTACCAAAAGTGCGGCCTAGCAGCCTCTCGCGCGAGGCGCTGCGGGTCGTGCCGATTAGCAGGTCGGCCAAGCGGATCGTTGCCGCAGTCGGGCGCTGCGCCGCCGCAAGAGGGGCAGACCTGCGGCACGAGACCCGAGTCCGCTTGGCTGCCAAGGCGACGGCAACGCCGGCAGAACACGCTAGGAGGCTGGTCGCGTGAGCAGATTGGTCGAATGGCTAGCAGACTGCCTAAAACACGAACTCGAAACCGAGGCTTCCCCCGGTCATGAATTCGTAGCCATCGATGCCAATTTCGGTCCGTTGCTTGCTGAAATTAAACTGCTGCGGGGCGGTCGCCAAGCCGCGGAGAAACAAGAAGTCATAGCCCGCGTGTAAGGTCCAGCGCGCTGAGATTTGGTAATTCGCATAGAAGCCGAGTTCGCCTTCAAACGCCGCGCCGGTGGTCGAGGCGTGGTCTTGGCGTTGCAAGAGAAACAAGGTGGGGTCTGGGTCGGCAGTCGAGACGCTCTGCTGCTGCGAGGCAAAGGTGGCATACAGACCGGCCTTGCCGTTGATTCCCCAATTCCAGCGGTTGTGCTGCTCGATCAGGTCGAAGCCGGCCTGCACGCCGAGCAAATTGTTTTCGGCGTTGATGTTGTAGTCGCCGTGGTACGTATTAAAGTCGACGCCGGTCTGCCGGCTTTGCAATGAAAACTGCTCGGTATAGCGCATCCAGCGCACGCCGGTCAGAAACGAGAAGTTGTGCGTCTCGTTCATTTCCTTATGCCAATTGCCGTCCGGCGTCATCAC
>DASRSE010000265.1:0-10985 GCA_035656655.1 Pirellulales bacterium
CTTTCGCAACGGTGGGCGAGAGCGGCTCCATCGAATCGCGCCATTGCCTTCGGACTTCAATGTTGAACCCAACTCGCTATTTGCACAGATTCTAGCTGAACTTTTGGCATTACAACGATACGAAGACGAGCTTGATCGTCAAGGATTGGATGTTCCGCCGGCGAACTCCGACCTGAGAAAATTAACCCACGAATTAATCTATCCAAGCGGTGAGCAGCCGAATCTAAACTCGATTCAAATGCGAGATTATGCCAATATTATGGCACTCGCCCAGCATTTTGGTTTGCCAACAAGGCTCCTTGACTGGACACGGTCGCCCTATGTCGCTGCGTACTTTGCAACGGAGATAGCTGAAATGAACATGGAACCTGGCTCCGAAAGGAACTGCTGCTCCAATGATGAGTTATCGACCATTTGGGCTTTCAATACGAAGGGCGCCGATCGTTTGACGATGCGAAACGCTCCAGATTTGCATGTTCTTACGGTGCGCCGCGCTATCAATCCAAATCTCCACGCGCAGGAGGGGGTATTTACGTTGCAAGAGGGAGGATTGAATCTTGGTATCAGAACACCGTTCGCCACATGGCCAATCGAAGATGTGATTCTCAACGTCAACGAATCGGATTGTTATCCGAAAAACCATAACTTCCTGATAAGAATTAACTTTCCGCGCGTGTGTGGCCCTGAGATTCGATGGCTTTTAGAAAGACTTGGAATAACGGCGGCGCGGCTGTTTCCTGGACATCGTGGAGCGGCAGTGGCAGTCGAGGAAAAAGCCTATTCCAAACTTCCGCCGGAATGAATTGTTCATGAAGGGGATGACGCCTGAGGTCCAGGTTGACTCGCCCGCGAGGCATTCCGCCGAGCGAACCTGGATCATTGCCGCGAAGCCGTGCGCCGGCCCACCACGCAAAACCTTCAACCGATTGCCGCGAAGCCGTGCGCCGGCCCATCACGTTTCGGCGGGCTGGTGGAAAGACCTTCCAGATTTCACCCGCATCATGGTGGGCCTGCGCTCGCTGCGCTCGCTGGTCCGCACCCTACAATTTGCGAGCATCCGCACCGTACAAATTGCGCGCCGGTCCGTAGCGGACAATTTGAATGCGCGCCGTCGATCATTGCCGAACATCGTCGTAGGGGGACGACCAGCACGGCGCATGCCGTGCGCAGGTCCACCACGTTTCGGCGGGCTGTTGGAAAGACCCGTTTCCGGATTGCACCCGCATCGTGGTGGGCTATTGGAACCGCCGTTTCCAGATTGCACCCGCATCAACGATTACGTTGGGCATGCGGTTCGATCCTGATGATCCTCGTGCCAGACTGTCATTCCGCTGCCAAGCGGGGAAGTATTGCGATCAGCGGCGTTACGGATCCTGATGCGGCGCCGGCGTGGCAGCTTCCTGGCCGAGCGCCGTTCGTACTGACTTTTGCAAGACAGCCACCAAGCCATATCGGTACTCGTAGTACAGGGGGCCAATGGGTCGGATCGCGATAAAAGCCCTTGGATCTTGCGTGGCAATCGTGTTCAGATCGACCTCGAAATCAATCGCCCCACGCTGTTCGAGGTCAGGCCGCCAACCATTAAGCGGATCGTCGTCCGACCCGCACATGATAGCAGAATTCTTTGCCGCGGATTTCAAGCTCTTTAATTCTTGCCACGACCGCGGCCAACGCCCATTTTCCACGACGAATTGATCCACCAGTCGAATCGTGAAGACGGTCGCGTGCAAATTGTTTTCGGCAGCCAGGGCCCTCGTGACTGCCTCATCAACGATCAGGCCGACGGCGACGGTGGCGCCGATTGCGAAAATTGCCAGCGCCAGAATGACGCGCCGACGATACGGGTTGCGGCGCTTCCATTGCCGGGCGGCGCGAAAATCGAAGCCGGGAGGAAAGTCATCCTCAGGGTTCATTTTAGATCGACGGTCCAATAGGCCGTGTCGAGAAACGTCTTCCAGCTTTCGTACTTCGGGTTGCCCATCTTCATCGCCAAGAGAGGACTTTTCTTCGGCTTGACCGGTTGCTTGATGAGTTTCATCCGCGCTTCGTGCGGCGTCCGGCCCCCTTTGCGCACGTTACAGGCCACGCAGGCGCACACGATGTTGTCCCAGGCAGTCTGGCCGCCGCGGCTTTTCGGCATCACATGATCGAGCGATAGTTCGCTCGTCGGAAAATTCTGCCCGCAATACTGGCAGCGATTATTGTCGCGCGCAAAAATGTTGCGGCGATTGAAGCGCACCGTCGATTGCGGGACCTTGTCGTACGACAACAGCCGAATGACGCGCGGCACCAACAACTGAAAATTGACGGCTTGAATCCAATCATCGTGCGGCGCGGTGAAGGCCGCCTTCAACTGGCTGATGTCGCGCCAAGATTCAAAATCGTAATTCGCGTATTGGCCCGCCTCAAAATGGATCACCTCGGCCAGTTGGCGGCAAAGCAAGCCGATGGCCCGCCGCACATTGATCACATGCACCGCCATGTAGAAGCGATTGAGCACCAGCACGCTTGAGCTCAAGGCGGCGGAGCCCGGCCCGCCTGTCCCCGGCACGCTGGCCCGCAGCGCTTCGGCCGGCGCGGGGTGATGGCCGTGGGCCGCGCGGCGGGCGCCGCGGGTCTGGGCATTTCGAGAAGACGCTGGCGGCAAGGACATCATCACCTCCTAAAGTGGGCAATCGATACGCTTCGCCGAATCGCTACACCCATATTCTAGTCCAGACGCGTGCAAGGGACCAGTGGCATTCAAATTGGCTGCTGTCAAGCTGAACTTGGCGCTAATTTCAAGCGCACTGGAAAATAATTTTTCTCGCGCAAAAATCGCCAAGTCCCTGTTGCAGCGACTCACGCACGCTCATTAGGATGAAGTGGAGTTGCACACCAGGAGTCGTGGCGGGGGCAAGTCAGCGACTCACACTAGTTCAAAGGAAAACGTTCGATGATTCACTACTGCTGCGATCTCTGCAAACGCGAGATTGAGCCGGAACAAGAGCTGCGCTACGTTGTCAAAATTGAAATCTATGCCGCCCTCGACGGCGTTCAAGATGCGGCCGACGACGACGATCGAGATAACTTGCTGGAAATCCAAGACATCCTCGAACGGCTCGACGACGCCGAGTCCGACCAGATCGGCGACGACGTCTATCAAACCGTCCGTTTCGACCTCTGCCCCGAATGCCGCAAAAAGTTCGTCAAAAACCCGCTCGGCCGCGAAATCAAGCAGTTCGACTTCAGCCAAAACTAAGGCCGGCTGACGAATGACTTTCGTCTGAAGACCCCTCTCCCAATGCGAGAGGCTCGGGCCGGAGGGCGAAGAACCGGCGAGTACGTATTCAGCCGCCTCTCCGGCCGGCGGCCGTGGGTGATTAAAAAAAATCGCCCGGACTGCGACCGGTTTCGCCTGACTCGTTCGGTTCAGACTTCCGCCGGCAAGGGTTCCCGCAGCGTCGCCCGACGCCGCGCGTTTTTTTCAATCGCTCGGCCGCAAACCGCCGTTTCGTTGCTGCTGTTTTCCGGGCCCCTGACCATCTGGAGCTTGTGCCGTGGTTCGTCGGCGCCGCCTGTCGCTAGCGGTCTATTTTGGCATCGGGCTGGCGGGCCTGATCGCTTGGCGAATTCTTCTGCTCGCGACCGCTGGCGGCAATGCTCCGGCGGACCTGCCCGAGGGGGTTTATCCCGTCTCGCAAGTCGCGCCCGGCTGTGTGCTGGAGTTCGCAGGGGCGCGCGGCTGCGACTGCTGGGAGTCGCGGTCAAGAATAGCGCGACGCCCGAGCTTTCCGACGAGCAGCTAGAACATTGCGCCGTCGCCGCGCGCGCTTTTTTGCAAGCGCAAATCGGCGCTCGGCCGGTGCGCGTGCAATACGATCGCGAGCGGCTGGGCAAGGATCAAATTCCTTTCGGCTATGCGCTGGCGCGCGACCCGAGCGACGGCCGCGAAGTCCTGCTGAACGAGGCGCTGATTGCCGCCGGTTGGGCGGTGACCGATCGCTTTGCGTACTTCAATGATTCGCACAAGCGGCAATTTCGCCAGGCCGAAGAGCGCGCCCAAAAGGCCAACCTCGGCCTGTGGAAGCTCGCCGCGAACCATGTGGGCGATGTTGCCGACGACCCATCCGCTCTCGACTCGCCTTCATCCGACGAGTTGCCTCGCGCGAACCAGCGGCCATAACCGCCGCGCGAACCGACCGGAATCAAATCCGCTGGCCTCGGCGGCTCCGAGCGTGCGAGCCGCAATCGGCCTCGGCAGATCGTCCGAGGCGCCGCGCCGTTCACTCGAGCACGCCGGCCGCCAATTGGCAGTAGCTTTCGTACCGCCGCGCATCGAGCCGCCCGTCGGCGACCGCGTTTTTAATCGCGCATTCGGCTTCGTGCGTGTGGCTGCAATTGGGAAACCGGCAGAGGTTCACATACGGCCGCAAGTCGCGGAAAAAGCCGATGACTTCGGCCGGAATCGTATCCCAGAGCTGAAACTGGCGAATGCCCGGCGTATCGACCACGTAGCCGCCTGGCGCAAGCGGCGACAGCCGCGCGGTGGTGGTCGTGTGCTTGCCCTTTTGATTTTCTTCGCTAATTGCGCCGACCTTGAGTCGCAACTGCGGATCGATCGCGTTCAATAAGGAAGACTTGCCTACGCCGCTTTGGCCGACGACGGCGCTGGCGTGTCCTTGCAAGGCGCGGCGGAGGGCCGCGATTCCTGCCCCGGTCGCGGCCGAGACGAGATGGACGGCGTATCCCATCCGCGCGTAGACGCCGCTCAAGGGCATTAAATCGGCCGGCTCGATCAGGTCGACTTTGTTGATAATGATGAGCGGCCGCATGCGGCCTTGCTCGGCGCAGAGCAGAAAGCGATCGATTAGATTTGGCTTGAGGTACGGCTCGGCCGCGCTCCCGACGATCAACAGTTGATCGACGTTGGTGACGAGAATGTGCTGCCGCCGCTTGCTCGTTCGGCAAAGCAAATGGGTGCGCGGCTCGATCCGCTCGATGACTCCTTCGTCGTCGCCGCCTGGCAGAAACCAGACGCGATCGCCAGCGGCCACCACGTGCCGCTGGTCGGTGCTAAGGGTTTTTAAGATCCGCCGCGTCGAGCAATGAAAGACCCGCCCATCATCCGCTTGAACGGCGCTGGTCAGGCCAAAAACGCTGAGCACGCGGCCGAACAAGCACTGGGTTTTATCAATGTCCGGCAGCACGCCCAACCCGCCCCGCTCGACATCGGCCGCTTCGCCGACGACGGTCCGCTTGCGGGTCAGTTCGCCCTTGCCGCTCACGCGCTCGTCGCGCTGCTGGGCGTCTTGATGCTCTTCGCCGCGGAGGTAGCCGCGCGCCACCTCTTTCGCCCGGGCTTTGGGGGTCCGGTTCTTGCGAAACTCGGTGCGAATTTTGTTTTGTCGTTTGGCCATGCGTTATTCTGCTGCGCATTCGCTCGGCGTCATCCTCCGCGCGTCGGCGCGGTCCGCATTCATGATAGCCACTGCGCTGCCGAACGCACGTCGACTTGCGGATGAACGCGGTCGCGCGCGATCAAGGTCGGCCAATAGGCGAACACCGGCCGAACGGTCGGCAATCCGGCTGCATAGCCGGCCAAGCCGGCCGGTCCGCTGGTGATCAGGGGTGCGAACTCGCGCGTAAATCGCGCGACCGCTTCCTGCCGCGGGTCGGCGACGGAAACGCGCAGGACGACCTCCGTTGGCGCGGGCGCCGCGCTGATCAACCCTGGCACGCCGGCGCTGCCGCCGAGGCATTCGATGTTGCTCTGGGCGACTTCCCAGCCCGCCCGCGCAAGCCGATCTAAAATCATCCGGCCGCAGACTTGCGCCTTTTCCACGCAATCGGAGCCGTACACGAGCAATTGACCGCTGGCGGCAAACCCTTGCCGATAGGCGAGCGAGACCTTCAGCGACGGCGGGGCCGGTCGGCCGCGGCCCCCCTGCACGCGGATTCGATTTGGCCCCACCTCAGCGACGGTCACGGTGGTGAAATCGCAGTCGACGTCCGGCGTCAGATAATGCTGCGGATCTCCGATCTCATAGACCAATTGGCTGACTACCGACAATCGATCGACCGTTCCGCCGCTGCCCGCCGGCAGCGTGATGACACAACTGCCGTCGGCTTCCAATTCGGCGATCGGATATCCCACGTCGGTCAGATCGAAAGTTTGCCAGCGATCGGAGTATCCCCCCGTGACTTGCGCTCCGCACTCGATCAGATGCCCCGCCACGCTAGCCCCCGCGAGCCGGTCCCAATCGGTCCAGTCCCAGCCGAACTCATGAACGGCTGGTCCGAGGGTGAGTGATGCATCGGCCACGCGGCCGGTGATGACCAGCCGCGATCCTTGAGCCAGCGCTCGGGCGATCGGCTCCGCGCCGAGATAGGCATTCGCGCTGACGATCGGTCGCGCGAGCGTCGCGAGGGGCGCGCCCGAGTCGAAATTGGCAAACCGCTCTCCGGCGGCCTGGGCGCTGGCCAACTCGCCGAGCAGATCATCCCCCGTCACGACCCCGATTGGCAGCGGTGTGAGCCCGTGCTCTTGGAGTATTTTGGCGGCGGCTTGGGCACAGGCGGTCGGGTTCATGCCGCCGGCATTGGTCACGATTTTCAGTCCGGCCTGCGACCGGAGCGCCGGCCCGAGGGATTTCAAGGCGTATAAGAAATCTTCAGCGAACCCGGCGGCGGGGTTCTTCTCGCGTTGCCGCGCGAGAATCGAGAGCGTCAGCTCGGCGAGATATTCGAGCGTGAGGTAGTCAATCGGCGCGCCGGCCCGCTGCGCTCCTTCCACCAAGCGCCTTGGCGCATCGAGCTGATCACCCAAAAAACCGGCAGCGTTGGCAATCCGCAGGGGCATGCAGCAAGGGAGTCGAATGAGAAAGTGCGGCTGAGACGTTCGGCCGCACCAGAGGCATGCCGCATTATACACAGGCGCCGCCATTTTTTGGCGCCATGGCATCCAGCCGCTGGAAAAAGGGAACCCATTCCCGACGCCGCGTCATGGCGGGAGAGCTCGCGCCGCTGCTTGGTAGCGCGATCGCGCCTGCCGAAACGGCGGCCTTTACCGGTACGTCGGCCCGGTCGGGTTATTCACGAGCCGAGTGCCGTTCGTTTG
Source organism: Pirellulales bacterium (assembly GCA_035656655.1). Taxonomy (GTDB): domain Bacteria; phylum Planctomycetota; class Planctomycetia; order Pirellulales; family DASRSE01; genus DASRSE01. Next base: position 7,100 of record DASRSE010000265.1, read on the forward strand.
TGTGTACCAAGGAGCGGCCCCGCCGCGCGATTGCTGGATCGCACTGAGCCGAGCGGCGACCTGCGGCTGATTCGGATTGGTTTGCAGCGCCCGCGCATAATTCGCGCCGGCCTGATCGAGATCGCCCGAGTCTTCGCGCAGTTTGCCCAGCGCCGCCAACGCGCGCGGATCGGTGGGCGAAATGGCAACCGCCTCTTCGAGCCGCGTCTTGGCCGTCGTCTTGTCGCCAAATTCTTCCGACAACCGCGCGAGTTCCACTTTGGGATCGGCTAATTGCGGGGCGCGGTCCGACCATTCTTGCAACATCCGAAACGAGTCGGCCGCGCGGCCTTCGTCCACGTACAGCACGGCCAGCCCGCGGCGACAATCGCGATGGTTCGGGTTGATCGCCAAGCATTGTTGGTAATAGGTTTCGGCCTGTTGCAAATCGGCCGGATTTTGCCGCATTTTGGCGAGCTGGTGATGGGCGGCGCCGAGATTGTAATAGCTGTCGGCGTCTTGCGGGTCGGTCTCGATCGATTTTTGGAACGTGTCGAGCGCCGCGTTCAAATTCCCTTGCTGATAATACTGCACGCCTTCGACATTTTGCTCGTGCGCCATCAGCCCGCAACCGGCGCACGGCAAGAGCGCTGCGCCGGCGAGAACCCATTTCGCCCAGCAGCGATCGAACACGGATGAGCAGCGAACAGCCATTAAGGAAACACGGAGTTCCGCGCCTCCAGCAGAGGATAACAGTCGACCGGGGCCGAACGGCCCATTCTTCGAGAAGCGGCGGGACTGTAGTCGAAGGTTCCGGTCGAAACAAGGCCAACCCGCGGACAATAAAGCAGCGCCCCGTACGGCACTGCCAAAGCGGCCCTTCATCTCGGGCCGCTAGCACTGGCCGCGGCGGGCTCTCGTACGAGCGCCGCGCGTGGCGGTTCAAAACGACCGCCGCACGCGCGCCGCAATTGCGCCGGCTGCCATTGTCCGCTTGGCGCACTCCGAGAATAATTCTGGGGCAGGGCGAAGCGAAAAAATGGCACGCGGGTAGGGCTCGAGAGGCCGATAACATTTCCGCAGAATGGATCAAGCATAATGGCCCGGATTCTAATGTGTCCGCCCGAGTTCTACGGGATTGAGTATGAGATCAACCCGTGGATGAACCGCCAGCGGCCGAGCGATCGCGTCCGCGCCCAAGCCCAATGGGAGGCGCTGCGCGGGCTGTTGATCGCGGCCGGCGCGGAGATCGTCTTGCAAACCCCGGCGGCCGGACTTCCCGACCTGGTGTTTACCGCGAACGCGGCCCTCGTTTATCGCGGCTTGGCGGTTTTGGCGCGGTTCAAGCATACGCAGCGCCAAGGCGAGACGCCGCTGGATCAGGCGTGGTTCGAGGGAGCCGGTTTTCGCGCCGTCCATCCGCCGGCGGGAGTCTTTTTTGAAGGAGCCGGCGATGCCCTCTTCTGCGGCGATACGCTGTTCGCCGGTTACCGCATTCGCAGCGACGCGCGCGGGCACCAACAAATCGGCGAACAGCTTGGCGTGCGAGTCATTCCGCTCGAGTTGGTCAACGATTACTACTATCATCTCGATACGTGCTTTTGCCCGCTGGCAGCGGGTCAAGCGATTTACTTCCCTGGCGCGTTCGACGAATACGGTCAGCGGGCAATGGCGGCGCAGATTCCGGAATTGATTCCCGTCGCCGAGCCCGAGGCGCGGCATTTCGCTTGCAATGCGGTGGTGGTTGGCCGGACCGTGGTGACCAATGCCGGCTGCCCCGAATTGCACCAGGCGCTGCGCGCGCGCGGGTTCATGCCGGTCGAAACGCCGCTGGATGAATTTGTGAAGTCAGGCGGCAGCGCGAAATGCCTCACGCTGCGGCTCGACGGCGAAGAAGCGGCCAGTTGGAGACAATAGCGTGGGCGCGGCGCCGCCGCGCGCTATGCGGCCGAGAGTTTGAACCGTTCTTCTGCGCGCCTGGTTGATGGGCTGCCGATGCGCGCGGTGGTCTCGATGGTTACTCAGACGCGCGCGAGCACCACCGCGACGTTGTGGCCTCCAAAGCCCACGCTGTTCTTCAGAACCGTTTGGCAGCGAACCTCGCGCGCCGTGTTCGGGATGTAATCCAGATCGCAGTCCGGGTCGCGATGATCGTAGTTGATGGTGGGGGGCAGAATTCCTCGTTCGAGCGCGAGCAAACAGAGCAGCGTTTCGATCGCGGCGCAGGCGGTGGTCAGGTGGCCTGTCATGCTTTTCGTACTCGAGATCGGGATGCGATAGGCGCGCTTGCCAAATGCCCGCTTCAGCGCGGCCGTCTCGACCTTGTCGTTGAGCACTGTGCCCGACCCGTGCGCATTGATGTAATCGATCGCTTCGCCATCGAGCCGCGCGTCGGCCAGCGCGTGCTGAATGCAGCGGACGGCGGAGCGGGCGGTCGGTTCCAAGTCGGTCACGCGATAGGCGTCGTGCGAACTGCTCCAGCCCTTGACTTCGGCCCACATTTTCGCGCCGCGTCGCCGCGCATGCTCATATTCTTCCAAGATCAGGACGACTCCCCCTTCGCCGACGACAAACCCATTGCGGTCGCGGTCGAACGGGCGCGACGCGCTTTGCGGCGTGTCGTAAACAGAGCTTAGCGTCGACAACCGGTGAAAGCCGGCGATCCCGTAGGGATGGATCATGCTGTGCGCGCCGCCGGTGAACATGATGTCGGCGTCTCCGCGGCGGAGGACCTCCGCCGCTTCCCCTAGCGCGATGTTGCTCGAGACGCAAGCCGTCGTGAAATTCGCATTCGGTCCCTGCATGTTCAACAAGCTCGCGATAAACCCGACGGCCGCGCCCGGCTCCAAACGAGCCGCGTCCGCCGGCGGCTCGGCAGTACGGCGTGGCCGAGCAGCTCCGCCAGCGGGCGCACCGGGCTCATCGCGACCGTCCGCCCCGGTCGCGGCGTGCGCAGGCTCGGCCGCGGAGCCTGGTCGAGCCATTTGCTGGCAAGTTGCCGCGAAGTCAGGGAAGATTTCGCCGCAGCCGAGATAGATTCCCAGCCGACTCGGCTCAAAGGGATGACCGACCAAGCCGGCCGAGCGGGCCGCATCGAGCGCGGCGGCAATTGCAAACTGCGTTTGTCGCGGCTGGGCCAGAAATCGGCCCAACGCGAACTCACCCCGCTCAAAGTCGGACAAATTCCAATGCTTCACTTCGGCGGCGATCTGGACTGGAAAATGGCGCGCGTCGAATAGCCCGATCGGACCCACGCCCGACTCGCCGCGCGCAGCGCGATCCCAAACGTCGTCGACGCGGTTCCCCAACGGAGAAACACAGCCAGCACCCGTGATCACAACTCGGCGGCGCATGCAGACCGTTCGATAGAAAAGGGAGCGAAGTAGATGAGTTCAACATCGGGAGACTCTCTATTAGGGTAAATTAAAATACGCAGGATGGGTAGTATGTAACGGAAGTTGGTCCGCAAATTACCATCTTGCCGATTGCCCATGGCTGCCGGCAAATTGCGCAAGACATGTATTCGTCCGAACTTAGACGGCGCAGACATCCGCCGTGATAGGCCACGGTCGGAGCCGTTGAATTGCCCGAGACTTCTGGCGACCGGCAACTTCGCCGTGCGAAGATGCGGAACGGGCTTGGTCAGCCCCCAGGTGCGCTGCCAACAGGACAAGGCCGTCCGTTCGCTTGCGCCCTATCCAGAGGGATGCTGTCCAGAGGGATGCTGTTCAGAAGGCGCGGTTGAAAGATCGCGCCAAGAACCGCGCAAGCATTTTCCAACAGGCGGTCAACCCTCGTTTTTTGACTTGCGTTCTTGCCGCGCTTTGAGGGCCGCATGAAAGGCGGCAATTTCCGCGTCGAGTTGTTTCGCCCGTTCGATCTGCTCCGGCGGAATATAGACCTTCAC
>DASRSE010000266.1:0-15139 GCA_035656655.1 Pirellulales bacterium
GTTCCACAATCAACGCCTCTTGCGGATTCTCCACCCGTATGTCACGCGAATACATAGCTACCTCTCAGGAAACATGAAAACCGGAAAGTTGCCAATCTACCGCAAACCCCGCCATCGCGCCATAGGCTTTGATCGTACCCACGAATTTTGCGGCCGCTCGATGCGCCGCGTTCACGGATACTGGCCGCGCTCGTAATAGCGCAGCGATAGCTCGCGAATTTGGCCGGGCCGCGCGTTCACGATCCGAAACTGGTTGTCCTCCCCCGGCTTGAGATAAGGCGTGATATTGAAGTCGGCCGCCTTTCCCATATACGGATTGGACCGTTGTATCCACTTGCCATTGACCAGCACTCCGCGGACGTTCAACTCGTCGGTGAGGACATGCAGCACGACATTCCAATCTCCCGGCCGCGCTGGCACTCGTGCCGTGCGCTGCATAAACATGGCCGGAGCGGCGCCCGGCAGATGCACCACGGTCTTCAGCCGCAAGGGGTCGTCGCCGGTCGCCCAATCGCCCGCCAAGCTAAATGAGTCGAGCGGGTCGGGTACATAGGCGAGCCAAGCGCCGGCCACGACTCCGACCAGAGGGTGCTGGCCGCGGACTTCGATGGCCAGCGTATGTTCTGAACCGGGGCGGAGAATGCCATCGAACTCCAATTCCGCGGGTCCATCTCCGCGGCCGCTCCAAGCCTCGCGCCCATCGATGAAAAACCGGCCCGCGTCGTGAAACGATTGATGACCTTCGATTTGGCACCAGAACTTGACTGCGCCCGCCTTCCAGTTCTCCGGCACCCGGAAGCGTTTGCGAAAAATCGCCCGGGTCGCGCCGGCATGTTCAGCAACGCTGACGATCCGCAAGGGCGAGCGCTCCCACTTTGCGTCGTTGAAGTCAGGCTTGATCAGGGGCGCGAGTTCCGCCTTCGGATCGAGAATTTGCAATGCCCAATCGTCCGTCAAATCCAGCGCCAGCTTTTGTTCGAGCGGCGGAACGGGCGGTCCGGCATCGGCCGTGCCGCGCCACCAGGACCGTTGCAGCTTGAGCCATTGCAGAGGGGCCGCGGCCAGTTGTTGATGCGGCGTGAGAAAGACGCGCGTTTCCCACGGTGCGAATTTAAGGTCGGCGATTTTTTCGCCCGTCGCCAGCGGCATCGGTCGCGGCGCGGCCGAATTGATTTCGGTGAAGCTCTCGGGGTGAGAGCCATCGCGAAAGTCGATTTCGGTGTTCACCGCGGTGGCCCGCTCGTTGAACAGCGCCCACACGTCGTACAGGCCGTTGTTGCTGATGAAATGACTCATCTGGATGTTTTCGGCAGTGGCCGGCGTGCGCGGGATTTTGGCCCACCGCAGAATTTCTTCGAACATTCGCCCTGTCGGGCCGCCGTTGCCGACGTCGCCGACAAACTTCACGCCAAGTTGAATGATCGCGCCGCGGCCCAGCTTGCGCATTCCGGCGGCCACGGAGCCATCTTCCCAAAGGAGCAAATCCTGGCAGTCGGCCGCCTGCGGCGTCAGCGACAGTCCGTTTCCGCCGCCGGCATGCTCCCAATCCCCTGAAAACACCTCTTGTCCGGGGGCACGGCGCAAATTGCGGCGCGTGGTGGAATTCCCTTGCGCGTCGTGCGAATCGATGTGAGTGACCGCATAGCCGGTCAACTTGGAAATGGGCCACGCATCTTTTTCGCTCGACGTGTGCCGGCCAGTCTGGACATAGGTCACGAAAATGCCGCCGTCGCGAACATACCGCTCGATGCCGGCGAGCAGCGGAGGGTCGATGATCGTCGTGTTGCTGTCGATGATTACGCGATATTTGGCAGCGTTGCTGCCCGGCTCGAAATCGCTCTCATCGAGCATATCACGCGTATAATTCGCGCGCAGCAAATCGGCGATGCGCCATTGCCAATGGCCGGCCCGCAGCGCCGTATTGGGATCATACCCCCAGGGGAAGCCGATCAGCCGCGCCACGCGATCGCTGTTCACGAGCGCCACGCTCGTCTCGGGGCAGTGATATTTTCCGATCAGGTGCCACAACGGTTGCGAGCGATCGAAATAGGCTTTGATATCCGGCCTCCAGAGGATGTCGCCGATGTGAATAAAGTAATCGACTCCTTGCGTTCCTTCGGTGATCCAGCGTCCCATGAAGCGTTTGAAGTCGGGTTCGTCGACCGCGCCGCCCCCCGGTTCGCAATCGGTCGGCAAGCCGGCGGCGCTCATCTGCATCACGTTCAAGTCGGTCCAAAACCCGGCCATCGCTCCAGTATCGTGAAACAACCCGCCATAGTCTTGGCATGATTGCTTCACCCCGGCGGCATAATCGACGGGGCTCATGAATACAATCTGCCGATTCGGGTCGATCTGGCGAATGGCTTGAGCGCCGCGGCGCACCGATGCGGCGCGGGTCCAAGCGATCCAATCGGCGAAGTCGGCCCACCGCTGATTCATCTGCGGGCCGAGGTTTGGATACTCGCGCGGGGGCTCCGCGGAAAAATAAACACGATAGAGCAAACAACCCTGCGGCAAGATCAGGGCGACTTTGTTTTCTCCCGCCTGCACCGCGTCTGAGACATCGAGCGCCGCCCAGTGCCCCTCTTCGCGGCGCGGTCGCACTTCCGGAATAAGCTGGCCGTTGACGTAGGCCAAGGTGTCGTTGAAATGCTTGTCGCGGGGCCGCGTATCGTTCAAATCCCACAAATAAAGCCACACTTGCGAATGGGCCGTGCGCCACTTGGCCGGCACCTCGATCGTGCGGCGGAGGACCGCGGGCTGGTGCGGCAAGTGGGCGATGATCTGATCGCCCGGCGCGGTCAATTCGGGCCAACTGCGGTCATCAAGCTCCGGGGCCGCCGCGGAAGCGTCGCGCGGCACTTGATAACTAATTCGCCAGCGGCCTTGTAGATCGATCGCCGCGGGTGACCAACCATAAAAGTCAGCCACCTCGGGCGCATGGATTTCGTTCCAATCGTGCGGCCTCGCTTCGTCAGCGAAATAGGTTTTGGCGGCCGCCGTCAACGACGCGTAGCGCGTCTTTAGAAACGCTTGAAAGCTGCGATCTGCGTCCGGGCCAAAATCGACGAGCATGTCACACGGCGGATGGCTCAACTCGCCGTGCATCTCTAGCCAACTCGTGATGTTGTCGGCGTACGGCATGACGCCGCGCATGACCTTTTGCATCTGCGCGAGCTGCACGTCTTGCGCCTGGGGGGAGACCCAAGCAAGGATGTCCGGGTTGCCATAATTCAGCAGGCCGTACCAAGTGCCGACATATTGCGGCGCCCGTTGAATTACTTGCGCGGGGTAGCGATTGAAAATCCAGCGCGGCTCGCCGATGTCAAAATTGATTCCAACGCTCAGCTTTTTCGCAACCGCCTCGCGCAGCGCCCAGTCCCAGTTTGGATTGTTGGTAATGCCCTCGGCCGACGACACGGCATCGGGCCGGTTCCAAAGCACGATTCCGCTACGACCAGCATTCTTTGCATATTGAAAATCGCCCAGTGGGTCGTAGTTTTCGTCGTCGCGGCCATTGGCCAGCCGCGGGCGCATCCAAGGCGCATAGTAAAAGCGGAATCCGTAGCGATCCCAGCGATCGAGATACATCGGCACCTGCGCATCGGCCTCGCTCATCATCGTGTCGATGGTGGCGACGAGGGCCCGCTCGATCAGTTTTGTCAATGCTTCGTCATTTACAGCCGCGACGAGCCAGACTCGGGCACTGGGATTGACCACGCGGTCGTTTTGCCGCAAGGCCGCGACCGCGCCTTGGCCGGCGACGCGCAGAATCCGCACGGCGCCGCGATTTGTCTTTAGGAGATCGGCCGTCACTCCCGGCAGGAGGCTGAAATCCGACAAAAACTTCGCTTGCAGCAGCGCCGCTTTGTCGTTGCTCTCGCAGACGACCTCGATTGCCGAACCGCTCGCATCGTCGGATTTTTCGGGCAAATGAATGGTCGCCGACAGAACGCCGTAGCCGCGCAGTTTGAGCGGAGGCAAGGTGGCCTCGTGTTCGTGGCTTGCCGCGGCGGCCGCGGGAGCCGGCTCCGCAGCCAAATCGGCGGAATAGAAGGTCAAAGCCACCAACGGCCCCACGGCGAAAACAACTCGCCTTGCGCAGAATCGCACAACGGGCAAAACTCGCGGACAGAACGCAATACGCATAAAAGTGCTTCCTCGAACAGCAAGGGCGATCGATGCAGACCGCGCATCATACCGTCTTGCTGCCAAAGCTGCACGGCGGCCTATTCGCCGGTGAGCGTGAAGGCGGCCCAGTAGAACGGGTGAGCGGCGCCGGTCTTGTCGCGGCGCGATTTGATCAGCGCGAGCTGCGCATTGCGGAGCGCGTCGGACTTCGAGTGGTTGCGCGCCAGCTCGCCGAAAAAGTCGTTCATCAACACGGCGCTCTGCCGGTCCGGAATTTGCCACAGCGTCGAAACGACCGAGTGCGCGCCGGCGAGTTGAAATGCTTGCCGCAAACCGGCGACCCCTTCGCCATTGTTCACTTGGCCTAGCCCTGTCTCGCAGGCCGACAGGACGACGAGTTCCGTCCCGCGGAGATCGGTGCCGACGATTTCCATCCCGGTCAATATCCCATCGTCGAGCGACGTATCTTTGGGCAGCGTGTCGCGGGTATTGCAACCCGCCAACAGCAAACCGCACCGCAGCAGCGGGTTCTCGACCGCTTTGCCATCTTTGTCGGTGGCGGCCTTTTTCACCTTCTGCTGCGTCTGCAAATCGGCCGCGGAAGCATTTCCAGCGACGGTTTGATCCGGCAAGAAAAATCCGTGCGTCGAGAGAATCAACACCCGCGGCGCGCGGATGCGTTTGAAAATGCCTTCCAAGGCTTGCTCGCGCAGATAGAGCCTGGGCTCGGTCTGGGTCAATTTCTTCAGGCTGGTGGCGATTCCTTCGGCTTCGGTTTCCGTGTTGGGCAACCGCGGCACGCGACCGATATGCTCGACCGAGCGGAGCGCGAGCTGCGAGCTCAGGCCGGCTTTTTGCTCGGCCGGCAAAGTCGGCGCGCCGATGCCGTTCAAGATATTGTTCAAGCTGGCGAGTTGATGCTGGCCGTCCAGGTCGTAGTCCGGGTTGGCAAAAATCCGCGGCGGATTGTTCGACAGCTTTTGCTGCTGCGTCACCAGGTCGCGGGCCGACGTGACATAGTGGATGCTCCACTTCTCGATCGCATACTTATCGTCTTCGATCGGCAATGCCGACCACGGCACGAGCCACAGCGCGGCGTCCGGGCTGAGAATGAGTTCGGTTTTTTCGGCAAGCGCTTTGGACAGCGGAGCCAGAACCAGCTTGCCGACGCCGGCCAGCGCCGTGCGCAATTGCTTTTCGGCTGCGGGTTCGCCCAACTTCAAAAGCGGATTTTTCTCTTGGTCGGGGTCTTGGCAAGGTTTGAACGCGACTTGAAACGCAGTCACCGCCGCATCGATCGCGTCGGCCGGACCCAAATCGAACACCTGCACCTCGCCTTCGCCGGCGCTGGGCGTCAGCCACGCGATGTAATGGGCCGGCTGCCACCGCTCGGCCTTGTCGCCAATCGCAATCGCGTAGGCCTCGAAGCGAGCAATATCCACCAGCATACCGCCCGCGGGGATCGCTTGGCGCACGTTTTTCAGCGTCACCCATTCGCTTTGGACCGTCCTGCCGAGGTTGGTATTCACTCGGGTTGAGAGCTGGCGCTCGCGTTCTTCGAGCTTGCCGATCTGTTCGCGTGGAACCGTCTCCTTGCCGCCGGCGGATTGAATCAAGTTGGCCAGCTGGCTGCGAATGGCATTTAGATCCACGACCAGGGCTTTGGTGCGCGGGTCGGTGACGCCGAGCGCTTGCGCGGCTTTCTCAGCGAGCGTTTCTTGAATGACGGCCTTGCCATTGGCGAGAAATTCGGCGGTCAAGGGGACGAACGGTTGGTAATCCTTGCGAAACTCGATCAGCGACAGCGCGCGACGATAATCGTCGGCATCCGCATGTTCGATGAATTCGACTTGTTGCTGCTGGCTCAAAACGGGGAGCACGTTTTTGACATGCAACCGCGTCGCTTGCCGCGCGGCCAAAGCTTCTGCCGCGGCATGCGGCCAATCTCCCAATTGCGCGTCAGTCAACATCAACCTGATCCGGCTAAAGGCCGTGTCTGGATGGTTCGGCCCAAGAATTTCGCGGCGCAGGGCGACCGCTTGTTCGCTGTGGGGCTTGGAGGCGGCCGGATCGCCCGCCAGGCGATAGACGGCCCCGAGATTGCTTTCGATCGTCGCGGTCGTTCGATTTTGCAAGCCATTTACTTCCTTGCTGGAGGCTAAGGCCTCGAGATAGACGCGAATGGCCGCCTCGTATTTCTTTTGGAATTGCAGATCGGTCGCGACGTTGCTCAGAGAGACGATCGTGTCGGGGTGCTTCGGCCCCAGCACTTCCTTGCGAATCGCCAAAGCTTGTTCAAAATAGGGCAGCGCTGCGGCGAAATCGTTCTGGTTTTCCAGCACGGTGCCGATGTTGTTCAGCGTGAGCGCGGTGGCCGCATGCTTCAGGCCGTGGACTTCTTTATTGATCGCCAAGGCCTTTTCGTAATACGGCTTGGCGGCGGCGTAATTGCCGAGATTGTCATAGATTGAGCCGACGTTGTTATAGCTGACCGCGGTGTCGGGATGTTTGGCGCCGAGAACCTCGACGCGAATGGCGAGCGCTTGCTCGTAGTATTTTTTCGCGCCGGCATAATCGCCCACCTCGAACAGCAGCACGCCGATATTATTCAATTGCAATGCGACGTTGCGGCTTCGGGGTCCCTCCAGTTCTTGATAAATCGCCAAAGCTTTATCGTAGAGTGGTTTGGCGCCCTTGGGATCGCCCAATTCGGCCAGCACGTTCGCCAGATTGCCAATGGAAAGCGCCGTATCGGCGTTTTTCAGACCGAGAACTTCAGTCCGCAAGGCGACCGCCTGCTCAAAATAAGTCTTCGCCTTGGCATACTCTCCCAACTGGTCGTACAAGTAGCCCAGGTTATTCAGTGAAATGGCCACGTGCGGATGCTTGGGGCCGAGGGCTACTTTGCGAATTGCCAGCGCCTGTTCATAGTAAGTCTTGGCCGACTTGTAATCGCCTAACTCTTGGTAGCAATAGCCCAGGTTATTGAGCGCCGTGGCCGTGTCGATGTGCTGGTCGCCGAGCGATTGGTGCGCGGCGGCATAAGCCCGCTTGGCGACGCCGAGCGCTTTGTCAAACTGGCCTTGATCGGTCAGCGCAACCACTTGGTTGTTTAGATCTTCGATTTGTTGCTCCGCGGCCGATTGCGCGCAGGCCCATCGTGGCACTGAGGCAAAGCCGGCGGTCAAGGCAATCACGGACGCAACAGCAAGACGGAAAGAGTGGGTCATGGCACTGGTCGAAAAAAACGAGTCAAAAAAACGGGTCCTGGTGGGACCGAACCGATCGCGGCGGCCCCAGTCTACAAAGAAAACGCAGCCCGCGCGAGATTCTGGCCGAAAATCCGCCGTTTTGGCAACCCCAGTCCGTCGCCCCCCTTATTCGCCGATAAAGTCGGCCTGCGAATCATTGCGCCGGCACAATAAGGCGTCTTTCCCGCGCAACCGAATCAAGTCGTTATTCGCGCCGCGCGCAATGGGCATTCGCTCGCGGGCACTCCAGTCTTAATTACCGAATCGTCAATTCCGCACAGACACCGAATCGTCAATTCCGCACAGACACCGAATCGTCATTCCCGCGCAGGCGGGAATCCAGCTTCGCGTGTTGTTTTTGATTTCGATGCCGGCAGTGAAATTCGGCGGTGACATTCGGCAGCGAAAATGCAGGTCGGAGATTCCAATCGCCTAATCCGCGCATCAAGAAATGGGCTTTGGTCCAGTTCACTTCGGAAAGATTTGGGTGGCGGTCTTGAGGAACAAATCACGAGCGGCCCACTGGTCGCCGCCGCTGCATTGAACCATGAAGAGGGCCACCATGCCGGTCTTGGGGTTGATCGACAGATCAGTCCCATAGGCGCCGTCGTGCCCAAACATGCCGTTGCGGAGGTGGTAGCCGAGGCTATAGTTCACTTTTGTCTTGCCGGTTTGCTCGGTGCGCAGCTCCTCCATCGCCGCGTGCGACAGATAACGCCGGCCTTCGAGTTCGCCATCATTGGCCAGCATTAAGCCATATCGAAATAGATCATGCGTGGTAGAGAAGAGTCCCCCGGCGGCCTCGGGAAAGCGATGAATCCGATCGCTCCAAGGCTTTGTCAGAAAGCCGATCCCTCCGCGCGCGTAGCCATTTTTTTCTTTGTTTGGGCCATAGGCGATCGCCAACCGCGCAATCTGCGCGTCCGTTGGCCAGAAGGTGGTTTCTTTCATCCCGAGCGGATCGAAGAACCGCTTTTGCAAGAAATCTTGGTAGGGCATGCCGCTGACAATTTCCACGACGCGCGCGGCAATATTGATTCCTTGGTTGCCATAGGCGTACTTTTCGCCCGGCTGCCACTGCAGCGGACCCGTGACCGAACTGAGCGCGCGGTCCTTCAGCGGGGTGCTGTCGGCCCCCGTAACTTGCTGCAGCTCTGACAGTCCGGTCAGGCCGCTGGTGTGACTAAGCAAGTGCCGGAGCGTCACCGGGCGAACAAGCGGTTTGAGCAGCACGTGCGATTCATCTTTCTCCGCGACTACCATCCATTTGCCAAGTTGCGGAATAAACCTGGTCACCGGATCGTCCAGGCGGACTTTGCCTTCATCAACCAGCATCATGATGGAGGCGCCGGCAAACATTTTGGACATTGAAGCAATCCAAAAAACATTGTCCGCGCCGATCGGCTTCTGCGCCTCGACATCGGCGAAGCCCAGCGTGTTTTGGAAGTGCACCTTGCCGGTGCGGTCGGCGATGATCGCAAGAACCCCCGCCAGCTTGTAGCTATCCAGATACGGCTGCATCGCGGCCGTGACCTCGGGACTCGCCGGGGGTTGGCCGTCCGCGGCTAATGCAAACGAAGCCAAACCAATCAGGACCAGGCCCACCGCGGCGCCGGCGAGTTTGCTTTTCATGGGATGAATTCCGTGGAGGCAGAGGGAATGATCGTAATTCGAGTGATTCGAAAACTCCGAAAAAATGGGCTATCGCGAACGGGGTCGGGCGTGGGGCGAGGGCGCAGCAAGGCGAATGCCGGCCGAGCGCCGAATCATGGTCCCCGCCGAAGCATGACCGGCGCCGCCGAATCAGTTGGATTTCTTTTCGGGAAGCGGTCCGTGATAGACGAAGTCGCGGTCCTTGCCGGCTTTCAAATGGCACGCCGCGCACGCGAATGACTTTTGCGGCGGCGTTAAATATGACTTGTCGGCGCGATACTCGACGTATTCCCATTCGCCGGTCTGGTTCTTGCCGTAGGCCGCGCCAAAGTCTTTTTCGCGGCGCATGACATGCAGGCCGACGACCTTGTCCTTGCGAAATTTCCCTTGCTTATCAATGATCGGTTGCCCGTCCGCGTCGGTGGCGACGCTCGCCGTTTCCATGACCAGGACCGACCCATCCGGAAAGGGGAGGTCGGCAAGCTTGTGGATCGACGCCGCTGGGTCGTTGCCATAGACCGTCACCATCTGCCGCTTTTTCAGATCCACAGGTTTCGATCGCAGAACGTGGTAGTTTGTTGCATAGTCCACCGGAAAACCAACGCGGTCTTCGGTTGGCGCGGGCGGATCGGGCTGCGGCTCGTCCGCCGAAAGCCCGCGCAGCAGAAGCACGAAACCCGCGCAGAGCAATCCCGAGAGAATCTTGGTGCGACTCATCGTGCCAGGTCCATGGTTGCGGATTTAGAATCTTCTGAATGGATCAACGCGTCTTCTCCGCCGCTTCGTACCTCCGGTATCTTAGCAGCCGGCGGAAGCATTCAACAAGCTGCGTCAGCGCACGGTTGCGAGGCCACAATGCCGGCGCAAGGCGCGTAATTTTGCGAGCCGTGCGCAGCGATGTTCAGCGCTTGGCCAGGCGGAACCAGACCAAGAGGGACATTTCTCAACCGGCGGCGAAGCTTCACGAGACGGGGCACGGTTCCACGTTCCAGATGCCTGCCGCGTAATCGCCAATCGTGCGGTCGCTCGAAAACTTCGACGAGCCGGCGACGTTCAGAATCGCGGTTCGCGCCCAGGCCTGGGGATCGTGATGCAATTCGCAGAGCCGCCGATCGGCTTCCAAATAAGCGTTCAAGTCGGCCAAATGCATATAAAAATCGCCCTTCGTCAGCAACGTATCGCGGAGCGCGGCGAAGATGCCAGGTTCGTGCGGACTGAAGTGGTCCGAAAAGATCAGATCGAGCGCGGCCCGCGTTTCCGGCTCGTGCTCATAGTGCCAATGCGGATTGTACCAGCCGCGGCTGTTCGCCACTTGTTCCGCCGTCAAACCGAAGAGGAAGAAGTTCTCTTCGCCCGCTTCCTCGGCCATCTCGATCGTCGCGCCGTCTCGAGTGCCGACCGTCAAGGCGCCGTTCATCATGAACTTCATGTTGCTCGTCCCGCTGGCCTCGTAGCCGGCCGTCGAGATTTGGTTGGAAACGTCGCTGGCAGGCAGCAAGCGTTCGGCCAGCGACACATCGTAATCGGGCAAGTAGACCACTTGGATTCGATCGCGGACCAGCGGATCGCTGGCGATGACGCTTGACAGATTATTGATGAACTTGATGATGAGCTTGGCAAGGCGATAGGCCGCAGCGGCCTTGCCGCCGAAGATGAACGTGCGGCGCGGCAGCGGAAGCGCCGGGTTCTCGCGCAGCCGATTGTAGAGCACGACGATGCGGAGCGCATTGAGCAACTGCCGCTTGTATTCGTGAATCCGCTTGATCTGGCAATCGAAGATCGTGCTTGGGTCGATGATCTGACCCGTCTTTATTTTCAGCCACTGCGCAAATTGCGTTTTCGCTTCGTGCTTGGCGCGGAGGAATTCGTCGCGAAAGGCCGCGTCGTCGGCCAAGGGTTTGAGCTTCTTCAGTTGATCGAGATCGGTGATCCAATTGTCGCCGATCGCCTCCGTGATGATCCGCGACAACTGCGGATTCGACAGCAACAGCCACCGCCGCGGCGTAACGCCGTTGGTCTTGTTGCTGAACCGCTCCGGATAGAGCTCGGCCAGATCCTTCACCGTGATCGAGCGGAGCAGTTGGGAATGAATCGCGGCCACGCCATTGGTGCTATGCGAACCAACGATCGCCAAATTTGCCATGCGAACCTGCTCGACGGAGCCTTCTTCAATCAGGCTCACTCGCGCCGCGCGCCCCTCGTCGCCGGGGTAGCGTTGCCGCACCAAATCCAGCAGACGGCGATTGATCTCCAAAATAATCTCCAGGTGGCGCGGCAGCAGCATCTGGAACCACGCGACCGGCCATTTTTCCAGCGCCTCGGGCAGCAGCGTGTGGTTTGTATAAGCCAGCGTCCGCTGCGTCAGATCCCACGCTTGATCCCAGCCAAGCTTCGCTTCATCCAACAGCAGACGCATCAACTCCGGCACGGCCATGCTCGGATGCGTGTCATTCAGTTGGATCGCGACCTTGTCGGGCAGCGCATTCCAATCGGCGTTGCCGCGCCGAAATTGGCGCAGAATGTCCGCCAACGAACAAGCGACCAGAAAGTATTCTTGTACGAACCGCAGCCCTTGGCCTCGACTCGTAGAATCGTCCGGATACAGCACGCGCGTGAGCGATTCCGCCGCCAAGGTCTCTACCAAGGCGCCGACAAAGTCGCCTTGACTGAATGCCCGAAAGTCGAAAAAGTCCGGCGCCGCGGCTGCCCACAACCGGAGCGTGTTGACGGTCTTGCCGCCATAGCCGACCACCGGCCGATCGAACGGAATGCCGATCAGGCTGGAGGGCTTGTCCGCCAGCACGCTCAAGCTTCCGCCGCTGACCGCGAATGAACAATTCAATTTGATTTCGACTTGCTCGTCGGGGCGCGCCACTTCCCAAGGGTCCGGGTATCGAAGCCAATTGTCCGGCTGCTCGTTTTGCCAGCCATCATTGATGCTTTGCCGAAACATGCCGAACTCGTAACGCAACCCATATCCGGTGGCCGGCAGCCGCAAGGTGGCCATCGAATCGAGAAAGCAGGCCGCCAAGCGGCCCAGCCCGCCGTTTCCCAAGGCCGCATCCGGCTCTTGCTCCAACAGCGCAAGCCAATCGAGATTCTTTTCATCGGCGACCTGCCGCGCGACCGGGTCGAGCAGCAGATTCGTGACGTTGTTGGCCAACGAGCGGCCGATCAGGAATTCCATGGAAAGATAGCAGACCCGCTTCGGATTCTCTTGATCGTAGGTTTCTTGGGTGCGGACCCAGCGCTGGCAGAGGATGTCGCGCACCGACCGCGCGAAGGCTTCATACTGCTCGCGCGGGCTGGCTTTGGCCACGTTGACGACGTTGTCGAACGTAAGATGCCGCTCATAAAGCGCGTCGCCGCTGCCGCTGAATTCCACCGGGCCGCAGCCGTACTGCTGGCGCAGGTTCGCCAAAGGGTCGTTGCTCGCCGCGGCCGCGGTTGCCTTTTTGGTTTTACTCATGGTGAGCGCCTTTCGTGCGCGGGGATGGATCGGACTAAAAAATAAGGTTGAGGGGGTTCGATCTCGTCAATCAAGGCCAAGCACTTGCCGCGTTTCTCGCAGCATGGTGAGATCCTCGCGCGTTTTGATGACGAGAATTCGCCCGCGCGAGCCGCGGTGCGCGATGTCCGCGTCGATGCGGCAATTCTCGTTTGCCAGCGGGCTCAATTCCAGCCCCAAACATTCCAATCCGCGACAGATGGCTTGGCGAATCGCTCCGGCGTGTTCGCCAATGCCAGCCGTGAAAACCAGCGCGTCGATTCCACCTAGCGTCACGGTCAGGGCGCCGATGGCTTGCCGAGCGCGATGAACGAAGATGGAGATCGCCAATTGGGCGGCCTTGTCTCCCGCATCCGCGGCCTCTTGCACGGCCCGCATATCGGCGGAAAGGCCGGAGACTCCTAGGAGCCCCGACTCGTGATTCAGGGCTGTTTCCACCTGCTCGGCCGTCAGCCCATGGCGCTGCTGGACGTGTACCACAATGCTCGGATCGAGGGAACCGCAGCGCGTCCCCATCATCAACCCGTCCAGTGGAGTAAACCCCATGGTCGTGTCGAGACAGCGGCCCCCGCGCACGGCGGCGGCCGAACAACCGTTGCCCAAATGACAAATCACGAGGCGCAATTCCGACGACGACCGCTCGAGCATTTCCGCGGCGCGGCGGCTGCAATACGCATGGCTCAGGCCGTGGAAACCAAAACGGCGAATGCCCCACTGGCGCGTCCAATCGCGCGGCAGCGGATAGGTCCATGCTTCCGGCGGAAGCGTGGCGTGAAAGGTCGTATCGAACACGGCGACTTGCGGGACGCCGGGCAGCGCCTCCTCCGCCGCACGGAGCGATTCCAAGCTGGGCGGATTATGCAGCGGAGCCAACTCGGCAAGCGCTGCAATCCGCGCGCGAATCTCCGGCGTAATTCTGACCGATTGCGTAAACGCGCCGCCGTGGACAATGCGATGGGCGACGGCGGTCAGGGCGCTGCGATGCGCAATCGTCGCCGGTTCCACCCGCAATAGATCGTCGATAAACCGTGCCACGGCGGCGGAATGCCCGGTCCAGGCCACGGTTTCGGAACGGCAGGCGTGGCCTTGGGCCTCAAACTGATAATGGGTTCCAGCACGTGCCCAGTCTGTCATCCCGCTGGCAAGCACCTCTTCGCCAGCCGGGTCCATGAGGGTGGCCTTGAGGCTGCTGGAGCCGGAGTTAAGCAGCAAAATGCTCATGGGCCGGCTCCGCCCGCATACAACATGACGACGGAACGAGCGGCGACAGGATAGACCGATCCCGCGATCGCGGGGGCCTCGGCCCAATCCACGACGTCTTCTGGCGAGGGCCGCGCCGTGTCGATCCAGCAGCGCCAAACAGCTTGCCCAGGCAAGCCGGGCAATTCAAAATCGAGCGCCTCCCAAAAAGCATTAAGGACCAGATAAAACCGCAGGTTCTCTCCGCGCAGCAGCCCCTCGAGCGCCACCGCGTGCGACCCGTCTCCCCAGTCCGGTTCATTCAGTCGGACCCCGTGCCAGGCCTTGGTCGCGTTTTGCAGCATCGTCACGAGGCTCACTCGGGCGTGCTCGTTTTCGGTGTCGCGCAGTCCGCGCCGAGCGCACAGCAGTCGAACGAAGCGGAGCAGGTCGGAGTGTCGATCGAGCAATCCCCAATCAAACCAAGAGATTTCGTTGTCGTGGCTGTAAGCATTGTTGTTGCCGCCTTGGGTCCGCCGAACTTCGTCCCCCATCAGGATCATGGGCATGCCCAGCGACATCACCGTGACGGTCAGGAAGTTTTTTATTTGCCGATCGCGCAGCGCTTCGACCTGCGGGTCCTGGGACGGTCCTTCGACGCCGCAATTCCAACTGCGATTGTCATTGGCGCCGTCGCGGTTGCCCTCGCCGTTGTCGGAGTTGTGTTTTTCGTTGTACGAGACCAGGTCATTGAGCGTGAAACCGTCGTGACAGGTTGCGAAGTTTACGCTCTGCTCCGCTTCGCGCTGCTTGTGGCCATAGATTTGGGGACTGCCGACGAGGCGGTCCGCCATGGCACGCAGCGAACCTGGCTCGCCGCGAAAGAAGTCGCGGATGTCGTCGCGAAAGCGGCCGTTCCATTCTTTCCAAGCATCGCCGACGAAGCTTCCCACCTGATATAAGCCGGCGGCGTCCCAGGCTTCCGCCAAGAGCTTGGTTCCGGCCAGCGCCGGATCGGATTCGATATCCCAGAGGACCGGCGGGTTGGGCAGCGGATGCCCCGAGGCGTCGCGTGCGAGGATCGACGCCAAATCGAAGCGAAACCCATCGACATGCATCTCCGTGACCCAGTAGCGGAGACTGTCTACGATCATGCGCCGCACGACCGGGTGATTGGCGTTGAGCGTGTTGCCGCAGCCGCTGTAGTTCGAATAAAACTCGCGGTTCGGTTCCAAGATATAGTAAGTCGGATTGTCGATCCCGCGGAAACAGAGGGTCGGACCGCGCTGGTCTCCTTCGGCCGTATGATTGAAAACGACGTCGAGAATGATCTCCAGGCCCGCGCGGTGCAAGGCCTTGACCAGGTCGCGAAATTCATCGATCGCGCCCAGCGGGTCGGGCCGCGAGCTATAGGCTT
>DASRSE010000267.1:0-36061 GCA_035656655.1 Pirellulales bacterium
GTCATCGAACGCTACAGCCACGTCATGCACATCACGTCGAACGTGACCGGGCAACTTCAACCCGGCAAAGACGCGTTCGATGCCTTGCGCGCCTGCTTGCCGGCGGGGACGGTCTCGGGCGCGCCGAAAGTCCGAGCGATGCAAATCATTGATGAGATCGAACCGCAACGGCGCGGGCCGTATGCCGGGGCGGTGGGCTATTTCGATTTCAATGGCAACATGGACACTTGCATCGCGCTCCGCACGCTGGTGGTCCAAAACGGCGTGGCCTATATCCAAGCCGGGGCCGGCATTGTCGCCGACAGCGATCCCACGAGTGAATATCAGGAGACGCTGAGTAAAGCCCGCGGAATGCTGAAGGCGATTGAGATTACCGAGGAGAGGAGGAAGGGGAAATAAATGCTAATTGCTAAATGCTAAATGCTAAATGTCCATTTCTCATTTCTCATTTCTCATTTCTCATTTCTCATTTCTCATTTCTCATTTCTCATTTCTCATCACTGCCGGCCGTTCGCGCTTCGCCGTTGTCGATTGGCAACAAGTAGGGGGTGATCTTGTCGAGCGTTTTCGGCCCGATGCCGCGGACGCGGCGGCGGAGGTCGCCGCTGTCGCGATAGGGGCCCCCGGCGACGCGGACTTCGACGATTCGCCGCGCGAGCGTTTCGCCCACGTCCGGAATCTGCGAAATCTCCGGCCAGCCTGCCTGATTCAGATCGACGCGAAAGTTCGCGTTCAGGGGCGCGGCATGGTCGATATCGATGACGCCGTGGCTGCGCCGCCAGACATCTATCCCATAGAACGTCAGCACCCCCAGCGAAAGCAAGATCAATCCGGCCACCGTCTTTTGCTCGGCGCGGCGAAATAGCCAATAGGGCTCGCGCGGCTTGTCGACTTCTTCAGGCGGCTCAAAAGAACTCATGGCAAATCGGGCTCGTCGCGAAAATGCCGAGCAGCGGTCTTCCCAGAGCGGTCCTGAATCGGCTGGGGGTATGGCAAACCGCTGCGGCGTCTTATGATGACAGGCGTTGAAATTATCGCACGGCCCGAAGCTGGTCGCAATTGATTTTCCGCGATTTCCGCATGCAGCACGACTTTCACCAACTCGTTTGGAACGATCGGCTCGCCGAGGATTGCCGCCGACTCATTCGCCTGGGCATCCAAGAAGATCTCGGCCGCGAGCACGACTGGACGACGGTCGCGCTCGTCGGCCCGGACAGCATTGGTCAAGCGGCCATTGTCTCCCGGCAAGCCGGCACGATTGCGGGCCTACCGGTGGCGCGATGCGTCCTGCAGGAAATGGACCCGCACGTCCAATTTCAGATGGCCGTCAACGATGGCGATTTTGTCAGCGCCGGCCAGACTGTGGCGACCATGAGCGGTTCCGCGCGGACGCTGCTGACGGCCGAGCGGCTGCTCTTGAATTTTCTTGGCCACTTGTCGGGCGTGGCAACGCTCACGCAGCGCTATGTCGCGGCGGTGCAAGCAACCGCCGCCCGGATCTACGACACGCGTAAAACGACTCCCGGCTATCGGCTGCTCGAAAAATACGCGGTCCACTGCGGCGGCGGCCACAATCATCGAACCGGCTTGTACGATGCGATTCTGATCAAAGATAACCACCTCGCCTTTGGCGCCGAATCGCCCGGCCAAACCTTTTTTTCGCCGGCGGACGCCGTGCTGGCCGCGCGGCAGTTTGTCGCCGAAACGCTGCCGCCGGACCGCCGCGCACGCTTTATTTTTGAGATCGAGGTCGATTCGCTCGCGCAGCTCGAGCAAGTCTTGCCGGTCGGGCCCGATATTGTGCTGCTCGACAATATGCCGCCAAATCTCTTGCGCACGGCGGTCGTGATGCGCGACGCCGAGGCTCCCGGCACAGAATTGGAAGCCTCAGGCGGAGTGAATCTCAGCACGGTCACGGAGATTGCGCAAGCCGGGGTCGACCGCATCAGCGTGGGGGGTCTGACCCATTCGGCCTTGTTCGATGTCGGCTTGGACTGGCTGCCGGGCGCGAAGCCCGCATAATCGGCAGAACCCGCGCGACCGCGCCGGCCGATTCGAACGCAGCGGCCGCCGCGGCAGCGAGCGGCGCCTGGGTGTGACGTAAAGTTGCGATGATGCCTCGCTCCGTCCCCCCACGACCGAAACGCGCCTGCCGCCCGGCCGGCTTTACGCTGGTGGAATCGCTCGTCGCGACGACGATCACCGCCGTCGCCGGCAGCGCGCTGCTGTGGGGCATCAGCGCGGCGCTTCAGAACACGAACGCCACGCGCGAGCAATCGATCGCGGGCGGCCTCGCGCAGCAGTTGATGGACGAAATCGCGACCAAGTTTTATTGCGTGACGAAGAACAGCCCGTACGACAATCCACTCGGCCCGACCAGCTCAGAAAACTCCGGCCTGGGGCGGTCGCTCTACTCGAGTTTGTCCGCCTACAACGGCCTCCGCTCCGAGCCGGCGACCGATCCGTACGGCGTCTGCCTGGGGTTGGACGACGGGACCGGCTTAACTCGCAATGCCGCCCTGCAAGCGCAGACGTTTTTCGAAAATTGGCGCGAAGAGGTGGACGTTTATTACGTCAGCAATACCGATCAGACGACCAAGCTTTCCGCAGCTCAAACGAGCGATTACCGATGCGTCGAAATCCGCATCTATTACGATGATCCGACGGTCGGGTTGCGGCTGATCACCACGCAAAAAAGGGTCTTTGCCTATGTCGCCGCACCGTAAGCGACGGTCGCGCCGCACGGCGCTGACCCTCATCGAGTTGCTCTCGGCCTTGACCATCATGACGTTCATCATGGGCGCGCTGGCCGTCTTGGCGCGCGGCGTTCAAGTCGCCGCGAAATACAGCGACGGCCAAGGAACTGCCGTGCAGCACGGGCGCGTGATCATCGAGCGGATCACGAGCAAAATTCGCGGGGCCTACGCGAACGCCCTCTTTCCCGGAGTGGCGGTCGTCGACACCAAGATTGGCAGCGACGATTATCCGAATACTTTGGTCGTCTGGTCTCCCAGCGGCGCGGCGGCCAATCTCAGCGGCGCACCGCTGCTCGGCGAACTGGTGATCTACGCCCCCAATCCCAGCGCGCCGAATGAGTTTTGGGAAGTCACCGATCGCGGCAATACGACCGCGCTCAACACCTTTTCGGCCAGCACAATCCAAACCGACATCAGCGGTTTGATCAGCAAAACGACGAGCAAAAAGACGGTCTTGACCGACTTGATGCGGGCCGTAACTCCGACGGGCGTCGCGAACACCTCGAACTCGCAACAAGCGGCGGTCCGGTTTCTGCTTACCTTGACCCCTTCCGCCAGCCAGATGAAATATTACAGCAACGGCACCGTGACCTGGGCCAACCTACCGTGGCCGCAGGATTTGTACGGCGCGTCAACCGGAATTCGCAACGTCTGGGTGCGGATGGAGCTGCAATTGAACGCCGGACCGCTCGGCGGCATCTCCGGCAATGCCGAAGATTTGCTCCCTTGTTTAGGTTCGGCCACCTTGAATTATGCCTTGACGCCATGAGCCCTTGTTGCGCGACACGTGTTCTCGAAAAACGGCGCCGGCCGCTCCGCGCGCGACGCGGCGTCGCGCTCATTATCGTGCTGAGCATAATCGCGATCACGCTCTCGATGTCGTATGCGATCTTGCGCTCCCAAGGGACCATTTTGCGAATCCAAGCCAACAGCGATCTGCTGGCCCGCGCGAAGCAGGCGGCCAATACCGGGTATCTGGTCGCGCTCCACAAAATCCACGACGCCAGTTGGTCCGGCGCCGACACAAGCTTCTCAGGAACGCTGACCGCCGGGCAGACTTACCAAGTCAGCTACACGACGGGCGATGCGAGTCTCGTTTCCACCAGCAGCGATTATTGGCTGTATCCGTATCGCATCACCATCACGATCACCGGCACGGCGGTTGACTCGTCCAATTCGGCCATCAGCGTCAGCGACCATATCGCGGCCGTGTTGCAGCTTGTGCCGCGGCAGTTGAACACGGAGCCGACGAATTTTTCGACGATGACGCAGTACACGGCGTATGAGACCACGAACGCCGATTTCCAGATCGAACCGCGCCGCCGGATCGAAGGACCCGTGCTCATTCAGGGCAAAGTGACGCTGTTTCAAGACTCGCCCAGCGACCCGGCCGCCAACTCGCGGTATATCCAAGACTTGGGGCTGCTCTACACCTCCTTCAACACCGATGGCCGGCCCTTCAGCGGCAAGTTGAGCATGCCTCTCAACAAGACTCCGCCGGGGACGCGCACCACGCTGACCTCGAATTTTGGCCTGACCTTGCAGGACACTCCCGCGGCCAGCGCCGGCAGCGACTGGACTTTTCCTGCCGGCTTGACCTATCGGCTGTATACCGGCGGCAAAGCCTACAACTTTGGAACTGCCAGCGCCACGTTGCAGAACACGTCCCTCGTCGCCAATCCGGTGACGAATCCCGCCGGCATTTTCTATTGCTCGGGAAACATGACCGTCCGAGACAACGTGACGGTCCAAGGAACGTTGTACGCCAACGGCAAGATTCAGCTTCCCGGCGTGAGCTTAAGTTTTCAGCCGGCGACCTTAAAAGCGCTCCGCGATTCCTCGACTCCAATCAAACTGCCGGCCATGGTCGCGGCCAACGATATCGAATTTCAAAGCACGGCCTCCGGAAACGTCAGCGGCCTGCTTGCTAGCTTTGGCCAGTTCATGGTCGACGAAGGGGCGCAATCGCTCTCGCTGCAAATTGCGGGAAAAGTCATCGCGAAGCAATTCACGCTGCACGATTGCACGGAATGGGACCTCAATAATGGAGTCTGGAGCATTATCTTGACCCTGTTTAATTTGCAAAAATCGAGCGGAACCTCAAACTTCTGCGTCTATTTGGGTTACTCCGGCTTGAACTCCACACCGGCGACGACGATCAAAGCCGAGGCCGCGGCGCCAGTTTACCATTGGCAAACGAACGGCAATCCGATATTTGTTAAGCACGCCAGCGACTCTGGCTTGCGGTGGGACGTATTGAGTTGGAAAGAATACCCCTGATTGGCAAGGAAAGAGCGATGAAAACCTCGACCCGTTGGACCTGCGTGGCCATGCTGCTGGCCAATCTATTTGTCTGGAGCGTTTTCGCCCTGCGGCAACCGCAGGCCGCGGCCGACCAGAAAACGACCGAGCCGTTTGCGAACTCGATCGAGCAAAGACAAGAAATCATCAACCAACTCAAAGAACTGAATGACCAGTTAAAGGAACAGAACGCATTGCTGAAATCGGGCCATCTGCAAGTCGTCGTGGCGAAATAACTCCGCCGGCGAAGGCGTGCTCGTCGCCTTGTCCTCGCCAATCTTAACTCTGCGCGCGGAAAGCTTTTGATCCATGTTGCTTCGCACCCGAACCGCCGGCTTCACCCTGATTGAGTTGCTGATCGTCATTACGATCATGGCCATCATGGCGGGGCTCGTCGTCGTGAACTTGGCGACCAGCATCCCTGACCGGCTGCAAGGGGCGGCGGAGATTCTAGCGGGCGAGATTGCCTATGCGCGGAGCTTGGCCGTGACGAACAACGACAAGTATCTGGTGACAATCAACGCGGCGCTAAACGAGATCGTGCTGACCCATAGCGGAACGAACGCGGTGTTGGACACGCTGCCGGTGACCGCAGCGCATTCTCCGCTCGATACGGCCAGCAAACACGTCGTGGCGCTCGCTTCGCTGCCGAACCTGGGCTCGACCGTTTCGGTGCTTGGCGCGGAGAGCGGCGCCGCGACCCCGACCGTAATCAGCACGATTGAATTTGGCCCGTTGGGCGAGACGGTCGCCAGCGAGGCGTCCATCCTCTGGCTGACCGGCGGCAGCGGCGACAGTGCCGCCTACCTGTCGATTTCGGTCAATCCGGTCACCGGGCTAACGACGATCGGCGCGCTTCAAGGAAATCGGCCCTCTGGCCTGTAATTGCTCGGCGCGTCGGTTGGCGCCGTTACGCGGCGGCCGCCGATTGCGGCGACTATGCCGATTGCCACGATTGAGCGCGGTTTAGCAGCCGGTTCTTGGCGATTCTCCGGACTCGCAGCGCGCGCATCTTTTCGGCGGTAACTCCTTGCGCCCGAATCGTGTTCTAGCTTTGTGATGGGATCGGCCGCCGGCGCTCGGATCGAAAAACGCCGGCCACGACGACCCTTGGCACACGATCGCTGGACAATGTGGTCCGCGCTCTGGATTGCGATTATTCCTTTCGGTTTGCGTACGAGAAAGAACCATCATGCTCGGCTTGCTAAGCAAGAACAAGGCGAGTCCGATTGGCATCGATATCGGTAGCCGTTCGGTCAAGCTGGTCCAATTCGACCGCGCGCAACAGCGGGTCTTTGAAACGGCGCGGTGGGATTTGCACGGGCCGGAGGGAACGGAATGGACCGCGCCCGAGCGGCACGCGGCCATCACCGAGGCCATTCGCAAGGCCTGCGAAGGGCGCCATTTTCGCGGCCGCGACGCGATCCTCAGCCTGGGCCGGCGCGAACTGTTTGTCCAAAACATTCGCATTCCAAAAACGTCGGCGAGCGATTTTGAACGCGTCGCGCAGCAAGAGGCGGTGAGCAAGCTGCCGTTTCCCATCGCCGAAGCCGAACTGCGGTTCCTGGATGCGGCCGAAGTGCGGCAAGGCGACGCCGCCAAGCGCGAGGTGATCGTGTTCGCCTGCCATCAGCCGGTTTTGCACGGCTTGCTCGACTCGGTTTTGGCGGCCGGTCTTCGCCCGCTCGCCGTCGATGTCGAGCCGATTGCCATGCTCCGTTCCTACGTAAAGCAATTCCGCCGCGATGAAGACCACACGCAGCGGGCCGTGTTTGTTCAAGTCGGCCGCGGCCACACGCTCGTGGTGATCGCGCGCGGCGCCGAGATTCTGTTCGTCAAATACATCGACATCGGCGGGCGTCATTTTGATAACGCCGTGTCGCAACAATTGGGAATGGAGCCGGCCGCGGCATCCGCCTTGCGGCGTCACAACGGCGACCGCCGCGCCGACCAGCAAGATCCCACTCTCGCGGCCAGCGTGCACGAGGCCATTCGCGGAGTGGTCGAACGGCTCGTTCAAGAAATCTCCCTCTGCATCCGTTATCACAGCGTCACCTTTCGCGGCCAGGCCTTAACCCGCTTGGTTCTCGGCGGGGGCGAAGCCGCGCCGGCTCTGATGGACGCCATCGCCGTCCGCAGCGACGTGAAATGTGAACTGGGCGATCCGTTCCGACTGTTTGAAGTCAGTGTTTCGCCGCAGCGGCGCGGGCAATGGGACGTTGCCACCGGTCTGGCGCTGCGCGAATTAACCGCGTAAAGAACACGTACGATGAACCCAACTTCGCTGTTCCATCTCGATTTTCTTCCGGTCCATTACCGCGAGAAAAAAGTCCAACGCCAAACCAACGTCTGGCGTGCCAGCGTCGTGGCGCTGGTGGTCGGGGCGCTGGCCACGGCCCTGGTATGTCAAATCAGCTTGAAGTATCAAGCGCAGCGCGAACTGAAAGACTTGCAGCCGCGCTATTTAGGCGCGCAGATGGCCACGCAGCACCTGAAGGATCTGCAGCACAGGTTGAAACTAGAAACCGAAAAGGCCGAGCTGTATGTCTATCTGCAAAATCCGTGGCCGCGGACGCAACTCATGGCGGCAGTCCGAGCCGAGATGCCGTCGCAGGTGACTCTCAAGGAACTGCGAATCACCCGCGAAGCGCCGCCGGTGACCACGGTCGCCACTCCCGAGCGGCCACGGCCCAAATCCAAAACCGAGGAAGCCGCCGACGTCGCCAAGCTTTCGCCCGCCGCCCGCGACTTGAAAAAGATGCGCGAGGACTTCGATCGTCAACTGACCGTGGTGGCTCTCTCCGGGGTAGCCACCGACGAGCAGCAATTGCGCCAGTATCTGAAGCAGCTTGGTCAAAACGACCTGTTCACCAAAGTGGAATGGGGCCCGGTCGAACAATCGGACGCCGAGCAGAGCGCCGGAATGAAATTCGCCGTCCGCCTGACCGTGCGCCCTGGCTATGATCAGCTCGGCGGTCCTCAGGCCGCCCCGGAACAAGCGGCACTCGAGCCGGCCGTAGCCGGCGATTCAAACAAGCCGCCCGCGAATGGCGCTCTGGCCCAACGAGGTGAACCATGAAAACGGCGAATGTCATTAAGAAACGATCGAGTTGGATGATCACGATTCCTTTGGCCGCGGGCGCCGTCGCCTATTTGACCTGGGGATTTTTTCCGAGCATGAAAGTCCTGCGCGAGATGCGCGCCGAGATTCAAACGCAGCGCGATTTTATCGCCAATGCCGAAACCTTGAACATGGCTGCCGCGGCGGCCGAGCGCGATTTGCAGCAGACGGCGGCGTTTTGCACCGCTTGGCAACAGCGAGCCCCTCAAGGGAAAGCCTTGGCCGACTTTCTGGGCCGAGTGCTGGCGCTGGCGCAATCGCATGCGGCCGCCAATACTCGGCTGAATCCGCAAACGCCGATTGAATTCGACACGTTGACCGATGTGCCGCTGCTGCTCGAGGTGAGCGGCTCCTACAGCGAAATTTGCGGACTCGTCAAAGATTTGGAATCCTTGCCCGAGGCAATCTGGGTAAGCGACCTGCGAATCGAGGCAGACAAGGAAAAAGGCAAAAAGTCCACAGCCCAACTAAAGCTGGACGTATTTGCCGGTAATCGTGAGATTTCTAATTAGGTAAAGCTTAACGACTGTCCGATATTAGAGGAGCCGCGCGAGAGTCTCGCCGCGGTGTGAGTACCGATTCATGGCCGCCACGCTCGCATCCAAATTACAACGTGAACTCAAGCACAGCCCGAAAAAAGCCGCGTTTCTCGCCTTGCTCTGCCTGGTGGCGGTCTATTTCTGGCTCCCCTTGATTTTCGGAAATAAGGAGAAGGAGACGACGGAGACAAACAAATCGGCCCACAAGACAACCCCGGTGGCGGGGAGCCCGGTGGCCGCGACGCCAGCAAACGGCAAGGAAGGATTCACGCCTCCCGCTTGGCGGAACGTGATCGAGTGGATTGAGAACGACCGCCGCCGTCGCCCCGTGGCGCCGAGCATCGCGGGACGCGATCCATTTGAAACTCCCAAAGTGATTGAAGTGAAACCGGTCGAGAGGGTCGTGGCCGCGACCCCCAACGAGATTACGCCACAACAAGCAAATCTGACGTTGAACAGCACGTTGATCGGCGCGAAGCGCCGCGTCGCCGTGATCAATGGCAAGGTTTACAAGACAGGCCAAACGATTCGCGGAAAAATGGAAAATGCTTCCTACGAATTTGTCGTCCAAGAAATCGACGCACGAGAGGTCGTCCTGGCCACGTCGCTGCGCCGGTATGAAATTAAACTTCGCGAACTCGCTTCCTTGAATGCCGCGGAAGACAGTTCAGATAACCATTGAAATCGTGTTTTAAGCAACCTGGTTTTTCCGCGGATGCCTTAACGCATCACGGATCCGCGGCTGGAAAATAAGCCGCGGAAGATGACGACTGCGTCGTGTCGAGCCCGCAGCGCGTGGGCTGTGTTCGCTTCGCCCGTCGCGCAACCCACAGCAATATCAGCAATGCCTCGCGGCTTGCCGCCGCGCAGTGACCGCAATGGAGTGCGAGTTCGGCCAGCCTGCTTTCCCCCTTGTCACGGATGACGTATGAATTTCACCTTTCGCTGGATCGTGTTGATCCTGTTTGCCGCCGGAGGGATCGGGCTGGCAGTCTTCTTTGCCACCACGCTCAAGCCGCGGTCGCCGCAGGGTCCGCCGGCGGTCGCGGCGGTCGAGCCCAAGCCATCGCCGGTTATCAAGCCGGTGCATGAAGCGCTCTTTCGTGATCCGATTCACAAGCAGGCTGCGCCGATCGTGTCGGACCAGAAAATCGCTCCGCTCCCTGCTGCTCCGGCTGCCGAACCGGATGATTCGTGGGATCGAGTGCCGCTCACTTTGGCGATGAAGACCAGCCTGAATGAGTCGATTCCGGCCGCCAGCGCCGCGCCGGCGTTCCAGCGGCGCGAGCCGGCGAAGTCTGCGCCGGCTGCGGCAACGGCTTTGTTGCAAGCCCCGGCCGATGCGCCCTATCAAGCGTCGGAGCCGCCGCAGGCGGAGCCGTCGTCCGCGCCAACCTTGCAGATCACGCCCCCGGCGGCGGTCGCCCCGGTCGCTCCATCGCCGTTCGACATGACGGATCCGCCAAGCCCGGCTGCTCCATCGCGGGGCGCTGAGAAGATCGACTTCCAAAAGACGCCTCTCGACTATCATTCGCCCGAGATTCCTCCGGCGCCGACCATTCCCTTGGCAGTCGCTCCTGCGCCCGATACGGCGATTCCCAGCGTGCCGGAAAGCGCGGGCGCCGCCGTGGCGGAAACAGCGCCGGCCGCCAGCGCCGCTGGCTTAAACGCCAATGGGGTCGAACCGGTTCACGCCGCCGATGCCCATGCCGAAGAGAAGATTCCCTTGTTGGCGGCCGCGCCCGCCGCGCCGGCTCCGGGTCCTCGCGCGAGCAAGCCGGCGCCTCGCGAGGCCGCGAAAGGGCCGAAGAACGATCGAAATCGAATCGCCCGCGTGCCGGGCGAAGGTGACGATCGGCTCGCGATCCATATTCAAGACATGGATATCCGCGAGGTCCTCGAGCTCTTGAGCGAGCAAGGGGGGATCAACATTTTGGCGAGCAACAGCGTGCAAGGCAAAGTCTCGGCGTCGCTCAACGACGTTGACATCGACACCGCCTTGGCCGCGATCTTGCGCTCCACCGGCTATAGCTCGCGCCGCGATGGACAATTCATCTATGTCGGCACGCAGCAAGACTTCCAAACGCTGGAGCAAAACCTCGATCGGATCGCCACGCGGATTTATCGCCCCAACTATGTGCGCGCCGCCGACATCCAGCATCTAATCACTCCCTTGTTGACCCAAGGAGTCGGAACCATCAGCGTTTCCGCTCAAGCCGAGGCGGGCATTGCGCCCGACAGCAACAAAGCGGGCGGCGACGCCTTCGCCGGCGGCGAGACCGTCCTCGTCAAAGATTACGAAGCGATTCTCGCCCAGGTCGATCAAGTCGTGGCCGAAGTTGACAAGCGGCCTCTTCAGGTTCACATCGAAGCCATGATCATGAGCGTCAAGCTCGATGACGAGTACTCGATGGGGGTCGATTTTTCCGTATTGCGAGACAAAGCCCACGTCCAATTGGCGTCGGGCTCGCCCCTGAGCGATCTGGGCCAAGTCTCCTTTGCCGATGGCGGGCTAAAATTCGGCTTTCTCGACAGCAGCCTCGGCCTGTTCGTAAGCGCTCTCGAAACTTTCGGCGATACAAACGTGATCGCCACGCCGCGGCTCCTCTGTCTGAACAAGCAACGGTCGGAAATCCTGATCGGCGCCCAGTTGGGCTATGTTAGCACCACCGTCACGGAAACGAGCACCTCGCAAAAGGTCGATTTTCTCGAAATTGGCACGCAGCTCCGCATCCGGCCGTTCATCTCCAGCGATGGCATGATTCGCATGGAGGTCCATCCGGAACTATCGACCGGCTCCGTGCAATTAAAGGGCAACTTCACGCTGCCCGAAAAGGACGTGACCCAGGTCACCACGAATATCATGGCCCGCGATGGCAGCACGGTCGTGATTGGCGGGCTGATGCGGAACGATTTGATCTCGAGCGGCACGCAGATTCCGCTGCTCGGCAGCTTGCCAGGCATCGGCCCCCTGTTCCGCCAGAAACACGAGTCGACGCAACGGAGCGAAGTGATCGTGTTGATCACGCCGCATATCGTGTATGACGAGATCGGTTGCGAAGGGGCGCAAACGGCCTGCGAATTTCAGCGGCGGCAAAGCGTTTATGCCGACGAAATGAGCCCCATTGGCAAGCGCTATCTCGGCCGCAAATTCTACCGCCTCGCGCAACAAGCCTTTGCCGAGGGCGACAGCAAACGAGCCCTCCGCTTCATCGATCTTTCGATTCACTTCGATCCGCTCAGCCGGCCGGCGATCGACCTGCGGGCGGACATCTGGAGCGGCAATCATAGTGGACCGTACACCACGCCGCATGTCATTCCGGTCTCCGCCGCGCAGCCCTATCAAGGGCAAGCTTTACCCGGCTGGCTCCTCAACGATCTGGGCGGCGCGCCCTTGCCGCCGGGCACGGGCGCGATCCATCCGCGCGATCCGGGAGTGCCGGGCGCGATGATTCCGGTCGAAAAGCCTCAACATTTGCACTAGGAATGGCCATGCGGACTTTTTTACGCTCGTCGAAATCGTGCTCGCCCGTCTGGCTGATGGCCTTGTTGCTGAGCGGCTGCGCCGACTGGCAGAGCTTGACCAAGACCGACCCGGCGAATCCTCCGAAGCCGAAGCCGCCGGTGCGCAAAGAGGAGGCGGTCCATCAATTCGAGGCGCAGCGCGACGACGCGCAGTATCAGGCCGCGGTGGCCAATTGGCGGCAAGGAGACTTCGACGCCTGCCGAGACCAACTCCACAAGCTGCTGGCCCGCTCGCCCGATCATTTGCAAGGCAACTTGCTGATGGCGGAAGTCCAATTGATGAATTCCAAGCCGCAAGAAGCGTATCAACATGCGCTTCGGGCGGTGACAAAGCATCCGGACGATGCGGCCGCGAATCACGAACTGGCGACGGTGCTGGACGCCCAAGGTCAAACCGATAAAGCCCTGGAGTACTATCATCGGGCCGCCGAGGCCGCGCCGGACAATCCGCTTTATCAGCTCAGCTTGCAATCGGCGCAAGGCAACGAATCGTTCGCCGCGACCGATGCGGCCGCGCCCGCCGCGCCGGCTCGCGACGACGCGACGGTGAACAAAATGAGCTTGCCGCGGCGGTCGAACCGGCCGACCCCCGGCGGCGGCGTCGGCACCGCGATCACGAATCAAAACCGGGCCGCCTTGCCCGGCGATCTGGCCGCGCACGCGGCCGACATTCGCGAAGCACGCGTCCTTGGTGCCCGAGAAGTTGCCGACGAACAAGCGGGCGAGCGGGCGCGGCGCACGGTCCAGCCAGCCAGCTATCTGGCCAACGATGAACCAGCGCGCCAACCACCGAAGCGCTCGCAGAGCAAAGACGCCGAGGAATTGCGAACCATGATGGCCGACGCGCCTGGCAACACGCTCATCCCGGTGCGGGCGGCGCTCGGCGCGTTACAACACGAACAAGCGGCCGTAGCGATTGATCTGGCCCAGACCGGACTGGAGGTTTATCCCGATTGTGCGTCGCTGCAGCGCGTCCTCGGGACGGCCTATTATCGGACCGGAGACTATCCAGCAGCGGAACTCGTTCTGCGCCAGTCACTTTCTTTGGACAAGAGCAACCCAGCGACCTACTTTTTACTAGGTAGCGTCCTCAGCAAATTGGGCGATCAGGCCGGGGCCGAGCAGTGTTTGCGCCACGCGCAAGCGCTCGATCCCAAATACGGCGCGCAAGCGCCGCTGCCGTGATCGCAGGCCCGGCCGGCGCGAGTTTTCCATTTCCATCTTCGCTTTTGTCACATCGTTCAAGGAGGAACGTGTGCGTGAATGAGTTGATTCACGAACATGTTGCACCGCTCTAAACGTCGGCTGTTGACCTTAGCCGTGACGGGCTTTGGATTGATGTGGTTGGTCGCCTTTGGTCTCGGCTTGGCGATCGATCCCACCTCTTGGTCGAGCCGCTACTCGCTGCTCGGGATTGGCTTTTTGGGGATGTCGACCTTGGCGATGGCCTGCATCCGGGCCACGAACCAAGAACAGGTCGCCGCCCATTTTCTGGAAGCGCTGAGCGAACTCGATCCGCACGAAGTGGCGGGCCGCGGCGACTCGTTGCCTCCCTTGCCCCCCAGCAATCCGTTTTTTCAGTCGGTCGAGCGGTTCCGTTCGGCTTATGTCGAATGGGCGGCCCAACTGCAAAAGGTCGAGCATAGCCGCGCGGCGCTTGAGATCAAAGCACGCCGCAATGCCGCCAAGCTCGATCAAATGGAAGCGATCCTCGCCGGGCTTTCCGAGCCGGTACTGGTCGTCGATCCGTACGATTCGCTCTTGCTCGCGAATCCGAGCGCCGAACGCTTGCTCGGTCTGAAAGAAAAGGACAAAGTCGAAGCGCGGGTCCTCTCGAATATCGACCATTGCGAAAAGCTGCTCGATTTGCTGAACGATGTCCGCCGCCGCAAATCGGCCGGCGTGCGCACCAGCGAAGTCGAGATGACCGATGCCCAAGGGCACACGCACTGCTATAGCGTTTCGGCCCGGGCCGTGTCGCTGCACGGCGACGCGACCAGCGACGCCGGGGGCAAGTCTTGCGCCGTCGCCGTGCTCCGCGACATCGGCAATTTGAAGGCGATCCAAAAGCGCAACGCGGAATTTGTCTCGGCTGTCAGCCACGAGATGAAAACACCGCTCGCGGGAATTAAGGCCTATGTCGAATTGCTGGCCGATGGCGACGCCGACGACGAAGCGACCCGCGATGAATTTTTGGAAGTCATCAATGGCCAAGCCAACCGGCTACAGCGGTTGATCGACAATTTGTTGAATATCGCGCGGATCGAAGCCGGCGTGACCAGCGTGCACAAAGAGCCGCGCTCCTTGAATGAATTGCTCGAGGAGGCCTTTCAGATCGTGCTCCCCTCCGCCGAGCCCAAACGCATTTCGCTGACCACCGAGTTGAGCAACTTGTATCTCAGCGTCCGCGTCGATCGCGACATGCTGATCCAGGTCGCAATCAACTTGCTTTCCAACGCGATCAAGTACACTCCCGACGGCGGCCAGGTCGTTCTCCGCAGCCGGATGGCCGGCGACCAAATCCAATTCGAGGTGCAAGACACGGGGGTCGGTCTTTCGGCCGAAGACTGCGAAAAGGTCTTTGAAAAGTTTTATCGCGTCAAAAAAGATCGCGAAATGGCTCCGGGCACCGGACTGGGCTTGGCGCTCGCCAAGCACATCGTCGAAGACGTGCATGGCGGAACGTTGACCGTGGCGAGCCAGCCTGGCGCAGGCAGCACGTTCACCGTCACCTTGACCGGCGCCGGCCAAACGAACACGTAACCCTGCATCGAGGAGAAGTCGACAATGGCCCAACGCATCTTGCTCTGCGATGACGAGATCCACATCTTGAAAGCGGCGGAAATTAAATTGAGCCGCTCCGGCTTTGAGGTGACGACCGCCCGCGATGGCCTGGAAGCCTGGGAAAGCATCCAGCAACAAGCCCCGGACATCGTGATCACCGATTGTCAAATGCCGCGGCTGGACGGCCTCGGGCTGATTCAACGGATTCGCGAGAATCCGGCGACGCGCGAGTTGCCGATTCTGATGTTGTCGGCCAAGGGATTTGAACTGGCCGAGGCCGATTTGGCGCAGCGCTGGAACGTGCTGGCGATTCTGGCCAAGCCGTTCAGCCCGCGCGAATTAGTCCTCATCGTGGAAAAAGCGCTCGCCCACGGCGGTGTTTCCGCGTAGCGCCGCAATTTTGCAGATTTAGATCGCCTCCCCAGCGGCATCGGTTCATCAGGAACTTGCGACATGAACTTAACCACCGAAATTTTTGGCGCGGTCGTCGTCGTGCACGCCCCGGAAGAGCTCGGCGGCGAGCAAGCCGACGCGCTCGAAACTTGCCTGGGAAGACTTGAGCGCAACAACGTCGTGCTCGACCTGGATGCGACCGAAACGATCGACAGCGCCGGCTTGACCGCCTTGCTCAACGCTCAGGAGTCGTTTCGCAGCCTCGAGGGAGACTTGAAAATCTCGACGGCCAACGCGACCAACCGCAAGATTCTCGAAATTACTCGGCTCGATCAAACCCTCGAAGTTTTCGATAGCGTCATCGACGCCGTCAAAGCGTTCTGCTAAGTCCGAGGCGGAGCAATCCGCCGGGAGCAACTGCCCATGCAAAACACTTCCACCGGAACCCCGCAAAAGCTCGGCGACGTGCTGGTGGGTAAAGGCTACTTGACGGTCGAATCGCTGCAAGCGGCGCTGGCGCTGCAAGCGGAAAGCGGCCAACTCAAGCTGCTGGGCGAGATACTGACCGAGGAAAACTTCTGCAATGAAGACCAGGTCGTCGAAAGCTTGGCGGTGGTGTACGGCGTGCCCTACGCCAAGCTGGATGTGCGGCTGCACGATCCGAAGGTCAGCGATCTGTTGCCGCGCGAGTACATCGAGCAAAACTTGACGCTGCCGTTGTTTTTGGTCCGCAACACGCTGACCGTGGCGGTCGCCGAGCCTTCGAATCTGTTCGTCATCGACGAATTGCGGGTTCTCACGCAGCGCGACATCCAGATCGTCGCCGCCAGCGCAAAAGACATTCGGCGGATGCTGACCAATCTGCCGAATTCGACCGTCTTTGTCATCGACGACATTATCGAAGACTCTGAAACGGCCGAAGTCACGCTGATCGAAGACGCGATTGAGGACATCGGCGACGTCGAAGAAATCGCCGGCCAATCGCCGGTCATCCGGCTGGTGAACTTCATCATTTTCAACGCGGTGAAAGAAGGCGCCAGCGACATCCACATCGAGCCAGCCGAGCGCTGCATGCGGGTTCGGTTCCGCATCGATGGCCGCTTGTATAAATCGCTGGAAGTGCCGCACCATCTGTTGAACGCGGTCACCAGCCGCATCAAAATCATGGCGGCGCTCGACATCAGCGAGCGACGCTTGCCGCAGGATGGCCGCGTCCACGTGATGCTCGATAAGCGCAAGATCGACCTGCGGGTGAGCACGTTTCCGACCAATCGCGGAGAAAAAACGGTTATCCGGGTGCTCGACACGCGCAGCGTGTCGCTCAACTTGCAAGACCTGGGCTTTGCCGAAGACATTCTCGCCGGCTTCACCTCGAACATCACCGCCCCCAACGGGATTGTGCTGGTGACTGGCCCGACCGGCAGCGGAAAATCGACGACGCTCTACGCGGCGCTGAACCAAATCAGCTCGATGGAAAACAACATTTGCACGGTCGAAGATCCGATCGAATATCACTTGCCGCTGATCAACCAATTTCAAGTGCAAGAAAAAGTCGGTTTGACCTTTAGCAAGGCGCTGCGGACCCTCTTGCGCCAAGACCCAGACGTGATCATGGTGGGCGAGGTCCGTGACGAGGAAACGGCTCGAACCGCGATCCAAGCGGCCCTCACCGGCCACTTGGTCTTTAGCACGCTCCATACCAATGATGCGTGCTCGGCCATCACACGACTGATCAACATGGGGGTCGAACCGTATCTGATCGGCGCGGCGTTGAATATGGTCTTGGCGCAACGGCTCGTCCGGCGAATTTGTTCCAAATGCCGCCAAGAATACGAGCCGCCGCGCACCGTGCGCAAGGCGATCGAGAAGATGGGCTACGAGATTCCCGCGTTCTTCAAAGGAGTCGGCTGCCGGCGCTGCCGCAACACGGGCTTCAGCGGGCGAATCGGCATTCACGAATTGTTGGTGATCAACGACGAACTCCGCGACCTGATCGTGGGCAGCCCGAGCCTCGGCCCAATTCGCGAGGCCGCGGCGCGATTTGGCATGATCACGCTGCGCCACGACGGTTTTCGGAAGGTGCGCGAAGGGATCACGACGGTCGAAGAAGTTTTCTTTGTGGCGGGCGATGTTCGCGAATCGGCGGAGAGCCCTGCCTAGTATCCTCCGCTTGAACCGAATTTGCCGCGCTTCGTTTGCCTCCGCACTTTCGCATCGTTCCAGTTCGCATTGTTCCCGTTCGCATCGCTCCCGTTCGCATCGCCACCGCCGCCTAGACCTGTTCCGACCTTTCTCTCTGGTTTGAGATCATGCCTGCTACGTTCTCCTATCGTGCGCGCGACCCGCTGGGCAATCTTCTGCAAGGGACGCTCGAAGCCTTGACGGGCGACGACGCGCGACAACAATTGCGGCGCGACGGTTTTCAAGTCTTCAACCTCGAAGAAGAATCGGGCGAAGGGCTCTTTCCACGCCGGATTTCGCGCAAAGAGATTATCTACGCCACGAGCCAATTGGCGGTGATGGTCGACACCGGCATCAGCCTTTCCACGGCGCTCGCCGGCATCGCGCAAGAAGAGCAAAATCCGACCTGGAAGCGAGTCTTGACCGACTTGAAAAACTCGGTGGAGTCAGGCGAAGATTTTTCGACCGCCTTGGCGCGCTATCCAAAATACTTCGACAAAACCTACATCGCGTTGGTGCGCGCGAGCGAAGCGACCGGCAGTCTGGGCAGTATGCTCGATCGGATTGCCCTGTATCAGCGCAAGGAAGTCGATACGCGTTCAAAAGTTCGCGGCGCAATGGCTTATCCGACCGTCATGCTCGTCATCGCCATCGCCGTGACTATTTTTCTATTGACGTTTATCTTGCCCAAATTTGCCCCGCTGTTCGTGAGCCGCGGCGTCAAACTGCCAGCGCCAACCGTGTTCATGATGAAGCTCTCCGACTCGCTGCTCGGCTATTGGCCGTTTTGGGTGGCAGGCCTCATCGGACTGATCGGCGGCTTTCTCTATGGCCGCCGCACGCCGCAGGGCCGCTTCGTCATCGATTGGCTCAAAATCAATGCCCCCATCATCGGGCCCATGAACCGCAAGGTCGCCATCAGCCGCAGCGTCCGCACGCTGGGAACGATGGTTTCCAGCGGGGTCTCAGTCTTGGACGCTTTGCAGCTCTCGTCCGAGGTCGCCGGCAATGTCTACTATGAACAACTCTGGAAGAAAGTCCTCAACGATGTCACCAGCGGAGAGCAAATCTGCGGCTCGCTGCGCGGCAATCCGCTCTTTCCACCCACCGTCGTCCAGATGATTTCCTCCGGCGAAGAGACGGGCAAACTCGACATGGTCCTCGAACGGGTGAGCAGTTACTTTGACCAAGAAGTCGAAAACTCCCTGAAAACAACGACCAGCCTGATCGAGCCGATTATGATTTCCGTCATGGGAGTCGTCGTCGGCGGCATCGGGCTGTCGTTGCTCTTGCCGATTTTCTCGCTGAGCCGCCACGCCGGCTAGCCGGCGCTGCAAGCAGGCTGTAACAGGGTGCGCCAGACGCCGGCCGAGCCAAAGCCAGCCGAACCTCGTCGCCGAACCTCGCCTCTTTCCGACTCTTGTTCGCCTCTCGCCGCGCCGGGTCGGCATTCGCGCCTAGCAATTTGGCCGCGGCTTCGTTCGCAAATCGGCCGAATCGGACCGGTCTTTCGCCTAGAAACCGCTCTTTGCCTCTCCTTCGCACCCCGATAGAATTATCGACCATCGCTGGGCCATCCGCACGACCGGATCGGCGTGCATGGGTCGTGGCCGGCGTTGGGCCACGCGCCCTTTGCTGGCGGCGCGGCTTCGCGACCGGTCAAACCGCGCGGTCTGGAAGTTTCGTCGGGCAATTGCGGAATAGCAGTTCGGATTCCAAGGAGGGAAAGATGTCTGCCTTAAGGCCATTGGCCCGACCACCGAAACTGAGCGTGGCCCTGCTGGCGCGCGATGCGGAAGAACTTTTGCCCGCAACGCTCGCTAGCGTGCGATGTATCGCCGATGAGATCTTGCTCGTCGATACCGGCTCGCGCGATGCGACTCGAGCGTTGGCCGCCACGGCCGGGGCGAAGGTCTTGAGCCTGCTGTGGAACGACGACTTTTCCGTCCCGCGCAATTTGGCCATGGCCCAGGCAACCGGCGATTGGATTCTTTGGCTGGATGCGGGAGAAACTCTCGCGTCCGACGCGGCCCAAGCGTTGCAATTGTTCGTGCGCGAACAGGCCGACGCCAACCGAGCCTATATGCTGATGGTCGAAGTCCCTCCGGATGGAAAACTCATTTCCAGCGAGCAATCCGGGCGAATCCGGCTCGTGCCGAACTTCCAAGGGTTGGAGTTTCAAGGTCGAATTCGCGAGAGCCTTCTCCCGTCGCTCGCGGCGCGTCAACGGCAAGTCGATCTGCTGCCGTGGAAAATCCTGCGCTCGTCTTACGAGCATGATCCGCTCGTGAAGAGCCGCAAGGCGCGGCGCGACTTGCGCTTGGCGGAATTGGAAATCGCGGAACACCGCGCCACGCCGCGACTTTATAATTTGCTCGGCGATGCCTACAGCCGGCTCGGCGACACGGCCGCGTCGATCGACTATTTCCGCCGCGCTTTGCAACACTGCGAGCGTGGCTCGATCGATATGTTGGAAGCGTACTATGGCTTGCTCGCTACGCTTGATAGCGACTCCCGCCACGTGCCCGAGCAGGTCTCGGTTTGTCTCGCGGCGCTGGAGGTCTATCCGTGCGATGCGCAGCTCCTCTGTGCGATGGGCAGCTATTTGCAGCTTCAAGGCCGCGCCGATTTGGCGGTGCGAGCTTATCAAATGGCGGCTGAACATGGACAAGTCGAGCCGCAGACGTGGCACCTCAGCGACATCGGCGAAGTGGCAATCGTCTGCTGGTGTCTCTGTTTGCAATTGCTCGAGCAGGACGCCCAGGCGCGACAGGTTTTGGAATCGGCCTTGGCCACCGACGGTTCGGCTGTCCGCTTGCGGCGGCAGTTGCTCGAACTATTTATCAAGCACGACTTGCGCAAAGAAGCGTTGGAGCAAGTCGCCTTGTTGCCGCCCGAGACGCCGCATCGCGAGGCGCTGCGAACGGCAGTCCGCGGCGCGTGCTTGGCGGCGAAGCAGAATTGGGCCGCGGCGCTAGGCTATTTGCAAGCGGCCTACGGCGGCGGTTGCCGCGATCCGCTCTGCTTGCGCTGGCTGACAGCGACGTTCGCCGCCCTCGGTGAGTTCTGGTCGATCGAGGCGGTTCTCCATGAATGGCGCGAGCAAGAGCCCAAAAACCCAGAAGTCGCCAAGTATTTTGAGATCGTTGCGCGACGCCGAAACCTCGAGACGCCGCCGGCGGCGACCCCCGCGCCAGAAATTGCCATGACGGAAGCCGCCGAAATGCGCGGTCCAGGAGAACGGAATCTGCGCCTCGACCCAAGTCGCGCCGGCGAGCCGCCGGCGCCGAAATCGCCGCCGTTGGCCAAACCGGCCCATGCGCGCAATCCCTTCTCGCGATCCTAATTCGATCTCGCCGCGCCGGTTGCGCAGCGGCCGCTGGCCACGGCCCAGGATGGGCAATTTTCCCCGCGCCTGCCCCTTCCCTTTCCGCGGCGGGCGGAGAATAATCGTTAAGTGCAGCCGGACGGAACCGCTTCGCATCGCGTTCTCGGCGTCGGGCGTTCGCTCGAAGCGTGCTTTGGACTCGACTCCCTGTCGAGGCGTGGTAAACTTTGACGATTGCGGATTGCGCAACATCGCGCGGCCCTTTCCGTCAGGCGAGGATTTTTGGATGTCATGTACTGTTGAAGAGAGTTGGTTGGGGGGGGCCGTTTCGCCGCTCGGGGGGGAATGGTCGCCCAGGCCAGACTTCGCAATCGCGCCGGTCGCCGTCGATGATGACGAAGGTGCCGACGACGAAGAAGAGAAGGAAGAACGCGACCCGGATGATGACGAAGACGATGCGCCCTTGATCGGCGAAGACGACCTGCCGGTCGATGAGGAATTCGACGAAGAAGACTTCGACGACGATTTTGACGAAGATTTTGAAGAAATCTTGGACGAAGAAGAACAAGAGGATTTTGACGAGGAAGAAGGGAATGGCGAAGGCTCCAACACGAGCTTCAAACCGGAGTTCGATGACGAATAACCGCTGAGAACCCTTCTCGGCAGACGGCGTTGGACCATGGCCTTTATCAGCCGCGGCCAAGCCCCGCGAATGAATCCTCCGACTCCCGTTCGTTCGAGCAAGTTCGGTTTTTAGCGAGTTAGGTTTGGCGAGGAACAAGACGATGTCGCAATCCAAAGAGCCGCTGTCCAGTCCGACCGGCGGAGCCGCCAAATGGTTTGGCGAGTTTAACCAGGTCGATTTCGACATCGAATTCTTTGAGAAGATCATTGAGCGCAACCCGGACTATGTGCAAGTCCTGCGGCTTCTCGGCGAGTTGCTCGCGCGCAAGGGACTCTATGAGCGCTCGCAGCGCATCGACCGGCGCCTGGTGCGGCTCGCGCCCACCGATGGAGTCGCCCGCTATAATCTGGCCTGCAGCTTGGCCATGTGCGGCCACCAGCAAGAGGCCATCGCGGAGTTGCGATCGGCGATCGAGAACGGCTACAACGATTTTGGCTATCTCGAAATGGACAGCGATTTGGACAGCCTCCGCAGCGACCCCGAGTTTCAAGCCTTGCTCAGCGGCCATCTGAAAAAACGCCGCCGCCAAAAGAAGAAATAGCCCCTTCTTCGCCGTCCCCGCGACATGCTCCACCTCTTTGACCAAATCGCGGAAGCGGCGGCCGCCATCCAAAAACGATGGAGCGGAACGCCGCGCGCCGGCCTGATCTTGGGCACCGGCTTAGGCGACCTCGCAGCCGAAATCACCGACCGCACGGTCCTGCGCTACGAGGAGATTCCGCATTTTCCTCGCTCGACCAGCATCAGCCACGCCGGCCAATTGGTCGCGGGCTTGCTCGCCGGAGTTCCGGTCTTGGCAATGGAGGGCCGCTTCCATGCTTATGAGGGATACTCGCAGCAACAGATCACCTTTCCGGTGCGCGTGTTGAAGCGGCTCGGCGCGCAATTGCTGATCGTGTCGAACGCCTGTGGCGGCATGAATCCGCAATACGCCGCCGGCGATATCATGGTCATTGAGGACCATATCAATTTGCTGAACGGAAATCCGCTGGTCGGGATCAATGACGATCGGCTCGGACCTCGTTTTCCTGACATGAGCTGCCCGTATGATCCTACGCTGGTTCGCCGCGCGCTCGAAATTGCGCGGCGCGAGAATTTTGCCGCGCACCGCGGGGTCTATGTGGCCGTGATGGGACCCAATCTCGAAACCCGAGCCGAATATCGCTTTCTCCGCACCATCGGCGCGGATGTGGTCGGCATGTCGACCGTGCCTGAGGTGATCGTGGCCGTGCACGAGGGGCTGCCTGTGCTGGGCCTGTCGGTCGTCACGGACATGTGCTTGCCCGACGCGCTCCGGGCGACCGACGTCCGCGAGATTCTCGCCACTGCGGCGCAGGCGGGCCCCAAGCTCCGCGCGATCGTGCTGGGAATCCTCGCGGCAGAAAGCGAGTCCGGACGGCCAGCGGCGCCGGCGTGAACCATGACCGCGATGCAATGCGAGCTCGTGGTAATCGGCGCCGGGGCGGCGGGACTCGTCGCCAGCTTTCGCGCGGCCGAACTCGGCTGTGCAACCTTGCTATTGGAAAAGAACAAACAGCCGGGGGTGAAAATCCTGATGTCGGGCGGCACGCGCTGCAACCTCACCCAGAACACCGACAACCGTGGCATCGTCCAAGCCTATGGGCCGCCGGGGCGGTTTCTGCATTCGCCGCTGGCCAGCTTGAGCGTCCAAGCGACGATCGCGCTGTTCGAGGCCGAGGGGGTTTTGACGAAAATCGAAGAGACCGGCAAAATCTTTCCCGCCAGCGATAAAGCGAGCCATGTGCTCGCGGCCCTCGTCGCGCGGCTCCAGCGAAGCGGCGCCACGCTCGCGCTGTCCGAGGGAGTACACAAA
The DNA here is from genome assembly GCA_035656655.1 of Pirellulales bacterium. Lineage (GTDB taxonomy): Bacteria > Planctomycetota > Planctomycetia > Pirellulales > DASRSE01 > DASRSE01. The sequence goes on from DASRSE010000267.1 coordinate 23,448, forward strand.
ATCGAGCGGGCCGTGCTGGCCTCCGGCGCCGCCGGCTTTCGCCTGGAAACCACGCAACGCGAAGTGCAGGCCGCTCGCCTGATTCTCACGACCGGGGGACAATCGTTTCCCGGCTCAGGCACAACCGGCGATGGCTATCGTTTCGCGGCGGAACTAGGCCACACGATTATTCCGCCGCGTCCGGCACTGGTGCCGCTGACGACGACCGCGCCGTGGGTGCTCGACCTGCGCGGCGTCACGCTGCCCGACGTGACGCTGAGCGTCAAAGAGGGAACACGCCTGCTGGCCAGCCGGCGCAGCTCGCTTTTGTTCGCCCACTTTGGTTTGACTGGTCCGGCAGCGCTCGATGTGAGCCGGGTGGTCTCGGGTCATCCTCAGCCGGCCACGCTGACGGCCGAGATCGATTTGTTGCCTGAGGAGCGCGAGAGTTCATTGCTGGACTGGCTGGCCGAGGAAACGATCCACTCCGGCAAGAAGCAACTGGCGATCGTCGTGGCGCAGCGAATTCCGCGCCGCTTGGCGGAGATTGTGCTTGAGTCCGCCGGCATTCCCGCCGAACGCAAGCTGGCCGAGTTGAGCAAGGGGGAGCGCGCTCGACTGGCGCGGGCCTTGAAGCAATTAGCGCTGCCGCTGACCGGCACGCTCGGCTTCAAAAAAGCGGAGGTGACTGCCGGCGGCATCGACTTAAAAGAGGTCGATTCCAGCACGATGCAAAGCAAACTCGTGCCCGGACTCTACTTTGCCGGCGAGGTCCTCGATCTCGATGGCCCAATTGGCGGTTATAATTTTCAGGCTGCTTGGTCAACCGGTTGGCTGGCAGGCACCATCGCGGCCGGCCGCGGTTGATCTGAACCGCCGTTTCAGAATACCTTTCCGCCCCTGGCCTCGGCGGACGCGGAATTGGGCCGAGCAGGTCGCGCAGCGGCGGATCCGCGCGGCGCTTACTCGAAGCGCTTGCGAAAGATCACCATGTGATCGCCGGCGGCATAATAGTCCGGCACGACTGCCGCGGATTCGTAGCCATGCTTGAGATAGAACCGGCGGGTCGGATCGTAATGGGGCAAGGAAGAAGTCTCGATCAACATTTGCCGCCCGTGCAGCCGGCGAATTTCCGCTTCCAAAAAGACAAGCAACTGGCCGCCGATTCCTTGCGACTGAGTCGCTTTTTCCACCGCAATCCAGTACAGATGCCAAGTCCGGTCGGTCATTGCGGCAGGGGCAAAATAGGCGAAGCCCGCGATTGTCGCGCCTGCTTCGTACGTGATCGAGCGATGGCCCAGCGCATGGTTCGTGGCGTGCAGATCATCCAGCACCTCGCGCAGCGCAACGATTTCCGGCGGTTTGAACACGCCGGTCCGCTCCGCCAGCCGCAGCAGCGACGGAGTATCTTCTGACAGAGTGGGGCGAATCATACGAATCGGGCGGCGCGACTTCGGCCAGCGCGCTCGCGCAAAAGTGAGAAGATCGGAACCAGCTTTCTCCAACCATGAGCGTAGCATTTACGGCGATCGCGGCAAGCGGCGATCGTCTGCGCCCGTGTTGCTGGCCCGCTCAATTGCTCTCCGTTTCGTCTGCCGCAGTCTGCCGGCGCGGGTCTATCACGCTCAATTCGGGCGTGCTAAACTACAAGAACCCTCCTGGCGAGTCGTTTTTCGTACTCCGATGCCATCGCCCAATCGATAATGCGTGTTGGTCTTTTCATTCCGTGTTATATCGACCAGTTTTATCCGGACGTGGGTCTGGCGACGCTCGAACTGTTGGAGCGGTATGGCTGCGAAGTCGACTTCCCGCGCGCCCAGACCTGCTGTGGCCAACCGATGGCCAATACCGGTTGCACGAACGACACGCGGCCGCTCGCGGAGCGATTTTTGCAGATTTTCGAGGGCTATGAGTATGTGGTCTGTCCCTCGGGCAGTTGCACCGCCATGGTCCGCGTCCACTATGAAGAATATTTTCACGGCGATGCGCGGTATGAGGCCTTGCGCAAGCGCGTCTTCGAGTTGTCGGAATTTCTCGTGGATGTCTTGCAAGTCTCCGCCGTGCAGGGGCGCTTTCCGTATCGAGTCGGAATGCACCAGAGTTGCCACGGCCTCCGCGAGTTGCGGCTGGGAAGCTCGAGTGAAATGGTCGGTCCGACGTTCAACAAGGGGCGGCAACTGTTGCAATCGCTCGAGGGAATCGAGTTCGTCACCCTCACGCGGCCGGACGAATGTTGCGGTTTTGGCGGGACCTTTGCCGTCAATGAAGAAGCGGTCTCGTGCATGATGGGGCTCGACCGGCTGCACGATCACGAACAAGCCGGCACGCAGGTCCTGACCGCGAATGACATGTCCTGTTTGATGCATTTGCAAGGGCTTATTCTGCGTCAAAAGAAGTCGATCAAAGTGATGCACTTGGCCCAAATCCTGGCCGGCCGCGAGGTTCCTAAGTAAGGCACGGGCAAACGTGCTTCCGTCGTCCTAGTCGCAAACTCACCAATCGATCTCCCGCCTGCCCGGCTTTCACGTTCATGTCCGCGACCGAAATCACCGTCGATCATCCGCAGCGGGCCAAGGCGTTCGTCCACAACGACAGCCGCGCCCATTGGCACGATCAGGCCCTCTGGTTCGTGCGCGTGAAGCGCGATCGCATGGCCCAATCGCTACCGGAGTGGGAACAACTGCGGGCCAAGGCTTCGCAAATCAAGACCCATACGATCTCGCGCCTGGCCGATTATCTGGAACAGTTCGAGCGCGAAGCGACCAAGCGCGGGGCGGTGGTCCACTGGGCCGCCGATGCCGCCGAACACAACGAGATCGTGCTGCGATTGCTGCGCGAGCACGGGGTGAAAAAAGTCGCCAAAAGCAAGTCGATGCTGACGGAAGAGTGCCATCTCAATCCGTTCCTCGAGCGGCATGGAATCGAAGTCATCGACACCGACTTGGGTGAATGGATTGTGCAACTTCGCCACGAAACGCCCAGCCACATCGTGCTGCCGGCGATTCACATCAAGAAAGAAGAAGTCGGCGCGTTGTTCCACGAGCGGCTCGGGACCGATGCCGGCGCGACCGATCCGAAGTATCTCGCCGAGGCGGCGCGCCAAAAACTCCGCGAAGTCTTTTTGAGCGCCGAGGCCGGCATTACCGGCGTGAATTTTGCCGTCGCGGAAACCGGCGGCATCGTCGTCTGCACGAACGAGGGCAACGCCGACCTCGGCACCGCGCTCCCCAAGCTGCATATCGCCTGCCTAGGACTCGAGAAACTGATTCCGCGCGCAGCCGACCTGGGAGTCTTCTTGCGATTGCTCGCGCGCTCCGCGACCGGCCAGCCGATCACCTCCTATTCGTCGCACTTTCACGGCCCGGCGCCAGGGGGCGAGTTGCACATTGTGCTTGTTGACAATGGCCGCAGCAACATCTTGGGCAGCGACGATTATCGCCGCTCGCTCCATTGCATTCGCTGCGGCGCGTGCATGAACACGTGCCCCGTTTATCGGCGGAGCGGAGGGCATAGCTATGGCGCGACGGTGCCAGGCCCGATTGGCTCGATCTTGAACCCTGCCCGCGATCTGCAAAAATATGCGAAGCTGCCCAGCGCTTGCAGCCTCTGCGCGTCGTGCACGGACGTCTGTCCGGTGAAGATCAATTTGCACGAGCAGCTGTTGACGTTGCGGCGCGATGTCGCGCGGGCCGGCCATCTCAGCCGCGGCAAGCGATTCATGATGCGGAGCGCGTCGTTCGTGTTCCGCCGGCCGCGATTGTATTCCGCGCTCGGCAAGTTCGGCCGCTGGTCGCTCCGCTGGCTTCCGCGATTTATGATCTACGGACCATGGAACCCCTGGGGCAAGCAGCGCGATCTGCCCCCGCCGCCGCGGCGGTCCTTTCGCGATGAATTTCGCCGCCGTCAAGCATGAGCACCAAGCAAGCCATTCTCGATCGGATCCGCAAGCACTTGCCGCAGGCGACGGAGTTGCCGGCGCTGGATTTGCCCGCCATTACGTTCCCCGACCCGGTCGCCCAATTCAGCGAAGTCCTCGCCTCGGTCGGCGGAAGCTGCTTGTCGGTTGCCGAGGATCTGGCTCAGGCCGTTCGCACGCTCCCCTGTTTTGCCTCAGCGCGGCAGATTGTCTGCCAGGTCGAGGGTCTGCCGTTGGGAAATAAGAATCTCAGCGAAATCGCCGACCCGCACGATTTGAACGACGTCGATTTGGCGATCATGCCGGGCGATTTTGCGGTCGCGGAGAATGGAGCGGTCTGGGTGAGCGATCGCTCGGTGCGGCATCGCGCCATCTATTTTTTGGCGCAACATCTGGTTCTGGTCGTGGCCCGCGCGCACGTGATCGACAACTTGCATCAAGCGTACGCGCGGCTCGAATTCGCCGAGCGCGGATACGGGCTATTTATCTCCGGCCCTTCCAAGACGGCCGATATTGAACAGTCGCTCGTCATCGGGGCGCACGGACCGCGCTCGCTGACGGTCTTGGTGGTTGGCGGATTGTAGGCTGGCGAAGGTGGTCGAATTGAATTGAAAGGGATTGGATCACGCGGAGACGCGGAGAGTGTGTGACGGAGATGTGGAGAGAGTGAGGACGAAATCTGGGGATTCTTTCTTTTGAACTTCATCCCTATTCTTTCCTGACCTTTCTCACCGGGTACTCTTTCCTGCTGATCTCTTCCGACTCCTCCGCGTCTCCGCGGCTCCGCGTGCGCCCCGATGACGATCTTGGTGGTTGGCGGATTGTAGGCTGGGAAATGTGGTCGCATTGAATTGAAGGGGATTGGATCACGCGGAGCCGCGGAGGCGCGGAGAGTGTGTGACGGAGATGTGAAGAGAGTGAGGACGAAATCTGGGGATTCTTTCTCGTGAAGTCCATCCCTGTTCTTTCCAGACCTTTCTCACCGTGTACTCTTTCCTGCTGACCTCCTCCTGCTTCTCCGCGTCTCCGCGGCTCCGCGTGCGCCTTCCCCTCTCCTCACGCCAAGCCGCGACACGCAAACTTCCACCACCGCGCTTATTCGCCGGTGACGGTAAACGCGGCCCAAAAGAACGGGTGGGCGGCGCCGCTTCGTTCGCGGCGCGATTTAATGAGCGACAGTTGCGCCTGCCGCAGGGCGCTCGATTTCGTCTGACCTGCCGAAAGATTGGAAAAAAACTCGCTCATCAGCCGAGCCGACTGCGCGTCGGGAATTTGCCACAGGGTTGAAACGACCGACTTCGCCCCGGCCAACTCGAACGCTTGCCGCAAGCCGGCGACTCCTTCGCCATTGTGGACTTGGCCCAACCCGGTTTCGCAGGCCGACAGCACGACGAGTTCCGTTCCGCGGAGATTCACTCCCACGATTTCCATGCCGGTGAGGATGCCATCGTCCGCATTGCGATCGGAAATTTGATCGCGATTGTTGCAGCCGGCCAGCAAGAGCCCACAACGGAGCAGAGGGTTTTCGACGCGCTTCCCATTGCGGTCGATCAGCGCGGCGCTTCCTTTCGCGCTCGTGGCGGTTTCCGTGCCGCCGGTTACCTCCGTCGGGACATTCTGGTCGGGAAGGAAAAAGCCGTGCGTGCTGAGGACGAGCACCTTAGGCGGCGCGAGCAATTTGAATACCCCTTCGAGCGCCTGATCGCCGGTGTACGTTCGTGGCGCGCCCGCATAGGAGGTCAAGCTCGGCTCGATGGCCTTCGCTTCGGCAGCCGTCCCGGGCAGCAACGGCACGCGGCCAAACATCTGCGCCGAACGGAGCGGTTCGAGTCCGGCAAGCTGGTCGAGGGGAGGTTTGACGCTCGCTGCTTTGTTGTTCAATACCGCGGCCAAGGCTGCCGGAATCTCGGCGGCCGGCAGGTCGTAATTCGGATTTGCGAAAACGCGCGGCGGCCCCAGCTTGGCGCTGGAAACGCTGGCTCCGGTGCGGACCAAATCACGCGCACTCACGACGTAGTGAATGTTCCATTTTTCGAGCGCGTAGCGCCCGTCGTCCAAGGGCAGCGCTCCCCACGGAATCAGCCACAGCGCGGCGTCGGGACTGAGAATGATCTCGTCGCGATCGTGGAGCGCGGCGACCAGCGGCGTGAGCACGCGCTGGGCGACTTTCCCCCAGGCTTCTTGAATCGCCTTTTCCGCCTCCGGTTCGCCCTTTTGTTGAATTAGCCCGCGCTCCGAACCATTGCCGACGGCCGCCTGCATGGCTTGGCGAGCCGCGGCAACCGCGCGATCGATCGTGTCGGCGTCGCCCAAATCAATGACAGCTACGTCGCCGCTGCGCGCGGTCAGCCACGCGGCGTAGTGCGCCGGCTGCGCGCTCGGCAACGGGTCGCTCTGCGAAAAGAGATGCGGCTCAAAGCGCGCAATGTCCACGAGGATTGCTTGTTTTGGCAAGGCACGGCGAATGGCCTCAAGTTCCACCCACAGGGGCGGCGTCGAGGTCCCGCCGGCCGCGCTCAAGGCTTTCGCGAGTTGTTGCTGTTGATCGGACAGTTGCGCAAGCTCGCTTTTGTAGTTTGGATCGCGCGCCGCTTTCGCCGAGTTCGTTAGATTGGCCAGCCGGGTCTGCGCCGTCTTCAAATCTTGAACGGCCTTGGCCAGTTTCGGGTCGCTCGTGTCGCGACCGAGCGCCGCTTGCTGGGTGAGGGTTTCTTGGGCAACCGCTTTGCCATTGGCCAGCCACGCGGCGGACAGCGCGGCGATCTGCGGATCGTCTCGATGGAGGACGCCAAACGATAAGGCCATGTGCAGATCGACGCGATCATTATGATCCAGAAACTCAAGTTGCTCGTGCGCGCTCAACAGCGGCAGCACCTGCGCGACATGCTTGCGCACGAGATGGCGCGAACGATCGAATTCGCTCGCCGCGGGCGCCGTTTTTCCGAGCAAAGCATGCAAGCCGGCGAGATTGTGAATTTCGCGGGCGACCTCCGGGTGGTCGGGGCCAAACTTCGCTTCGCGAATCTGGAGGGCGCGTTGAAAGGCATGATCGGCTTCAGCGAAGCGCTTCGTCCCTTGATAAAGAATGCCCAGATTATTCGTGGCCGCGGCGACCTTGGGGTGATCGGGGCCGAGCTTGCTTTCAAAAATCTTGAGACTGCGCTGCGTCAGCGGCTCGGCCTTCGCAAATTCGCTCTGTTTTCGGTAGAGAATGCCGAGGTTATCCAGACTGTCGCCCACGATCACGCTTTCGGGCCCATATTTCGCCTCGCGAATCTTCAGACTGCGAAGCAAGAGGGGTTCTTCTTTGTCAAATTGCCCGAGCCGATCGTAGAGAATCGCGATGTTGTTCAAATTGTCCGCCACGTACGGATGCTCAGGGCCGAGCTTGTCTTCGTCGATCTTCAAGCTGCGCTGCGCCAGCGGCAAGGCTTTTTCATACTGGCCCATCGCTTTGTAAAGGATCGCCAGATTATTGAGCGCGCCGGCGACGTCGACATGGTTTTTGCCAAGTTCGCTTTCATAATATTTCAGGCTGCTTTGATAGGCGCCTTCCGCCTTGTCATACTGGGCAATTGTCGTATAAAGATTTCCTAAATTGGTCAGATCCCGCGCATAGGGGAGGGGTTCGGCCCAATCCTTGTCGATTTTGATCGCGCGGTTGAAAGCCTTCTCCGCCTCCGCGTAACGCCCCGTATTCAAATAAAGACTGCCGAGGTTATCGGCGGTCGTCGCGACCGAGGGATCGTCCTCTCCGAACTCGGTTTCCTTGAGCTTGATGCAGCGCAAGTAGAGCGGCTCAGCCTTCGCGTATTCGCCGATGGCCACATACTGCGCGGCCAAGTTGTTCATGATTCCGGCAATCGGCTTCTGGTTGTCCTTGTAGACCTTGGGGGCGAGGGCCAAGGCAATTTCAAATTGTTTGCACGATTCGGCATAATCGCCCGTCTTATTGGCGGCGAAAGCTTTGTCCATGGCGGCGTTGAAATCATCGGCTTCGCTCGCTCGACTCACGGCGGCGATGCCCAGCAGCGCGCAGCACAACAACGCGCGAAATTGGCTCATCCGGACGGCCGCTCCGCGCGCGCTCGGCCCCTCAGCACGTTCTCGCGGAATCAAATCAAATCGCTTCATGCTCGATCTCCTGTTGCGCTAAACTCGCCACGGCTGGCTCGGAACGGGCCTGCCGCCGCTGGAAAGATGGGTCTTCCGCCCCGACTCCAAGATAACGCCACGCGCGCTCCGTTCTGATCCCTTTTTGGAAAAATACGCGCAATCGCCCTGGCAGAACTCTGCCTGGCGGGCCGGACGTGGTCGCCCAGAAGCGCACGCGCTCGACAAAACAGGAACGCGACCGCCGGACGGTTTACTTTCCGCCGGTCGCGGCCGGATTGTTTTTGGCGAGAGTGGGATCGATTCCCTTGTCGCAATACGGACAGCGAACCGTCCCGCGGCCGCCGCAAACGCTGCACGGAATTCGGATCTTGGTTTCCACTACGCGCCGCGTGCCGTCAGGAAACTTGGTCACCTCCGGCCGGGTACCGCCGACCGTGCCATTCATGCATTGCGGATTCGTGCAATGCACGGCGCCAGTGCCGTTGCAGTTCATGCAAAAATTGTCGATCGGCGGAACGGCGAAAACGCAGTATGCCACCACGCCGGTCGTGTCGTTGTCCCCTTCCGATGTAAAGGGCATGAACCGCCAGCCCGAATTACGATCGAACCCGTCGTTGCCGGCCGCTAGCCGCGCCTGTGCTTGGAGTTCGTCCCAGCGGCGCCGCTCGTTCGGTTCGACCGTAAACGCCAGCCGGCCTGGCAAGGCGTTGCGATTGTCCAAGAGGTAGAGCAAGCGGCCGAGATTCTGCATTAGCTCCGGCGCCGGGCGGCCGAGCTCGAGCGCCGCTTTGCATGACTTGTAGGCTTCGCCCAGATTGCGCATATGGATATTTGCCACCGCCAAATTATTCAGCGCACCGGCCAAATTGAGCCGCTCGGAGTCGCTGAGCTCGGGCAACCGGGCGGTCCGGCGACTGACGCAGCGCTCAAAATACGAAGCCGCGCGATTCATGTCGCGGACCGTCAGCGCATCGAGCAAGCCAATTTGAAAATCGGCGACGATTCCATCGCTGTCGAGGTTGCGCGCATCGCCAAATTTCCGCTCCGCCAGCGCGAATTTTTCGTCTTGAAATGCCTGATATCCCTCCGTCAAGCGGTCGTTCTCGTCCTTGCGCAACCGAATGACTTCGTCTTTGGCCAACCACCGCGCGCCAATTCGGCGAAGGTCTTGATCGGCCATTTTTTGCCAGTCCGGCAGCTTCTCGCGCAGCTCTTGTTTCTCCGCCGCGTCGATTGCCGGGTCGTTGAGCGCCTTCAAGTAAATCGCCAGCGCGCGTTTCGCTGTTCGTTGGCGCTGCGCAATCCGCTCGGCATCTTTTGCCGTCTTGACGACGAGCGGCGCCGAGGCGGACGGGTCGGAAGCCGCCGCGGCCGAATGGGCGTCGGCAGCGACCTCTTGAATACGCTTTTCGACCTTGGCCTTGGTCAGGCCGACGACCGAACCAAGCGCTCGCGAATACCAGAGCCGAGCCTGCTCGAAGCCGCGGGCGCGTTCGGCGGCCCGCTGAAATGTTTTGGCTGCTGCCGACCAGGCGTCGGCGAGATCGACTTGCGCCGCGCCTTGTTGAGGGGGAGCCAGTTCTTGCAGGGCCAGCGCTCGTAGCGTGGCGTCTTGGCTAGCGGCGAGATGGGTCCAAGCTCCATCGCGGCCGTGAATAAATTCCCAGCGTCCCACCATCAGATTGGCCGCGGCATCTTGGGGATTGGCATGCAAGGCCGCCTGCGCGGCGGCCAGTTGTTCTTGCGCCGCCTGTTCGGTTTTGAGGTCTTTGCCGAGCGCGACGATTTGGGCTTTGAGTTTGGCCCCCTCCGGCCGATCTTGGACAACCTCATACGCCAGTCGCGCCAGCGCCAGTCCATCGGCAAAATCCTCGTCGTCCCGCGCCCCCTCGGCCGCCTTGAGCGCGGCTTCAGCCGCTGCCAATTGCGAAGCGGACTTCGTCGCCGGATTTTTCACAAAGCTCGACAGCGCGGCGAGCAGCGCCGCGCGCGCCGGCGTCGCGAATCGGTCGGAGATCGCGTTCTGAACCTGCAAGATCAGCGCCAAGTTGTCCGCGCCATCGGCCTGTTCCGCGGCCATTTTGAGCAGCACATAGACATTCACCGCGTCCTCGGTCGGATCGCGCGACTCTTTGACGAGCTTGTCCGTGACCGCCGCGCGCCGCTCGGGGGTATTGGCCTTGGCGATTTCACGGCCAAAGACGTCATTCGCCAGCTTCAACGCGCTGGCTTGCGCCGCACCGCTCGGAATCGGCGCGCGCACGCGCTCGGCAGGCGGTTCTTGCGAACCATGTCCTTGGTTGGACAAACCATGCTTCAGCCCCTGCGAACCGGGCAACCGGCTCCCAACGCCCGAGTCCGCTCCTGGCTCTCCGGCCACCGAGGACGAAGTTGGAACCGCATTCCGCGGATCGGCGAGATTGGCCGCGCTGTCCGCCGCGCCGCCGGAGCGAGCGGGCTTCGGCGACGCCGATTTCGACGGCGCTGATTTGCCCGATTCGGCGCTCGAATTCGCGTTCGGCTTGCCGCCGCCGTTTGGATCGGCGGGCAACTCGGCCGCGGACCGCGAGAACTTTTCCAACAACTGCTTGCCATAGAAATGATAGCCGACGCCGAGCAGCACCGTCGGCAACAAAACGGCCAGCGCCTTGCCCAGCGGCGAGCTTTTCGGCGGACCTCGGCGGCGGAGTTCCTTGGGCTCCCTCCCGGCCGCAGTCGAAGAGGACGATTGCAGCCAGTTCGGCGTCGCATCGGCGGAATAGGCGCTCGCCTCGGCAGACGCGAACGTTGCCTCGGCCGGTCCTTGAGGCGGCGGGTTCGGCTCGCTCATGCTGGCCGGCGCAAGGTGCTCTGAACCGAGTTGCGCCGCCGCTGGCGCGCCGAGCGACGCGGTACCGTTCGCATGGTGAACCGTCGTTGCCGGCGGGGGCGTGGAAGCTGCCGCCATGTGCAAGGCGAGATTGCGGTCGTAGTTCGCCTTCTGCGCAGGATTCTGCAGGCAAGTTTCCGCTTGCTTGATGGCCGAGAGAATCTGGCCGACGAGAAGGCTATTCTCCGGAGTCTGCTGGGCTTCCAAAAACCGCCGCTGGCGCTCGGCGGACAGGGCAATCAGTTCCGGGTTGGGCTCGAACAGCGATAAGCTCAACAAGCGGTAATGATGAGGCGGCTGCTCGGCGGGCGGGATTCCAAGCCATTGATAATAAGGGTCGAACATAGTGCCGCAGAATGCTGGTCGCCGGCCGCTGTCAGATATTACCAAAGGTTCGCTCCATTATGGCAAACCGTGCGCAGGGCTGCAACAAAATCAGTTCGCCGCCGAGCTGGAGAAACGGCCATTTTCCCGCCCAAAACCTCCCGGCGGCGGGCAGAATATTAATTCGAGGAGGGTGACTCTGAGGCAATTAAAGTAGTCGGGCTGCGAGCGAAATGCATCGCTCGCAGCGATCACTCGTGGGCAGTGTTCGCCTTTGATCCTCGCAATGATTTCGCTGGTCAAAAGGAATCTCTGGATGCCGGATCAAAACATGGAACTAGGCAAATGTCTGCGGACGATCGAGGGCCAAGCCCGCGATCCAACCGGTTTATGGTTTCTGTGGTTTTTCGCCGTTGCGCTTCTCTTGGCGCCGGTCTTCACCTGGTCTGGTGCGAATTTAGTCGACCTGACCGCCACAGCCCTGATCTTTGCAGGCCTTGGTTTGCCATGCTTAGCTGGAGCGATTCGGTTGACCGGCGTTCTTGCATGCTTTGCGGCAACAGTCGCCCGAACGATGCGGCAGAATTCCCAGTCAAGCAACTTGGCGCTCGACCTTCGTGGAAACGCCAGAGACGATGCATGGAGCTGTACTACGGCGCGAATGGCAGCTTTGGCCAATAGCCTGTTGGAAAATACCCTCGTCGCATTTTTCAACGTCGCCAAGTGCAGAGCAGAGTTCCGCACGGCTCGCAAAATTGTGGCTTGCGTCGTCATTTTGGCATCGCATCCTTGCGATGACGCAGCCTGTTGAATACTTCAACGGGGTGCGAAGTCCGCCGCACGGCAAGAATGGCGCGTCGGCTGAGCGCAATAAAAAAACCCCTTCCGGTCTGGCAAAGCCCGGAAGGGGTCTTATCAATACAATTGGTAGTTTGCGATATTACGCGGTGTTCTCGACGGACGAATCCGCCTGTAAACCGGCAAATAAACCGCCGGTAAACCGGTAATAAACCGCCGGTAAACCGGTAATAAACGCTGACCTCTTTGGCCATTGGCACAAGGACTGTCCCCAAATGAACTTTCAGTTGTCGCCAACTGGAAGTTAATATCCTTAGAAAGGAGGTGATCCAGCCGCAGGTTCCCCTACGGCTACCTTGTTACGACTTAGTCCCAATCGCGGAGTTTATCTTCGGCGCTTGCTTCCCTTGCGGGTTAGCTCGGCGACTTCGGATACCCCCCACTTTCGTGGCTTGACGGGCGGTGTGTACAAGGCTCAGGAACACATTCACCGCGGTATGCTGACCCGCGATTACTAGCGATTCCGGCTTCATGCAGGCGGGTTGCAGCCTGCAATCCGAACTGAGCTGCGTTTTTTGGGATTTGCTTGCTCTCGCGAGTTTGCATCCCTTT
>DASRSE010000268.1:0-6737 GCA_035656655.1 Pirellulales bacterium
CGGATGAGCTTGATCTTGGCCCAGTACGATCTGACCTTCTCGATTTCCGCGGCCGGAGACGTGATCAAATTCATCCCCCTGCCTGCCGCGCCGGTCCTGACGCGGACCTCTCCGGTCGGCGCGAATCTCGCGGCCGCGGCCGATCGCGCAAAACGCGCGGCGCCTGCGGCCGAATGTTCCACGGCCGGAGCGAAGCTGACCGTGACCGCCTCGGCGGAAGATCAAGATCGCGTGGCCGCCGCTTTGAAAGGCGCTTCGTCGCAGAAAACGGCCGCCAAGGAAACGAAGAAAATCGACAAGCTCGCCGCGCAAAACGTTCCGGTGGGCAAACTGCTAACCGCCTTGGGACAAAAACTCGACCTCAAAGTTGAACTCGACGAGGCGGCGATTCGCGCTGCTGGAATTTCGCTCGACCAATTGGTTAGCGTAAACGTGCAGAACGGGACGCTGGACGACGTCTTTCGAGCCGCCACCATGCGAACCGGTCTCGGCTATCGACTGCATGAGAAGTCGGTCGAAGTCTTTCCGGTCGACAAAAAGTAAGCGTTCCCGTGACTGGGAGAATGCCGCTGGGCGCGCCCGCGACGGCGCGCGGTGCAAATTTGGCGGGTGGCCTCGGCGCGATCGCCGATGAGGAACCGGATTTGTCCGGCCGGTTCCACGGCGCTAGTCGCGGCCGACTCGGCAGACGATCCAAGCCAGGCTTTCTGTTAGCGTCTGGCGGTACGGGGCGAGCGATTCCGCGGCGCCCTCCGTTCGTCGGCCCCGCGCCGCTTAGGACGGCTTGCCGGCAAGATAATTTTAGGTACTATGGAGCGTATTCCAGTTGGCAGCCGGCCCGCGCCGGTCGCATTGGTCAGATAGCTCAGCTGGTAGAGCAACGGACTGAAAATCCGTGTGTCGCCGGTTCGATCCCGGCTCTGACCACTCCGCTCTTGGCAAACATGCCGCCGCTTTTTCGGCGGTGCATCCTCGTTCGGCCTATTTTTCCGTTTCGCGGACGCTTGTCGTTTCTATCCGCGCGGTTCGATCAGTAATTCGGCGAAGCGAAGGGTGGTCTAATGCGGAACCGGGTGGCCTGCTTGGATGGCTTGCCCTGACCGGTTTTTGAATCTTGCTGCGTCTGCTGAATTCTTCCGACGCTCAAAGTGCCATGTCGTTCGAGGACCTGCTGACGCGCGGCTTTGCCTGGCTGGCGCTGGCGGGCTATGGCGTGGCGACTGCTGTTCGGCTGAATCTCCTGGGCCGTTGGCCCGCCGCTGCGGGTGCGAGGTCAAAACGTGCCGAAGAATCGCCGGTTCCAGAATCCGAACGATCTCGCTGGCGCGTGGCGCGGGGGGCCTGGACCGTTGGCTGTGCGATGTATCTGGCGCACGTGCTGTGCGCCTATCATTTCGTCCATCATTGGAGCCATGCCGCGGCCCTCGAATTCACCGCTCGACGGACGGAGGAAACGATCGGCTGGTCCTGGGGTGGCGGGCTGTACGTCAATCACCTGCTCATGCTGGTCTGGGTCGTGGACGCGTTTCTGTGGTGGAAAAATGGCCCAACTTGGCCCTTGCGCCGCAGTCGCTGGAGCGACTGGAGCGTACAATTCTTTCTCGCGTTCATGTGGATCAATGCGACGATCGTGTTTGGCGCGGGTCCGATTCGCTGGGTCGGATGCGCTATCGCGGCGGCCCTGGCGCTGGTCTGGCTAGCTTCCTGGCGTCGCCGACCGCAGACCGCCGCGCCGCGCGACTGCTAGCACGCCGTTGCGGATTCCATGCGCTGCGAGCGAGATTCAGGCACGGGTGAGCCGATGAGGAAAGCGCCCATCGGTTCGGTTTTGCTGCACGACCGCTTTTTGCCTAAGTTCCAACTGCCATGTCAACCGAAAAGGCCATAGCGCTGGTGCTGCGTGTCGTCGAATTCAGCGAAACCAGCAGCGTTGTCACGCTGTTTACTCGCGAATTTGGCAAGGTGCGGGGCTTGGCCAAGGGAGCACGCCGCCCGAAAGGACCTTTCGAGTCTGCCCTTGACCTACTGAGCCTTTGTCGAATAGTGTTCCTGCGCAAATCGTCCGATGCGCTCGACTTGCTCACCGAAGCAAAGCTCGAGCGACGATTCCGGCCCGCCGACCGCGACTTGTCTAGTCTTTACGCGGGCTACTACGTGGCGGAGTTGTTGGATGAAATGACGCATGACTACGAACCGATTCCGGAGTTGTTTGATTCAGCCAGCGACACGTTGCAGGCCTTGGCCCGCGGCGGCGCCGTGGCCAACGGACTGTTGCGATTCGAGCTGACGGCGCTGCGTGTGCTGGGCCACCTGCCGGCACTGGTTCAGTGCGCGGAATGCGGCAGCCCGGTCCCGGCGACCGGTCGCATCGCGTTCAGCCAACTGGCCGGAGGCGTGTTGTGCGTGAATTGCCGTGGTGGAAAGAAACAAGTCGTGTCGGTGAGCGCCGGGGTGATTCGCGCCTTGGCGCTGTTCGCCGATCCGGTGAGTGAAGTTTGGCAGCGATTGGAACTTGATCGCTCGACGCGCGGCGAATTGCGCGGCGTTATGAATCGCTTTTTATACGGATTGCTCGGTAAAAAACTGACGATGCACGCCTACCTTAACTTGGGCTCGTAGCGTCGGATCGCAACTTTTTCTCGTCTTTTCCACAATCTATTCGTTCGGACCGAACACGGATGTTCACCGTTTCTCGCGCGCTCCAATGTGGCTGGCTCCTGTGCAGCGGACTCTTGGTCCTGAGCGGCCCAGGTTGCGCGAGCAAATACGTCGCGACTCCGCCGGCCATCGCCGCGGCCGCGCCGGGAGGGGCCATCGGCGAACGATTCCCCGACCCGGACCCGCGCTATTTGCCGCCGCCGTCGACCGATGGCGGTTCAGGCTGGGGGATATTCTCGACCGAGGCGATTTCGAATTCTTACAAGAGCGCAATGGGCCGGCTGCCCAATCATGTCGAAGCGCGGCAGTTGTACGCCGATGGCGAGATTCTGTTCAAGCAGCAAAAGTACGACGATGCCGCCAAACTGTATGCCAAGGCGGCGATCAAATGGCCCGATTCGCCGCTGGAAGAAGACGCCTTCTTCTTTCAGTCGGAGTGCCAATTCTTCGCCGACCGCTATTCCAAGGCGAACGACAATTACAGTTTGCTGTTGAAGAAGTATCCCAGCTCGCGCTATCTCGATCAAGCGATTGCGCGGCAATTTGCGATTGCCGAGTATTGGGAAAAGACCGAGCGCAAAAACCCGCATTGGATTGTCACGCCGAACTTTCTGGACAAGACGCGGCCCTGGTTCGACACCGAAGGGAACGCCTTGGCGACCTGGGATCATGTACGGCTAAAGGACCCGACCGGTCCGCTCGCGGATAGCGCGATCATGGCGACCGCCAACGCTCACTTTCTCGATGGCCACTGGGAAGAAGCCGACTACTACTACACTTTGATTCGCAAGGACTACCCGAAGAGCCGCTTTCAGGTGCAGGCGCACCTGCTCGACCTCCAAGCGAAGTTGAAAAAATATCAAGGGCCCGAATACGATTCCGCGCCGCTCAAAGAGGCGGATGAGTTGATTACGCAAATGCTTCGCCAATTCCCCAACGAATTGCAAGGCGAACGCGATCGCTTGCTGGCCGCCAAGACGGATGTTCGCGGTCAACTGGCGCGGCGCGATTGGCAACGGGCCGAATACTATGCCAAGGGCGAGTATTATGGCGCCGCCAAGGTTTATTACGCGTCGCTGGTCAAGGAATTTCCGAACTCGAACTATGCGAACCTGGCCCAAGAGCGAATCAACGCCTATCACGGTAAACCGGACGTGCCGCTGAGCAACTATGAATACGTGAAAGATATTCTGACCGGACAGAATCCGGCGAACGTGGCGAAGGCCGCGCCGGCAACGACTCCGACGAAGACCGCGCCGATCGATGTCGCGACCGGCCAGAATGCGGCCGGACAAACGACCGAAGGCACGACGCAGCGATAGGCCCCGAGCGGGCCGCCGCCTCGTCCGCCGGCCGCATCCCCCAGTACGACCACGCATCATGCTCACTGGCGCCTCGCGCATTACCCGCCGAGATTTCACGCGTTCGGTGCTTGCCGGCGGGCTGTTGGCATGCGCCGGTTGCGCCGGCTACCAGTTTGGCAATCAGACGCTCTATCCGAGCGATATCCACACGGTGTTTGTGCCGGTGTTTGAAAGCGACAGCTTTCGCCGCGACTTGGGCGAGCGCTTGACCGAAGCCGTCGTCAAAGAGATCGAACTAAAAACGCCCTATAAGGTCGTCGGCTCGCCCAACGCCGACAGCATCCTCTCCGGCCGGATCGTTTCCGACAAAAAGGGAGTTCTGGCCGAGACAATCAATGGAGACGTGCGAGAGCTGGAACTGAGCATGACGGTCAAAGTGAATTGGGTAAACCGCAAAGGGAATCTCGTCGGTCGCGGGCAACCCGGCGCCGGGCCGGGCGAATTTGCCACGGTCACGGCGACCGCCAATGATGTTCCGGAGTTCGGCCGCTCCATCGCTACGACGCAGCAAGTGCTGATCGAACGGCTCGCGCGGCAGATCGTCGCCTTGATGGAATCTCCGTGGTAAGATCGGAGCATGAACCCGCCTCCGGATGACGTTGCTCGCCCGCCTGAAGTCGCTCGTACCGCGGCGGCCGGCTCCTCTTCGGCAGAGACCGACGCGGCACTTTTCCACGCAACGTCAACTCGGGCGACCGCTTGGCAACTTCGCACGCGGCGGTTGGAGCTTTCCGCGCGCCCGCTCGTGATGGGCATCTTGAACATCACGCCCGATTCGTTCTCCGACGGCGGACGATTTTTCTCGGCAGCGGCGGCAATCGAGCAAGGCCGCCGATTGGCCGAAGCCGGGGCCGACTTGCTCGATATGGGGGGTGAAAGTTCGCGGCCGTATGCCACCCCGGTCGCGCTCGACGAAGAATTGCGCCGCGTCTTGCCGGTGGTGCAAGCGCTCCGCCAAGCGGTGACCATTCCGCTCTCGATCGACACGACTAAGCCGGCCATCGCCCGCGCGGCTATCGAAGCCGGCGCCGAGATCATCAACGACATCAGCGGTTTTTCCGCGCCGGAAATGCTCGCTCTGGCCGCGCAGAGCCGCGCCGGCGTTTGCGCCATGCACATGCAAGGAACGCCGGCCACAATGCAAGATGCTCCGGTTTACGCGGACGTCGTGGCCGAGGTCGGCGCATTTCTGCGCGAGCGCCGCGAGGCGCTGTTGGCCGCCGGAGTCACGCGCGAGCGGATCTGCCTCGATCCGGGGATCGGATTTGGCAAGACGCATGCCCACAACATCGCCCTAATGGCCCATTGCTGGAGGCTGCACTCGCTCGGCTGCCCCCTCCTCGTGGGCCATTCGCGCAAAGGATTCATCGGCAAGCTCAGCGGCAATTCAACTCCCGAGCAGACCGCCGGGACGCTGGCGGCGAGCTTGGCGCTGGCCGCACAAGGGGTGCAAATTCTCCGCGTGCACGACGTCGCGGCGACGCGCGAGGCCCTGAGTGTCTTCGCCGCTTGTTGCCCGCCGCTGGAGCCACCAGCGCCCGGCGAGAAGCGATCGTAACTACGGCTGCGGCAAGCCTTTTGGGCCGTTTGCTGCCGCGCGGCAAGCAGGAGATCGCTGTTGACGCTCTGGGGCGATTCAACGATACTTCAACACGGCGGATCGAGGTTTTATTCGCCAGAATTTGCCCTGTTTTGGCCCTCTTCTTGGTCTGCGAGCACGCCGATGTCTCTAGCCGTCGCTCCTGTCGATTCGCTCCGCGACGATTGCCTCGAAACGGCTCGTCGCGCGAAGGCGGCTAGCCGCGCTGTGGCCCTGCTGCCGACGGAGCGCAAAAACGCGTGGCTGCGGTTGGCAGCGGAACGGCTCCGGGCAGAAGCGGCCGGCGTGTTGGCGGCGAATGAACTCGACTTGTCCGCCGCGCCTGGTTTTCAACTCACCCCGGCCGAAATCGATCGGCTGCGGCTGACCAACAGCAGCGTTCAGGCCATCGCCCGAGGGTTGGACGAAGTTGCGGCCCTGCCGGATCCGGTCGGCGAAGTCCTGGAAAGCACGAGCCGGCCGAACGGCTTGCAGATTCAAAAGGTGCGAGTGCCGCTGGGTGTGGTGTTTTTCATCTACGAATCGCGGCCGAACGTCACGGCGGATGCGGCGGCGATTTGCGTCAAGAGCGGCAACGCGGTGATCTTGCGCGGCGGCAAAGAAGCGGCCCACTCGAGCCGCGCCATCGTTGAAATCATCCATGCGGCCGCCGCGGAACTCGACCTTCCGCGCGACGCCGTGCAACTGGTGAGCACCGCCGATCGCGCGGCCGTGAGCCATTTTCTCGGCCTCCCCGAGTACATCGATTTGGCGATTCCGCGCGGCGGCGAAGGGCTGATTCGCCACGTTGTGGCGGCGGCGAAGATGCCGGTGATCAAGCACTACACGGGCAATTGTCACGTGTACATCGACGCCTCGGCCGATCTCGACATGGCCGAGCGAATCACGGTCAATGCGAAATGCCAACGAATGGGAGTTTGCAACGCGGCCGAGTCGCTGCTGGTCCACGCCGACATTGCGCCGCAGTTTTTGCCGCGGATCGGCGCCGCCTTGAGCCGGCAGCAGATCGAGATTCGCGGCGATGCGGCCACGCGCGCGTTGGTGGCCGGTGCGAACGTCGCCACCGAGGCGGATTATGCGGCCGAGTATTTGGGCCCGATTATTTCCGTCAAAGT
>DASRSE010000269.1:0-2819 GCA_035656655.1 Pirellulales bacterium
CGCTGTTCGCCTGCAAGAGATTCAGAGCCGAGACGCGCGTGACCGCAACCGAGCGATGCTCGGCCGACTTGCCCCATTGAAATAGAGCCCAGATCAAGCCCGCCCCGCCAATGATCAAAAACGAAACGGGGACCAGCGACACGATCCAGAGCCACCAAGTGAAGCCGCGGACGAGAACGGCCGAATCAGGATCGGCCGGATCGTACCAGCAGGGGTATTCGCGGCCATCGACGAAGCCATCCAGAATGCGTTGAGCCTCTTCGCGCGTGGGGAACGATTCACCGTCGATATCGTACGTCGCGGTTTCGTGCGCTTGGCCCTCGACGACATATTGAATGTGGATTCTCGGTCGATAGCGAAAGGCCTCTTCGCTGACCTGGGGCAAAAACTGCCCTCCGACTTCGCTTTCGAGCAGTTTGCCTACGACGCGGCAGGAGGTCGGGACAAAGCTGTGCATGACGCGCCACTCAGGGACCACCCAGCGGACGAGGAGCCAACCGAGCGACGCCATCCCGAGCAGGAAAAAGAACGCGAAGAAGAGCGCTTCGCCGGCATTTCCGAGCGTTTGCGAGCCGGTTCGCCGGTCGCCGCGCTTCTTGCCATATAATCGAAAGGGAAATTTCGCCACGAAAAATAACCGGTTGTCGGACACGCCGGCAGGCGGCGGCCAGGAGACGCTCCGCGCGGCGGCGCGAGAGTCGCCAGATCGTCGGTTGGGGGAACGAGTTTCAGGGATTATAATCCAGTGCCGCCAATTCCCCCAGGGTCGCGGCCGCGGGTCTCGCCCTTTTTAAGGAGGAATGTTATGCCTACGGGATTTGGCTATGGCCATTGCGGACGCTCGATGGCTTGGCAATATAGTCGGCGCGCGGCGGTTCTCCAGCCGCGATTTTTGCGACCGTCCTTTCCGCGGATCGCGGCTTTGCTGACGGCGTCGTTATTGTCGCCCCTCGCCGTCCGCGGCGGAGAATGGCCGCAGATTCTGGGTCCGCACCGCAACGGTCAGGCGGATAACGAAACGATCGCGGCCGCGTTTCCGTCCCAGGGGCCGCCCGTGGTGTGGCAGCGCGATGTCGGCGCGGGAAACGCCGGAGTCGCCGTGGCACAAGGCCGCGCCATTTTGTTCCATCATCCGAAGGACGCCGACGTGGTCGAGTCGCTTGACGCGGCGACCGGCGCCGTTAAATGGACCAACTCGTTTGCGAATCGGAGCGAAGGACCGGCCTGCACGCCCCTGATCGACGGCCAGCGCATTTTTCTCGTCGGCAACGACGGGGGTCTGCGTTGCGTCGCGTTCGACACCGGCAAAGTGCTCTGGTCACGCGACCTGCTGAAGGAGTTCCACGCGCCGGCCGGCTACTTCGGCGTCGGCAGCTCGCCCGTCGTCGAAGGAGACAACTTGCTCATGAACGTGGGCGGAGATTCCGGCGCGGGCATCGTCGCGTTCGCGCTTAAAGACGGCACGACTGTTTGGAAAACTGGGAACGAGCAGGCCAGCTATTCGTCGCCGGTCGTCGTCGGACCAAAGCAAGCGCGACAAGCGATATTCGTCACCCGGCTCAACCTGATCTCCCTTGACCCGGCGACCGGCCAAGTGCAGTTCACGTTTCCGTTTGGCAAGCGCGGCCCCACGGTCAATGCTGCCACGCCGATCGTCGTTGACGATCATTTGTTTTTGACGGCCAACTACGGGATCGGCGCGGTGTGGGCCAAGTTCACGGGCACCAGCGCGAAAACGATTTGGGAAAACGACGACTCGCTGTCGAGCCAGTATCCGACCCCTGTCTTTTTCGACGGTTATCTGTACGGCGTGCATGGGCGCGACGACGTGGGGGTGGCCGAATTGCGCTGCATCGATCCGACCGACGGCAAGATGCAATGGGCCGAGCGTGATTTTGGGATGGCTACCTTATTGATCGCCGACAAGAAACTGTTGATCCAACGGACCGATGGCGAGTTGATCATCGCCGAGCCTTCGCCGAAAGCGTATCGTCCCTTGGCCAAGGCAAAATTGCTGGACGGCCTGACGCGCGCGCTGCCAGCTCTCTGCGACGGCAAGTATTATGTGCGCGACACGAAGACGCTGAAGTGCGTCGATTTGAGCCCGACGAAGTGAACTTCAGCGGAAACGTCGGGCAGGCCCCGCGGCGGCAACTAGCCGCGGGCTCATTTCTTTGTCGTAGCCGTTGCTTGATCGCGCGGGACGACGTAGAGCACGTCACAAATGCCGGTGGGATCGATCGGCACTTTCGCCTTTTGATAATGCTCGCCATCCGCGGCGTAGTCGAGGCCGCCCCAACCGCAATCGACCGCCACGCCGTCTGGCGCGACGGCGCGCGGAATGCGCAGTGATTTGGCCAGCGGTTCCCATTTCAACCCGTCGATAGAAACCTGCATCCCGTGGCGGCCGCGCACATAGAAGCGCTCGCGGTAAAAGCGCAGACAGCCGTCGTCGAACTGATCGTCCAAGGTCACGACGTGCTCGAACTTTTGCCCATCGTTCGAGCGCAGCAGCACGCCGTCTTTCGTGCACGCGACGAATTCGCCGTGGCCAAAGGCGAGCCCGCGGACGTCGGCCGGCTCGGTTTCGACGCGCAGTGGAGTCGCGCCATTTTGGGAACTGCCGATCCAACCAATGCGCGGTTTATCGCCGAGCGCATAGTCGCCCGCGAACACCACGGTATCCTTGCTAGCGGCCCAGCGGCGAAGGTAGCCACTGCCGATTCCATCCGCCGCCGTGAACTTGGCGGCGGCTTGCGGCTTCCAGGTCACTCCATCGGTCGAGGTCTGAAAATGGTCGTCGTAGATGGAGAGGAATC
>DASRSE010000270.1:0-5643 GCA_035656655.1 Pirellulales bacterium
TCGTCTATGGGGCCTCGATCGCCGGCGCCAGCAAATTCAACTTGGCGCAGCCGCTGACGCGCTATCGCGTTCATCAGGCCAACCAGTTCTTCGGCCGCAGCCAAACGCATGCCGAGTCGGTCGACTATCGGCACAAGCTGGCGGTGAATCGCCTGTACGATTATCTGCTCAAACGGATTGGCTACAAGACGGACGAACTTGTCGAATTGTGCCATGAGGAGTTTTTGACGATCGATCAGCCGACCTATCGCCAACTGCGCCGCTATTTGCGGATCGGATTTAAATCGCGCCAATCCTATTCGCACAAGAAAAACATGTTCGCCGACATGATTCGACATTATTGGAAGGCGCGCAAACGAGCCGCTTGAAGCGGCCGACAGATTTCTCGCACTCGTACGGTTCCCTTGCCATGCTCCGCTCCGTTTGCACCTTGGCCGATCACCGCGCCTACGACGAACTGCTCGTGATGTTGAAGAGTTTGTCGCTCTTCGCGGATCTCGAGCTGTTCGTCGGCTGCGATCGCGTCGTGGAGAGCCGCCTCCGAAACGAGCGGCTCCGCAATCCGTTGCGGCTGATCCCGTTCTTGCCGGAAAATCTGACGGTGAAGCAAGGAACGCCCGAGTTCATTCAATTGGTCAACCGCAAGGCCGACATTCTGGAGATTGCGCTCGAAGGGGCGGGCAATGCGCTCTTTGCCGATGCCGACCAACTATTCTTTGGGCCGCCCTGGGGCCTCGACCTGGAAACGCACGAAGTCTGCTTGTCGCGGCACATGATTCTCGAATCAGATGAGGCAAAGTATGGAAAATACAACGCCGGCTATCTGGCCGCCTCCAGCCGGAGATTTCCCGCGTGGTGGCGCGAGAAAACGAAAACTTCGAAATTCTACGAGCAGGCTTGCTTAGACGACGCCGGCCAGGACTTTCGCGTGCAAGAGATCACGATGCACCATAATTTTGGCTGGTGGCGGTTGAATCAGTGTGATCCGAAGCGCAAATGGTGGCGGATCGACCTGCCCCATAAACCGCAGCGCCGCGAGCGGCTGGAAAAATTCCGCGTCGAGGCCGATCGCATCTTGTTTGACGAGCAGCCGCTAGTCAGCATCCATACGCACTTTTTAGATCGGCAAACGCGTTGCTACCAATCGACGAATCGGTTGGCCGTGGAACTGCTTGGCAAATCGACCGACGCGCGTCATCGCGAAATTTTGAGTTGGCTCTGAGTCCACCGGCAACAGATCGCGCGCGACCGGCCAGCCGAATCGCAACCGCCGCGCCGGACCTCCCAGCCGCGAAAGAACGAGCGCATGATTCACATTCTCGAAGTTCCGGATGAATTTCGTCAGCCCTTCCCGTTTCCTTATCCGGGGCACCAGCGCGGGCCGCTGGCCGAAGAGTTCGTCCATCGTTTTTTGTTGGAACATGCTGCGCAGGAAAGGCTCGATCGGAGTTGCGGCAGCCGGTTTCGCTCGCCGAGCGAGAGCGACTCTGCAGCGGCCGCCGCGGACTGGGTCTATGTACCGGTCTACTGGACCAGTTACAGCGTGCTCCGCCCGCGGATCCGCGGTCTGCGGCGATTGTTTGGGCATCCGTGGGATCAGCGGCTTCGCAAATTCTTGCGTGGCGCGTTGCAACCCGGGGTTCGATATTGCACGTTGTCGATGCACGACAACGGCTTGCGGCAGCGCGGGCGCTTTATACCGCCGGTTCCCATTCTGGAGTTTAGCTGTGGTGGCTGCGGCGATATTCCTCTGCCGCTGCTCTGCGATCCGCATCCTGCCTTGAACTTGCCGCGCGACATCCGCGCATCGTTTCTGGGTCTGATCAAAGATTCGCCCGAGCCGTACCCATGCCGCGAAGCGATGGTGGCCGCGCTCGCTGGCAAAGCAGAGTATCGCGTCGAACATGTGCCCAACGATTGGGGTTCGACCGATCCCAACCGGCTGCAAAAAAAAACTCGCATGTTTGTCGAAGCCCTGTCGCGATCGGTATTCGCCCTTTGCCCGCGGGGCTATGGGAAAACGTCGTTTCGGATGTATGAGGCGCTGCAACTCGGCTGCATTCCGGTTTATATCTATGACGAGCCGTGGCTTCCTTATACCGACGTGCTCGATTGGAGCGAGTTTGCGGTGTTGGTTCCCTTGGCGGAGGCCAGCGGGCTGCACGAGATTTTAAGCGCCCACACGGCCGCCGACATCCGCCGCAAACAAGAGGCGATTCGCGACCTGTATCCGCAATACTTCACGTTTCCGGCGATGGCTCGCCAACTGCTGCGCTATTTGTCAGCGCCCTCTTTGACGACGGCTGCGATTCCTCCCATGAAATCGATGCAAAAGGGGGCCCAACCCGATGGGATTGCGGAAACGGTTCGTCGCTTGGTTTAACGCGCGCTGGCGGCCGACTCGGAACTATCGCCTCGGTTCGGCGACGCTCCTCTTGCCCCACGACCATGCGTTGCCCTTCTATCGATCGCACTGGCAGTGGTACGATCGGCCGCTGGAAATCATCGCCGCCGCGCTGCGCCAGCGCGATTCGGGTTTTTGTGCGATTGATATCGGTGCGAACGTGGGCGATACCGCCGCGCTGCTCAACCTCGGCGGCCGCACGCCCGTTCTGTGCATTGAGGGCGACCCGGCCTATCAGTCCTTCCTCGAACACAATGCGCAATTGCTCGGGCCGCACATCGAGCTGGAAAAATGCTTTGTCGGCGACCGTGAGGGTTCGGTCGCGGCCAATCGACTCGACCGGCTCTCCGGCACGACCACCATCGCCCCCAGGGAAGCAGGGCGGGCCGACCCCTTGCCGGTCGAGGCTCTGCCGGCTGAGGCATCGCCGACCGCTGGATTGGATCGTCGTTCATCAAACGGAACGATCGCGATCCGCCGGTTGGAGACGATTTTGACCGCGCATCCGCGGTTCGCGCAGCCGCAGCTTATCAAGCTGGATACCGACGGCTACGACTTTCCGATTCTGTTGGCCCATCGCGAATTTCTCGCGGCCCGGCGGCCGGCCCTGTTTTTTGAATACATGGTCGAAACGGCGGCGGCGGATGCGGAAGCATTGCGCTGCATGCAGGCCTTGCAACAAAGCGGCTACGAGCAGTTCTTGGTGTTCGATAATTTCGGCAATTTTCTGATCACGGTGCGCGACCCGGCTCAATTTGCGGATCTCAATCAGTTCTTGCTCAGCCATTGCGCCTTCGATCGCGCGATCTATTATTTTGACGTGTGCGCACTCACGCCCGATCAGGCGGAAATCGGCGATGCGATCCGAGCGGAAATCAAACGAGTCGTCGCCGAGAAACAAGCGACGAAAGCGCGGGCGCCGTGATTCTTACCCGCCGGCGGTCTCGGAAAAATCTTGCACAAGCCGGAAAAAGACTTCGCGGGTAACTTGCGCCGCCACGACTTGCCGCACGTCGCCCGGCAGCTTGCGATAGCGATCGAGCCGCAATTCGCCGCCGCGGCGGATGAGCAATTCATAGTAGCTCGTCCCCTCTTCGTCTTTTTGCGGGGGCATGGAGCGCATTTGGACGACGCATTGTTCGGCGTCGGCCTCCAACGCGCCGATCGTCTCGAGCAAATAAGAGACCTTGGCCGACAACCGCGCGCTGAGCGATTTGAGTTCCTCTATCGAGGCCGAGGCGAGGGCCGGCGTCCGCAATCGGAACGATTCAAACGCGCATGCCAAGCTGTCGAGCGCGACGAGTTGGCATTCGAATTGCTGCACGCCAACGGTCAACGAGAGCGCCTGCGCGCCGGAGGAAAACGGAGCGAGACCGGACAATTCTTGTTTTACGAGATCCTTCAGCGACATGACTCAACTCCGCCTCGCTCGGGCCCGAGGGTTTTCAGGGCCGCTTTTGCCTAGCAGCCTGTTGGAAACGGCCCGCGTTGGCAATCTTCGACGTCGCCGCGAGCAGAGCCCAACTCCGCATGGGTCCGAATGCTAAGAAAAAGTACACGCAACATAGGTGCAAATTTGATTCCACATCAAGTTACAAGTTAGTCTGGCCTCTGCAGCCCTCGGTCTTGATCCCGCGCTGCCAGTGTTCGTGCTTCACTCGTTCAATCTGCCCGCTGCTTAATCCGCTCGCTGCTCAATCAGCTCGCTGCTTGATCTGCGAGACGGTGTGTTCTTTGCCGTCGAACGACAGCACGGTCGGCGCCTCGTCCAACATGGTTTCAATATGGACCGGCCGGGTCCACAGCCGGTGCAGGTTCATCAACGTATCTTTCGCGTAGCCTGTCTTTAGTTCGACGCCATTGTAAGTGTGTTCGAGGAAAAGCTCGCCCCGGTTCTTGTAGTTCGCATCGCGGATGGCGATGAGCGGGCGTCCGGCGTTCGTCAAGTTGAACAACAGCCGTTGCTTGACCTCGGGAAAGGCGCGGCTTTCAATCTCGTATTGATCGGCGTCTTTGTTGAAACCGAACGAAAAGAGCTTGTGCTGGCGACAAAAATCGAGCGTCAGAAACGTATCGATGAACGTCAGATCGTTATAGATTTTGCGAACTTCAAAGATCTTTTGCCGGCCAAGGCCGGTCTCTTTTTCCCAATCGCGCTTCGCGACCAGATCGTCGCATTCATCGTAATCTTTGCCAAACCGGCCGGTATTCCAGCGATATTCGATGTCGCGGAACAACTCAATCCCGATCTTGTACGGATTCAGGCGGGTCGGCGAGCTGGCCATCGTGCCCGAGTGGTGATCGGCATAGTTCACCACGTCGGCCGCCTCGAGCCCTTGGCGGGTCATGATGGTCGAATGCCAAAAGCTGGCCCAGCCTTCGTTCATGATTTTGGTCTGGGCTTGCGGGGCAAAATAATACGCCTCATTGCGGACGATCGAGAGGACGTCGGCCTGCCATGGTTTCAGGGGCGCATGCTCCAGCATGAAAAGCATCACGTCGCGCTGCGGTTCGGCCGGAAAACGGTTGTTCTGCGCCTGGCTCTGTTTAAGCGATTCGCGTTCAGCCGCCAGTGCGCCCGGCGGATTGATATAGCCCTCCATGTAGTCTTTCGCGGCGAAGCGGCCGGGCTGCGTCTCGAGCGGATCTTCCTCGGGATGGTTAAAGTCGTAACGGCTCGGTTCTTCGCGCCGCTTGATAAATGGCAGGTGCAAGTCGATCAAGTCCTCAATGCTAAGACACGCATCGATGAAATTCTCGACTTCCTCCACCCCGAAGCGGTCCATGTATTGGCGCACGCGATTGCCGTGATTGGCCATCTCGTCCATCATCTTGCGGCTGGTGCAGCTAAACCAATGGTTGTTTTTGAAAAAGTCGCAATGGCCGTAGACGTGGGCCATGACCAATTTCTGGTCGGTCAAGGCATTGGAGCGCATCAAATAGGCGTAGCACGGATTGTTGTTGATTACCAATTCATAAATCTTCGACAACCCGTAGTCGTAGCTTTTGGAAAGTTGCTCGTACTCCATGCCGAACCGCCAATGCGGATAGCGGGTGGGAAATCCGCCGTATGCGGCGACTTCGTTCAATTGATCCGCATCCACCACCTCGAACACGGTCGGAAAAAAATCGAGCCCATAATCGCGCGCGTAATCCTCCATTTGGACCTGCACGTCCGATAGATAACTTGGCAGCCGTTCGAAATAATTAGCAGTAGACATTTTCGGGCAGACCTCTGC
>DASRSE010000271.1:0-7942 GCA_035656655.1 Pirellulales bacterium
TGCGCATGGTCTTGCTGCAAGCGTTTCAGGTCGGCCTGATCGGCTACGGCATCGGCGTGGGCGGCGCGGCCACCTTCGGTTGGTTTATCAAGGGCGCCTCGCGGTTGGCGTTTTACATGCCTTGGCAAGTGCTCGCCCTGACCGCGGTCCTCGTCGTAATTATCATTCTGATTTCGGCCGTGTTGAGCATTCGCAAAGTGCTGGTCATCGATCCGGCCGTCGTGTTTCAAGGATAGATTTCTGGACCGTTTTGTCGCTTCTTGCTTGAGTAAGCCAGTCATGTCCGCTATTGTCTGTCGCAACGTGACGAAAGACTTTGGGTCGGGCTCGGCCAAGGTACAAGCCTTGCGCGGGGTCGATCTCGACGTGCCGCTTGGCGAAATGACCTTGCTCGTCGGACCGAGCGGCTGCGGCAAGACCACGCTGCTCTCGGTGATCGCGGGCATCATGCACCCCACCGAGGGAAAAGTGAGCGTGCTGGGGGCCGACATCGACGCAATGTCCGGCGCGCAAGTCGTCCGCTTCCGCGGCAAGAATATCGGCTTTGTGTTTCAGCAGTTCAATTTGCTGCCGGCCCTGAGCGCGGCCGAAAATGTCGCTGTGCCGCTGATCATCGGGGGAATGCGGCGGCGGCCGGCGGTCGCCCGAGCCAAAGAGTTGCTGGCCTTGGTCGGCTTGAAGGATCGAATGAACGCGCTCCCGCTGAAATTATCCGGCGGCCAGCAGCAGCGCGTGGCCATTGCCCGGGCGTTGTCGCACGAACCGCGGTTGATGGTCTGCGACGAGCCGACCTCGGCCTTGGACGCGCACACGGGCCACATCATCATGGAACTCTTGCACGAGGTGGCGGTGACGCCGGACCGCTCCGTGATTGTCGTGACGCACGATAATCGCGTGTTCGAGTTTGGCGATCGCATTGCCTACATGGACGACGGTCGCGTCATCCGCGTCGAGCAAAAGACCTCGCGCCGCGATGCGGCCCTCGCGGCGCTGCACGTCAACGAGGCGACTTGGCCGGCCCATCTGGCGGGCGCCGACAGCCGCTCGATATCGAACTCGAGCGCCGCGCGGCAAGGCCAAGAATTGCCCGGCGCCTTGGCCGATGAAATGGACGACGAGATCGCGGATAACAGAACGGGAACCAATTCCTAAGTATTCGAAGCGGCGGCGAATGCCGGCCGCGGAGCCTTTTTTAGTTCGCCCCGATTTGGCGAGGTTTATTGATGATTACCAAGTATGTTCTGCCCTTATTCGCGCTGGCTTTGCTCGGATTTGCCGTCCAGCAAGTGTTGCAGTCGCGGCAACCCGTCCCCACGCCCCAGTTGCTGATGCAGCCGCCGCGCGCGCCGTATCAAAATCGGCTGGCGGGTTCGGGCATCGTCGAACCGATCTTCGAGAATATCTCGATCGGCTCGGCGACGGCCGGCATTGTGACCGCGGTCGACGTGCAGGTCGGCCAGAAGGTGAAAAAGGGCGATCCGCTGTTTCGGCTCGATGATCGCCAATTGCAAGCGGAGCTCAAAGTGCGCCAATCCGCGGTCGTCGCCGCCGACGCTGATCTCAAGCGGCTGAAAGAAGAGCCGCGCAAGGAACAACTGCCCGTCTATGAAGCCTCCGTGCGTGAGATGGAAGCGAGTCTGGCCGATATGAACGATCAGTTGAAGCGCACGAGCGATCTGTACGCGAAGCGCGTCGCCCAAGAAGAACAACTCATTCGAATGCAAAAGCAACAGCAGCAGGCCGCCTCGCGATTGGCCAAAGCGAACGCCGAATTCGCTCTTCTCAAAGCGGGCGCCTGGGACGCCGACATCAGCGTCGCTCAGGCCGCCGTCGATCGGGCTCAGGTCCAAGTCGAACAGACCAAAACCGAAATCGAACGACTCACCGTCAAGGCGCTGACCGACGGCGAAGTTTTGCAAGTCAATGTGCGGCCAGGGGAATATGTCGGCATGCAGCCGGGCCAAGCCAACATTGTGCTGGGCGATGTCAATGAGTTGCATGTGCGGGTTGATATTGACGAACACGACATCCCGCGGTTTGTGCCCGGCACCAAGGCCCAGGCATCGCTCCGCGGCCGATCGACCGAAACGTTTCCAATGAGCTTTGTTCGCGTCGAGCCCTTTGTCGTGCCGAAGAAATCGCTGACCGGCCAGAACACGGAGCGCGTCGATACGCGCGTCCTGCAAGTGATTTATGCCGTCGATCCGACCGACAAGAAGCTCTACGTCGGCCAGCAGGTCGATGTGTTCATCATGGCCGATGCCTCGAAGCCGGAGACTTTTGCCCTGCCCGACGCGCGCACACCGCCGGCGGGCGCGACGACAGCGCCGACGGGCGCAACGACACTGCCGGTCGGCGCGACGACAGCGCCGACGACGAGCACACTGCCGGCCAGCGAAACCGTGCCGGCTGCCAGCGCCATTCCGGCGCCCGCAAGCGACCCGAGCAATGGACTGCTGCCACCGTCCGCAAGCGAGCCGTCGGCGGAAACTCCGCAAGACTCGGCGCTGCCGGAAAAATCGAAATAACCGCAACGGCCGAGCTCCAGCGCAGTGCCTGCTGCGGATTTACCTTGCCGTCCACGGCCCAGCTTGGCCGGTCGCCCCGCCCGCAGCCGGCGCTCGGAGTACAATGGAGTGACGGCGTCTGACAGCCATTTTGCTCCGCTCACTCGGTTTTTTCTCACGGTACGGCCATGCACGCTCCTCTCCGACTCGCGGCATTCTGCGGTGTCTGTCTGTTGACCTTGGCGGGCTGCGGCGACACCCCGCCGAAGAAAAACGCGGAGCAGCAAAAAGTAACCATCAATCCGGCGGCATTGACGCGCGTTCAGGATGTCGGCTCGGCTAGTTCCTCCGGCAGCGGCGGCATCCCGATCGCCAAGGACGCAGCTCGCGGAGTTGAGATTGAAAGCCCGAGTCTGCTGCCTGAGCGGATCTTGCGGCGCGAGTCAGGACCGCTGGCATGGCCGCCGTTTCCCGCCTGGGGATTAAAAGAGACATCGGCCGACGCGCTAGCGCGGATCGGGGCCGGGGCGGTGCCGGCATTGGCGGAGGCGCTGGGAGACTCGAGCGCACAAGTTCGTCTGCAGGCGGCCCGAGCCTTGGCGCGAATCGGGCCGGACGCGGCCGCGGCGGTCCCCGCGCTGACTTCGGCGCTGTCCGACTTAGATCCCCTCGTGCGGCAAAACGCCGCGCGCGCCTTGGGACAGATTGGCCCTGCCGCGCATGACGCGGTGCCCAGCCTGATGCAAGCGCTCCGCTCGGACGCAAAATAAGCCGCGCCGCGGCTCGTGTTTGCCCAGCAGTTGCGAGCGTTCAGGCTCGCTACTTGGATTGCGCAGCGGCTTTTTGCAATTCCGCAGCGGCTTGAGCGGCAGCCTCGGCGGCCTTCTTATTCGCCGCTTCCAATTGAGTTGTCACTCGGGACGCGTTGTCCGCGGCCGCGGACTGCGTCGCACTGGTCTTCTCGCTAGGCGTGAGCTTGCCTTCGATTTCCTTGAGCGAGCGCTGCGCGGCTTCGATCGCCTTGACGGCGTCGTCCGGGCTTTTCTTGATTTGTTCGAGCGCGCGGCCCAAATCTTTCTGCGCCTTGTCGAGGTGCTCCTTGGCCTCTTTCAAAGCCTCGGTCGAGGGGGCGGAGTTGTCGGCCCGTTGCGGCGCGATTTGCAGCGGGATGGCCGGTTGCAGCGGAATCGCCGGGATGAATTGTCCCGGCGCGATGGGAATGGCGTTCCCTTGGATCTGAATCTGGATATTGCCTGCGGCGGCGCCGCCGGAATATTTTTCATAAATCTTGGCTGCTTCGGCGCTTTTCTTTTTCAATTCGTCGAGGTTTTTCGCTTCGGTCGTTTCGGTTTTGTCCTGGCCATTGACCTTCTCCGTGGTCTCCACCTTGATGCCGTTCTTATCATCTTGGATTTTGATCTTTTTGCCGTTGTCGTCGACTTCGATCGTCTTCGCGCCGTTAATGTTTTGAACTTGGATTTTTTGAGCGTTGCCCGCGATGGCATTGATGCGAATCGCACCGATGGCGAGGCGTGCGGCGGGAATGCGAACCGGCGCGCTGTTCGCTTGCGGCGCCGGCTGGGTAAGGATCTCGGAGGCCCGCGAGGCGGCCGATTTTTTGTCGCTTTCGCAGATTTTTTTCAAGGCGGCTTGGGCGGCTTCTTTCAGCGGGGCCTCGCCCGACTGGTAGAACCGGCGGAGGATGTCGATCGATTGGCGTGTGACCTCGAGGCTGTCGCCGGTCGCGGCCTGGGCCAAAGGCTCGACCGCCGCCTGGCCGGCATCCGCCAATTTGCGGGCGGCCGTTTGCCGCGTTGTGAAGGCGGAATCGTCCAACTCCTTGATCCAAGTTTGAATTTCTGCGGCGGTCGGAGCCGGCTTCTCGGCAGTCGCCGCTGAATCTTTCGCAATCGCCTTCTCTGGACTCGTGGTTTCAGGCGTTGCTTTATCTGGGCTTGCTTTATTGGCGGCGGACGGCTGCGTGGCAGGAACGTCTTTCGCATCTTCGGCGTGGACGGCGATCAGGCCCAACGACAACCAGGCCAAGAACGTTAAAAAGCGAATCGACATAACCGCCTCCGAAGTGAGTGCTGTGGACTGAACCGACGAGAGAAAAGGGGGCGCGTTTGACGTGGCCCCCGGAATTAGTTGCCGCGGGCGGCCGAATCTTGCTGCGAAACGTCGATTATCGCCGCTGGCGTGGCCAAGTCAATGTTGCTTGCGGTCCGGAGCGCCCTCGCGCTGGGCCTCCAGCAAACCACCCACCAGCGTCGACACCATAACGCTGAGCAGGAATCCGAAAAACCCGCCCAAAAAACCGCATGTTAAGGCCAAAAAAATCGACTGCGGGAGAGTCTCCTGCGGCCCGAGCGACTGGCTGGTCACGATCGAGCCGGCGATTGCTCCGGCCACCGCCCACGCCCCGGCCGACAAAAAATACCAGCGGCTCAGAGGCGCAGATTCATGCCAGCGGCTCGGACGGAGATCGCGCGGACGAGCGGGCGTCCTTGGCGGGCTAGCGTCCAAACGCAATTGTTGCTCAACGAACAAATCGTGGTCGGCATCCGCCCGCAGCGTTGTGCCCAGCCGATTGCCGAGCACATGTCCGACCACGAGCAGCACGAAGAAGACAACGGGCCAGACGATGAAGGCCGGCAGCATCGTCAAGGCGCCGCACAGCAGCGCGAGCGACGTGATCAAGAGAAATAGCGTCCGCAGCGAAAACTGCCAGATCGGCGCCTCGCCAACCAATTTGACTCGCGGCGGCGCGGCGCCGTTTGCGATCGCCTTTTCCTCTATGGCGGCGGACTGAATCGCCCGTCGTGCCTCCGACAGAGGATCGGGCGAAGATTCAAGGAGAGCCTCCGACCGCGAGAGTTCGCAGGGCCGTTCTTTCAGAAATGTTTGCAGCGGAAGAGACATCGCGCGTTGGCAGTTTTTTGGTCCGTGCGGTTGCTTCGACGTGGCTCGCCTTGGGTCATTATACGACGATGGCTCCCAGAAGCAGAATCAGGCCGCGCGAATATTCTAGATATTCGTCAGAAAACATGGATCGACAAGCCGCCACGTGGCCATCCGTCCGCTGGGGCGCACAGACGAATCGAACGTAAAAACGGGCCGGCGTTTCGCCATTTTGCCGCTGGTTCCTATACCGCCGCCCGGCGGGTTCCGGTAATATTGCTGCTAGCGCGCGGCCGCCGCTCGGACCGCGAATGTCAGGGGCATTTTTGCTTTCATTGGAGACTCTGGGGATGGTTGATCTTGAGGCCCAACCGTGGTCGGTCGTCGACGCTTCGGAACTGTACGAAGTGAAGCGCTGGGGCAATGGCTACTTTTCGATCAACACCCAAGGAAATCTCTGCGTCCATCCGACGAAAGAGGCAACTCGGCAGATTGATTTGAAACAACTGATCGACCGGCTCCAAATGCGCGGCATTGATTTGCCGATCTTAATTCGCTTTGGCGAAATCTTGAAACATCGACTCGGAGAAATCCACGATGCCTTTCAAGCATCCATCGCCGAACACAAATACAACGGCGGCTATTGCTGCGTTTATCCGATTAAGGTGAACCAGCAGCGGCAAGTCGTCGAAGAAGTGCTGCAATTCGGCAAGCAATATCACTTCGGCCTCGAAGCTGGCAGCAAGCCGGAACTCCTCGCCGTCATTGCCATGGCGACTAACGACACGCCGATCATTTGCAACGGATTCAAGGATGCGGAGTTCGTGGAAACGGCCATGCTGGCGCACAAGATCGGCCGCAATATTATTCCGGTCGTCGAAAAGTACACCGAACTTGGCCTGATCTTGGAATACGCCAAAAAGCTCGGCGTGCGCCCCAAAATCGGCATGCGCGTGAAGCTCGCCGCGCGCGGCTCCGGGCGCTGGCAATCGTCCGGCGGCTATCGCTCAAAGTTTGGCCTGACGGCGACCGAACTGCTCCGCGGGTTGGAAGAGCTCAAGGCGGCCGGCATGGCCGATTGCTTCAAGCTGCTGCACTTTCATCAGGGCAGCCAAATCACCAACATCCGCCACATCAAAGGCGCGCTGAACGAAGCGGTTCGCGTCTATGCCGAATTGGTCAAGCGCGGCGCGGGGCTTGAATTTCTCGACGTGGGCGGCGGGCTTGGCGTCGATTACGACGGCTCGCAAACCAACTTTGAATCGAGCGCGAACTACACGCTCCAAGAATACGCCAACGACGTGATCTATCACGCGCAGCACGTCTGCGACGAAGCGGGCGTCAAGCACCCCACGATTATCTCCGAAAGCGGTCGCGCGGTCGTCGCCTACCACAGCGCGCTGGTCTTCAGCGTGCTGGGGGTTTCCGGCCAAGGCGAAAACGATCTCCCGCCGAAGCTCGGCGACGAAGTCGAGCAGCCGCTAATCGACCTGATGGAGGCGTATCAAAACGTCACCATGCGCAACGTCCTGGAATCGTACCACGATGCGCAGCAAGCCTTTGAAATGGCCAACAATCTGTTCGTCGGCGGCTATTTGCCGCTCGATCAGCGGAGCTTAGCCGAAAATATCTATTTTTCGGTCTGCCGCAAAATCCAGCGACTGGCGAAGCAGCTCGAGTTCTTCCCTGAGGAGTTGGAAGGGCTCGACTCGATGCTCTCGGACACCTATTTTTGCAATTTTTCGCTGTTTCAGTCGATTCCGGATAGCTGGGCGGTGAAGCAACTCTTTCCGGTGCTGCCGATTCATCGCTTGAACGAGAAGCCCACTCGGCCGGCCGTGCTGGGCGACATCACTTGCGACTCGGATGGCAAGATCGATCAGTTCATCGATCGCCGCGACGTGAAGCGGACTTTGCCCCTGCATGCCTTCGACGGTTCGCCTTATTATCTCGGCGCGTTTTTAATCGGCGCCTATCAGGAAATCTTGGGCGACTTGCACAACCTCTACGGCGATACGAACGCGGTCCATGTCAGCTTGGACGGCAAAGGAGAGGTCGTGCTCGAAACGGTCATCAAAGGGGACACCGTGCGCGAAGTCCTCGACTACGTCGAGTTTGAGCCCGAGATGCTCATCCGCCAGTTGCGCGATTCGGTCGAGGTCGCAGTCCGCGAGGGCAAAATCGACTACGAAACCGCCGGTCGCTTTGCGCGCTTCTATGAAGAAGGCCTGCAAGGCTACACCTATCTGGAAGGGGTCCACGCGCCGTAGCAGCCGCCGGTTCCAATGGAACCCGATCGGCGCTGGCCGTTTCTAGGCGCGCAAAAAAAACCGCCGGCGGGGCTTTTCAGCACCCGCCGGCGGATCCAGGTTCTTTCGGGTCAACTTCTCAGGCTGGCTCGTTTCCCTTCACCTCGGGCTTAGTGGCCGTAGCAACCGTTGCTGTAGCAGCCGGTGTGGTAGCAGCTCGAGTAGCAAGGCGAGTAGCAGGTCGAGTAGGTCGTGTACGTGACCGGACGGTAAGCGACGTAGTAG
>DASRSE010000272.1:0-2685 GCA_035656655.1 Pirellulales bacterium
GCACGCTCTGGACCGTCTTGTCGCTCGTGGTGAAAGGCGCGTATCACTTCAGTCCCTTGGATGCGCAGATTCTGGCCAAGCTCTGCCGCGAACAGCACGGCACGATTATCATGTCGACGCCGACGTTTCTGCGGTCGTACACGAAACGTTGCAACGCGGCTGATTTGCAATCGCTCGAAGTCGTGATCACAGGAGCGGAAAAGCTGCCTGCAGCCGTCGCCGAACGATTCGAGCAAAAGTTCGGCGCGCGCCCTTACGAAGGCTACGGCGCGACGGAAACCTCTCCGGTCGCCGCGGTGAACATCCCGCCCAACCGCGCCAAAGAAACCGGCCGGCCGCTGGATCGCGCGGGCACGGTCGGCCGCCCCTTGCCCCAAGTGCAAGCCAAGATTGTCGATCCAGAATCGTTTGCCGACTTGCCGATCGGCGCGCCGGGCATGCTCTTGATCAAGGGGCCGAACGTGATGCAGGGCTATCTGAACAAGCCCGAGCAAACGGCTCAGGTGATCCGCGACGGTTGGTACATCACCGGGGATATCGCCAAGCTCGATTCCGACGGCTTTATTCAAATCACGGACCGAGCCAGCCGATTTTCCAAAATCGGCGGCGAGATGGTCCCGCATATCAAAGTCGAAGAGGCGTTGCAAAAAATTCTCAGCGCCGGAGCCGACGACGAAGGAGAGTTGAAAGTCGCCGTGACGGCCATTCCGGACGAACGCAAAGGAGAGCGCTTGATCGTCGTCCATCGCCAACGCGATTTGTCGGTCGAACGGACCTGCAAGCAGCTTGCAGAATCCGGATTGCCCAACTTGTTCATTCCGGGTTCGGACAGTTTTTTATACGTCGAGGAAATTCCGCATCTCGGGACCGGCAAAGTCGATCTGAAAGGCTTGAAGCAATTGGCGCTGGCGCACTTTTCAATTACCGCAGATTGAATCGCACCCTGAGCCGCCGTATCCAAGCTGCCGAAAAGTCTCTACGATACGCCTATGAGGCCTGATCCGCTTGCTACGCTTCGCGACCTGA
Organism: Pirellulales bacterium; assembly: GCA_035656655.1. Lineage (GTDB taxonomy): Bacteria > Planctomycetota > Planctomycetia > Pirellulales > DASRSE01 > DASRSE01. Next base: position 1,027 of record DASRSE010000272.1, read on the forward strand.
TTTCGCTCCCCAGTGTCAATCCGATGGGGCGCGCGGCGCAAGGTCCGGAGTTTTTTGAAGCGCGCGTGACCGACTATCTCGAACGGCTCGTCCAGCGGCTTGAGTTGCCCTATGAGCGTCAAACCGTCGCTCCGCAACGCGACAATCTGTTTGTCCGAATTGAGCCGCGCGAGCCGGGAAAGAACCGTTCGCTCTTGGTCCTCGAGGTGCATCAAGACACGGTTCCAGTGGACGGCATGACGATCGATCCGTGGCGGCCCGTCGAGCGCGACGGCCGGATTTACGGCCGCGGCGCTTGCGACATCAAGGGAGGCATGGCCGCGCTCCTGGCCGCCGTCGCGCGGTTGGCCGAGTCCTCTGCGGCGGATTCTCCCACGGTCGTGCTCGTCTGCACGGTGAATGAAGAATATGGCCACACCGGGGCGCGAGCGGCGGTCGAATGGTGGAATTCGGGCCGTTCGAAGATCGTGCCACGGCCGCCCGACGCGATTGTCGTCGCGGAGCCAACCTTATTGAATGCGGTTGTGGCCCACAAAGGAACGGTCCGCTGGCGGCTGCACACGCACGGCCGCGCCGCCCACAGTTCGCGGCCGCAACTCGGAGAGAACGCCATTTTTCGCATGGCCGACGTGCTCGCCCAATTGGAAATCTATCAGCGCGACGTGGTCGGTCTGCTGGCGGAACACCCGCTGGTCGGCAGGCCCACGATCAGCGTCGGCACCATTCAAGGTGGCCTCAGCGCGAACACCGTCCCCGACCGCTGCTCGATCGAAATCGACCGCCGCGTGACGCCGGGCGAAGACCCGGCCGCCGCGCGCCAACATCTGATCGATTTTTTAGCGGCGAGGCTGCCGCCGGAAGTGCGGGTCTCGCACGATGCGGCTGAGTTAGCCACGACCGGCTTGCACGACGCGAACAATGGCCCGCTGGCCGAGCGGCTCTGTCAAACGGCGCGAAGCGTTGCCGGAGCGAGCGAAAAGCTCGGCGTGCCGTATGGGACGGATGCCTCGGTATTTTCGGGCGCAGGAATTCCCACGGTGGTATTTGGGCCCGGCTCGATCGAACAAGCCCACACGGCCGACGAATGGCTGGCGCTCGATCAGTTGGCCCTAGCGAGCGAGGTCTATTACCAATTTGCGGCGAACTTCGCGATGGAAGATGGAAATTCGGCTGTAGGGGCCGCTTAAGACTATCCACGCGTCGTTTTTGGATTCGCGCCCCTCGGCTGCGTTGACCGGATCAAGCGGCGCTTCCTCGGTAGAGAGATTCATGGCCACGGAACCTGTCGGAGGTCGAGCACGGCTGTCGTTCAAAGCGATCGGCCGAGCGCTCGCGCACCGCAATTATCGGCTGTTTTTCGCGGGACAAGGAACGTCCTTGATCGGCACTTGGATGACGCGCGTCGCCGCGGGCGTGTTCGTCAAGATGTTGCGTCCCGACGTCAATTGGCTGCTCGGCGTGGTGGCGTTCGCGGGACTGTTTCCCGCCTTTCTGCTGGGGCCGATTGCGGGAGTGCTGGTTGACCGGTGGGACCGCCGGCGGTGTCTGGTGGTGACGCAAGTCCTGTCGCTCATTCAATCGGCGTGGATGGCCTGGATCGCCTTTAGCGCGCTCAGCGTCGACGCGAAAATCTGGCAAATCATCGCGCTGAGCGTGTGT
>DASRSE010000273.1:0-19106 GCA_035656655.1 Pirellulales bacterium
TCTGGATCGGCTGGGCATGACCGAAAACCAACGCTCCGCCCTGCAACGGCTGATCGATCGGCCGCACGGCATGATCGTTGTCACCGGGCCGACCGGCTCCGGCAAGAGCACCACGATGTATGCCGTGCTGACGGCGCTGAATGCCGTGCAGCGAAACATCGTCACGGTCGAAGATCCGGTCGAATATCGGCTGATCGGCGTGAACCAGGTTCACTCTGACAACGAACATGGGATGGGGTTTGCGAACGCGCTCAAATACATTATGCGCCAAGACCCTGACGTGATCATGGTCGGCGAAATTCGCGATCATGAAACGGCGGCGACCTCGGTCCAGGCCGCTTTGACCGGCCATCTGCTGATTAGCACGCTGCACACCAACGACGCGGTGGGCGCGGTCGCGCGACTGGGCGATCTGGGAATCGACAATTTCAAAATCGGCGGTTCGCTGCTCGGCTCGATCGCGCAGCGGTTGCTCCGCGCCGTCTGCGCCGACTGCAAAGAGCCGTGCGAGCCCAATGCGATGATGCTGGACACGCTCGTGAAAAACCGCAAGCTCCCGAAGAATGCCACGTTTTATCGCGGCCGCGGCTGCAAAAAGTGCCTCGGTACGGGCTATGCCGGCCGGCTGCCGATCTTCGAGATCATGACCATCACGCCGGCCTTGGCCGAGGCGATCGAACGCGGGGCGCCGCACACCCAGTTGCGCGAAATCGCCCTGCGCGAAGGCATGCTGGAGCTGGCAGGCTCGGGATTGGAAAAAGCGCTCGCCGGAAAAACCACCATTGAAGAAGTCTATTACAAGATTTCGAGCTAACACGGCATGTCTACCACCTATTCCAATTCGCCGAACGCCGCGCCCAGCCGCTCGCTCTGGTCGTTGCTGAACATTCAGTTGACGAAGGAGCCCGAGCTGCATGCGCGCAAGATCAAGAAGCGCGATTTGACGTTCGTGCTGCGAAATCTGGCGACGCTGGTCGAAAACGGGTTGCCCTTGCCGAAAGCGCTCGCCACCTTGGCCCGCGAACGCACGCTCAAAAAGTACACCGCCATCTTCGAGACCATTCGCCGCAAAATCGAAAGCGGCGAGACGTTCAGCAATGCCCTGTCGCACTTTCCGCGCGCCTTCAACAAGCTAATGGTGCAGCAGATCCGCGTCGGCGAACGGTCCGGCACGCTGGCCACGACGATTGACCGAGTCGCCTCGCAAGTCGAAAAAGCGAGCAACTTGAAGGCCCAGGTGCTGAAGAAGCTCGCCTATCCGATCATTTTGGTTTGCGCCGGCGGCCTGGCCGTGACGTTTATGCTGCTGTTCGTGATTCCGGTCTTCCAAAAGACCTATTCCGAGGCGAAAGTGCCGCTGCCCGCGATCACGCAGGTGTTGATCGATTTGAGCTCATTTCTCAAGTCGTACGCGCTGATTCTGCTGGGTTTGGCGGTGAGCGGCCTGGTGGCGACGATCAAGCTCCGCAAGAAGCCCGACTTTGCCTATCGGATGGATCGCTTGATTTTGCAGTTGCCGATTCTGGGCGCCTGGTTTCGCGATCTGGCCGTGTTGCAGTTTATGGATGTGCTCGGCATTTTGCTCGATTCGGGCTATACGGTCGTCGAAGCGCTCGGCAACTCGATCGAAGCAATTAGCAATTGCGCGGTCAAGCGCAGCGTCTCGGACCTTCGCGACGCGGTCACGCGCGGCGAACGGTTCAGCCGCGAGCTCGATCGGCAAGGCAATCTGTTTCCGCCGGTCGTGAGCCAACTGGTGATCGTCGGCGAAAAGACAGGCAATTTGGCGAAATCGACCGCCTTTATCCGCGAACACTTGCGGCGCGAAATCGAACGCACGACCTCGATCATGGTCGGCACGATCGAACCGGTTTTGACCATCAGCATGGCTTGCATGATTGGCGTGATCTTGCTGGCGATTTATCTGCCGATGTTTGACATGATCGGCGCGATGAACGGAGGAGCACACTGATGCGGCGCCGCGAGCAAGCAACGCAAGGCCTCGGTCCGGCCGCGGCGCGGAAGCCCGCGTTGCGAAAAAGCAACAGCGGCTTCTCGCTGTTGGAGATTTTTTGCGTCATTACGCTGGTCGGAATCTTGGCGGCGATCGTTTTATCGAGAATCTGCGGCAGTTCATTGGACGCGCGGAAAAACGCATGCTACATGAATAAAGGAATGATCGAGGTGGAGGCGCAGATTTGGTATCGCAACAAAGGCGTTTGGCCGGCGAGCAACCTGAGCGATATCCAAGCCGACACAAACTATTTTCCAAGTTCCTTGCCGGTCTGTCCCGTCGATGGGACCAGTTACACTTTGGACGCCACGACGCACCAAGTGGTGGGTCATACACACTAAACGTTTTGTTCAGAGAGAGGCTCCTATGTCCGCTCGAGTTGTCCGTCCGCTCCGCAAGCGCAAAGGGTTTTCGCTGCTCGAATTGTTGGCGGTGGTTACGATTTTGGGCATTATCGCCTTGATCATTATCCCCCGCATCACAACCTCGAGCGCCACCGCGAAGACCAACGCGAACTTGCAGAACAAAGCCGAAATCAACTCGGCGATCGAACGCTGGTACTTCAACAAAGGAACTTGGCCCGCCACGAACCTTTCGGACATCGGCGCCGACACCAGCTACTTTCCGAATGGTCTGCCGACCAATCCGGTCGATGGCAGCGCCTACACGCTGAACACGACCACCAATCGCGTTAACTAGGCCGCGGAACTCGCCGCGAACGACGGCGAGAGAGACCCGGTCGAGAACTCCGCCAGGCACCGAGCGGAGTCGCGATTCGGTCGCGGAGGCTACCGGATCGCTGGCGCGAGGGGCGAACCGAGGACGGCCCAACTCGATCGCCACGGCCCGAGCGATCGAGCGATTCCGGTCGTCCGTATGGCGTGAGCGTTTTCGGGCAAGAGTCGACCCGCGCAAGAGAGCGGCCGGTCGGCGGGGCAAGCGAGTCGGTCGTTTTTGATCGAGCCAGAACGCCGGCTCGCAACTTTCGAAGGGAACACTAGCCATGCAGAGCCACCAAAGTCGAACAAAAGGCCAGTTTCCCCGTGGTTTTTCGCTCCTCGAGTTGCTGGCGGTCGTGACGATCTTGGGCATTCTGGCCTTAATCATCGTTCCGCGCATCGGCTACATGCTCCCTAATGTGAAGACGCAATCGAACAACGAAAACAAAGCTCTGATTAACAAGACGGTAGAACGGTATTATTTCGACAAAGAAGTTTGGCCGGCCAACGACCTCTCAGACATTGCCGCGGACCCAAACTATTTTCCTGACGGGGTGCCCGCCAATCCGGTCGATGGCACGGCCTATACGCTCGATCCGACCACGCACCGCGTGAACTAATTGGGCTCCGCGACCGGTTTGCCATGCTTACCGCGTGCAAGACCGCTCCCACAGCCTCCGCGGTTCCAGCGACTTTCCTTCACCGTTTCGTCCGGCCTGAACCCGTTCCATCTCGGCTGGCCCTTCGACCCTAAGGCAGTAGCATGCGCACGCGCGACGCCGAAATAAGAACCGGCTTTACGCTGCTGGAACTGGTGGTGACGCTTTCGCTGCTGGCGACCTTTGCCGCCATTGCGATGGCCCGGCTAGGAACTTCCACCCAAGCTAATCTCTCGGCATCCGGCGACGCGCGGCGGCTGTCGCTCGATCTCTTGCAAGCGCAGCGTCGCGCGATCACCACCGGCAACAACCACTTTCTGGCATTCACCAGTTCCGGCGGCAAAATCGTCAGCTATCAGCTTTTTCAGCGCGTCGGCGCCAGCACCACGGCGGCCGACGCGGTCCACGTGTTCAATGGCTCGGTTGCGGTCACCAGCAGCGCGACCAATCTCGAATTTCAATTTGATGGAACCGCCCTGGTCGCCTACACGATTACCTTGGCTGCGCCGGATGTAACGTATCAAGTGACGGTAGCGGCCAGCACCGGTTATGCCGCCGTCGCGAAACTCTGATTTCGCTTCTGGGCGGGCAAGCCCGAAAAATAGCCGCGTCTTTAAACCTTGCCCTCCGCTCGCACGAAACCTTGCCCGCGATTGCACTTGCGCGGGGCCTCCGCGGTTGACCCGGGCCGGGCATAAGCTACGTTTGCGTAGCATGATTCGTTTTCGCCACTCTCGCCGAGGTCTTTCGTCATCCGCGTGGCGGCGCCGCCGCGCGGTGTCGCTGCTCGAGGTGGTAGCGGCGACTTGCCTGCTCGCCACGGCCATTTATCCGGCGTTGCAATTCGTCCGCGACGGCTTGGCGATCAGCCGCGATAACGAAACGCGGGCGGCCGTCTCAAATTTCTGCGTCAGCAAGCTGGAAGAACATCTCGCGCTGGCGGCGGCGAATTGGACGAATGGCACTTACACCGGCAACTTCGCCAGTGAAGGTTATGCGAGCCTGCGCTATTCCGTCACGCGCTCCGACGCGGTCGCGGCCGGCGGCGTGGTCGGCAGCTTGATGGCGATCACCGTCACGGTTTGGAACGATGCGAACGCGAATAGCCTGTGCGATACGGGCGAAACGCAAGTCACCATGGCCAGCAAAATCTCAAAAATGGCAGTCTATCAAGCGCTCGGCAGTTGAACTGGAGCGCGTGCACCGATGTCAAAACGGGCCCTTACCGCCGACGCCAACTCCGCCTGCCGCGCGACTGCGCGTGCGGTTCGTCGCTGTGCGTTCACCATGCTCGAGTTGATGATCGCCAGTTCGCTGTTGACGACGATCGTGACCGCGACCGCCGTCGTCATGCGCTCCGCGAGCACGGCTTGGCAAGACCATCAAGACGACTACACCCGCATCGAACAGGCCCAGGCTTGCGTCCGGCAGATGGTCCGCAATCTGCGGCAGGCTTCGTCGGTCGCGTCGATCAGCGCGGCGAACAATACCAGCGGCAGCCTCTCGGTTATCTCGACGAGCGGCGCGACCTACACCTGGACCCGCGACAATGCGACGAACCAAGTAAACTTCAACAACGGGAGCGGGGCCAGCCTGCTTGCTGAAAACATCACGGCGCTGTCATTCACCGCATATCAAGAAGATGGCGTCACCGCCACCACGAACCTGGCGCAAATCCACTCGATCAAAACCTTCGTGACGGTGCAACTGCCTCACGATGCGAATATCACCCGCACTTTTTCGTGTTGGACCTGGATTCGTCCGTGGTAATCGTCCTGCGAGGCCGCCGATTATGACTTCCCACTTTGACCATCGCCCAAGCTGCCGTGCGAGCCGCCGGCATCCGCGCCAGCGCACGCGGCGCGGCATTGCCTTGCTCGTTTGCGTATTCGTGATGTCGGTCTGCTTCACGCTGGTGCTGAATGTGTGCGACACCGAATCGCTGCAATCGACGGCCTTGAACAATACGCTTGACTACCAGAAGGCCCTCTATCTGGCGAACGCCGCGGCCCATGACGCGCTCCAGCAATTGGAGACAAATTATGCTTGGACGGCCGGCATTCCCAGCACTCCGTTTCCGCCCGGCAGCGCCACCAGCTTTTATTCCGCCACGGTCGCCAGCGGGACCGGGGGCACCGTCATCATCAATGCCAGCGGAACCTCCAACACGACGACTCGCAAAGTTCAGATCACGATCACCCAGGGCGCTTAATCCGCCCAGAAAAGGAAGGCGACGATGAGCCGCCGCAAACACAACCTGCAACCGACCGTCGCCTTGGAGGTGACGCGCACGCATCTGTTGGCCACCATCATCCGCGTTCCGGCCGGGGCCGCCGGTCCGGTCGTTCGCTGTCGCCAGATCAAATGGCGCAATGCCGCCGTCTCGCTCGCCACGCCCGCCGGCGCCAGCGAATTCACCGCGGCCCTGAAGCAATTGGCGACCGAAGAAAAGCTGAGCGGCTGCGAAGCGGGGATTTGTCTCAACGAAGAGTTCTGCGTGACCCGCGTCGTGACCGGAGCGACCGACCGCGTGCGCCGCGAGCTGAGCCAACTCGAGGAACGGACGTCGTTGTATCTGACGTTGGGAGCCGGGCCCAAAACGCACGCCCGGAGCGTGCGCCAAGTCGACGCGCGGCACCAGCACGCCCTGCTCACGGTCACAAACAAGAAAGTGCTCGATACGATCATGGCGGCCGCGCGCGAGGCAGGGCTGGCCGTTTCGCTCGTCGAGCCGGTTCTCGTGGCGCTGGCCCGCACCGTGAATCGCTTGCAGCGCGATCTGGACCGCCCGGTCGTTTTGGTCAATCTGAGCCGCGAGAGCTTCGAACTCGGCATCTCGTATCAAGGGCAGCTCTTGCTCGACTATCGGCCCGGCGGCAAAAGCGCGCAAAACGGCGTGGCCGAAATTGTCCATCACCACTTGGCGCGCCTGGATCGCTATTGCCAGCGCTATTTCCAAATCCCCAGCGGCAGCTTGTGTGAAATCTTTCTGTGCGGCGGCGCGGAAGAAGTCGAACGGGCCAAGCTGAATTTCTCGAGCGACCCGCGTCTCCGCGTCGAGCCCTTGCCGTTGGACGAACTCTCGGAAATTTGGGCCTTCGACGGGAGCGAAGCGAAGACGCCGTTCTCCGCTTTGCTAGGCACCCAATTGGCGCTGCAAAAGCTCAGCACCGACGCGCTCGGACCGAACTTCATGGAGCGGATTCGGGCCGAAACGCGGCAGCCGCTCCTGCCGGCCTTGATGCGGTCGGCTTGGCCGATTGCGGCGGCCTTGCTCCTGTCGCTGATTCTGACGGGCCTAGGGGTCATGAAGCAAGCGACCGTCGAGGAACTTTCCGCGCAGCTAAAAACGCTGGAGCCCTCGGCCCAAAAGATTTCGCAATGGCGCATGAAGCAAATCACCGCCGACAAAAAAACGAAGTATCTGACGGCGATTGCGAAAAAACTCGACCGGCCCGACTGGCAAGAGATGGTCGCCACGGTTGGCCACTGCTTGCCTGACGACGTGTGGCTGGAAACGATCACGATCCAGTCCGACGGGAAAATGCAGTTGACCGGTGCGGCTTATGGCGAAGGGGGAATCTACGAGTTCATCCGATATTTGAAAGACTATCCGAGCCTGACGCAGGTCGCTTTGGAGCAGACAACTCCGACGAATTTGGCCTCTGGGCCCGCCACGAAGTTTGACTTAAATTGCGACCTGACGGGTCATGCCGGCCAGGCGAAGCAGGAGAAAAAACCATGATCGAACCCCTCCTTCAAGCGTTTGTTACCAGCCGTTATCGCCGCGGGATCGTCATAACCCTAACTTTCCTTACGGCAGTCGCGGTCGGATGGCCCGCCGCCGATGATTATTTTGGATTGCGCGATCGGGAAAGCCGGTTGAGCGCGACCTTGAAGACGACCCAAGCGACCGTCGCCCAGTTGTCCAGCATCGAGCGGCAGTTCAACGAAAAGATGAGCCGCCTGCACGAATTGGATTCGCAACTGGCCGATGAGCAAGGACTGAACGAATTTCGCTCGTGGGTCGTCGATCAGATTCGCCAAACCGGCTGCCAGATGCGCAAAGTGCGGGTCGGGACGCCGGGGGTCCGGCGCTGGCGCGAGAACGGCGATCCCTTTGAGATCAGCCCTAACGACGGCGCGGAAACCCCTTACAACTTTAAGACGATTGGATTCACGCTGTCCGCATCCGGGTCGGCGGAAAACGTAAAAGCCTTGCTCGCTCGCCTGCAAAAGGCGGACAAGCTCATGCAAGCCAAGCGTTTCTCGCTCCATCCGGACGGGGCCGACGGCAAAGAGATTGTGCTGGATTTAGAGCTTGTGCTTTTCGACCTGCAAGAGGCAGCGGTCAAAGAGAACAAGGCGGCATGACAGTCGCCATCCTCGTTTAGCAGATTTGAAGTCGTTAGCGGGCTGCGTCGTCGCCAGGATGCGATGGCAAAATGACGACGCCAGTCGTTATTTTACCAGCCGTGCGGAGCTACGCTTCGCATGGGGCGCGATTGAAAATTGTCAGGATGGCATTTTTCAAGAGGCTGCTCGTGAAAAACGGAGGAGCGCTTCCACCGGCGCTCCCGGCGGATCCCGCCGAATAGGTCAGCGGAGGACCGATGGGCCAGTTTCGAGGGCGTCAGAAAGCGATCCACCAAGCGCGGAGATTCCGCCGCTGGGCGCTGGCGACTGCGCTCGTGGCCAGTCTGGTTTGGCCCCCTTCGCTGTCGCCGCTGGCGGCGCAAGGTCCTCTCCCTCCGCCGCCGGGGCTGAACGGCAACGCCGCCAACGAATTGGGCGCGATCGATCCGCTCTTGCTCAAAAAGCTCTCGAAGCCGGGCGGCATCACGCTCAAGAGCACAACCTTGCCTGAGGCCCTGACCTCGATCAGCGCCAATTGGGGCGTCAACATCGTGATGGGGGACGAAATCCAAGGACAAGTGAGCGGCGTTTTTCAAGACGCGCCGTTGCACGAAATTCTCGATGCCATTCTCCTCTCGAACGGCTATAGTTATCGCCCGGTCGGCCAGACGCTGGTCGTCATGAAGCTGAAAGACTTGGGTGACAATAATCCCTTGTTCGAGACGGTCACGATTCCGATCCAATTCGCCAAGCCGGATGACATCTTGAACGGGGTGAAGATCCTCGCATCGCCGCAAGGCAAGCTGCAAACCATCGGCTCGGCGCGGATGCTGCTGGTGACCGATTTTCCGGACCATGTCGCGCGGATTCGCGCGTTCGCCAAACGGCTCGACGAGGCGGCCGGCGCCAATGGCGGCGGACCCGGCGGCGCGGATGGCTCCGGCGGAAAAATGGAGGTGCTGAACTTTCACCCGCAGTTCGTCGAAGCCAAATTTCTCAAAGAATCGGTCACCGCGATCCTGAGCAAAGAAGGCAAATGCGCCGTGATGGACCTCGACAATCGGGTCGTCGTCTACGACTATCCATCGCAATTGAAGAAGATTTATGAAGCCCTCTTGCAAATGGATGTCCCCCGCACGCAAGTTCGCATCACCGCCTACATCTACGACTTGAATTTGCAGGATGTCGAGAATCTCGGCGTCAATTGGAGCAATGCCTTCAAGGGACGCCACGATGTGGCCGGCGCGCCGCAGACCCAGTTCGCAGTCGATAGCATCACCCAAGCCGCCGTCGCCGCCGGCGCGACCAACGGCGCGCTGACCTTTGTCAACCTCAGCCACAACGTCGATCTGACGGCGGTCGTGCAAGCCTTGCAGACTTGCAATAACTCGCGTTTGCTGGCCGATCCGAATGTCTCGGTCTACGACGGCGAAACAGCGTCCTTCTCTTCCGTAACCGAAATCCCCTATCAACAATTGACCGAGACCGCGCAAGGCGGAAACATCGGCACGACCGCGTTTCGCGAGGCCGGCGTCAAGCTCCAGGTCATCCCGCGGATTGCCGACGACGGCACGATCCGCATGGAGTGCAATCCGAGCTTTAGCCGCTTATCGGGATATACGCCCGACGCCAACCCGGAACCGATCATCGATCGCCGCGAGGCCAAAACGACCGTTCGCGTCGCCAACGGTCAGACCTTTGTCATCGGCGGTCTCCGCACGCGAACCGACGTCCGCAACAATACGGGCGTGCCTGGCTTAAAGGACATCCCCTGGCTGGGCTGGCTGTTTCGCAGCCATAGCACGACGACGACCGAAACCGAGTTGATCGTGTTCATCAAGCCGGAGATCATTCAGGTCGATTATCAAGGGAACGCGCGCGAGCACTGCGCCGAAGCCACCGCCCGTTGCGGCTTGGATTACGTTCCGCGAGCGCAAGGCTGCAATTGCAACGGCGAGCCGCCGTTGCCAATCGGACCGCAGGGTGAGGCGATCCATTGCCAAAATCCGGGTCCCATGGATGGGCATCTGGAACAACTTCCGCCCCCCGTGCCGAACGAGGCGAAGCAACCCGCCGCCGCGCCGGAAATTCGTCCTCCGACCGTGTCGCTCGGCGCCCCGGCGAATGCCTCCTCGGCGAATCCTTCTTTCTCCCAGGACAACTCCGCCGACCGGACCACGGCCAGCCCGGTGCATTCGTCCGCGGCTGCTACGCCCCGCAGCGGCGGAATCAACTGGAGCTCCTCGCTGGCAAATCAGCGCGGCTTCGAGGCCTTGCCTGCCCTCTCGCAGATTACGCCGCGTGAGGGTTCGCCCGGCCGGGCCGGCGCGAGCGCGCCGGCGATTCGCACCGCCAGCCGACCGCCGAGCGCCGGTTTTGAAGCCTTACCGCCGCTCGATTCCACCTCGCGGCCAGGTCCGTACCGTTAACGAGGCGGGCCGCGCGCCGGCCGATGGCCAGCCGCGGTGAATTGTCTATTCATGACGGCGCATGAGCGGGCAGTCCAAACAATCGGCCTAATCGGCTTATCCGGACCGGACTGCCGCTCGACCGGCACTTCTCTCGTGCTATGGTTTTGAAGGCGTTCTACTGCGCCGCGGTTGTCTCGCAAAATCTTGGATCCCACGATGTTGGCGTCTGTTCGCAAGCTTGCAAACCAAATTGTTGCCTGTTTTTTCAGCCGTGGCACGCCAGCTGCGATAGCACTGGCTGGCGCGCTAGTTAGCCTCGCAGCCGCGCGCGGAGTCCGAGCGGACGAAGCGACCGAGCCGCGCGAGCCCGCGGCCGCAGCGCCCAGCGCGGCGGCGCCGAGTCCCGCCCCGGCGCCGGCCAAGGGGACCAGCGCGCCCGCGAAAGCGAAGCCCGAGACCGCCGTGTTTCACGCGCCGTTTCCGCAACGCGAAGAACTCTTTCAACCCCCGAATCACAAGGGATTGACGAAGGCCCAGCGCGACGAGGTCCACACCGAAGTGATTCTGAAGGGCTTTGTCAACGTTGACGGCACGAAAGCCCTGCTCTCGATCAACGGCAAAGTCGCGTCGATGTCGGCCGGCGAAACGCAATTCGGCGTCGAACTCGTGAGCATTGCCCCGCCCCAAGTCACGCTGCAACGCGGTCGCGTCCGCTGGACAGAATCGCTCTACGCAGGCAAATAGCGACCGAGCTGGCAGCCACCGCGCGCACCGCCAGTTCGACCGTTTCGGTGAAATGACGATCTTGCCTTGGCTCTGATCTCGCGCAGCCGATCGATCGGCGACAGAACCTTAGACGGCCGCGGTTCGAGCCGGGCGGTGAAAGCCGACCCCTTCGAGCGCCTTATAGACTTCGTCCAAAGTCTTCTCGCCGAAGTTCGAGATCTTCAACAGTTCGTCGCGGCTGCTATTGAGCAGGTCCTTGACCGTGAAGATGCCTTTTTCTTCCAAGCAGTTCGTCGTGCGGACGGTCAGGCCGATTTCCGCCGTGCTGAGGCTCAACCGATCGTTGAGGCTTTTTGCCGCGCCGGCCGAAGTGTTCAAACGAATGCGAGTCGCTGCCATGAGATTCCTCCCTGAAGGTCGATGGACAAGATCACGCGTCGCGATGCAAGCCGCCGAGGCTCGCCAGATCGATCGCGCCGCGCTCGCCCGAGGCGAGACGCCATTGGCGGCTCAATATAACAACTCTCTCCGTGCCGAGAGCGCAATTTTTCTCGGCTGGATGAAATTTTTCGGCAGCCCGCATCGCTAGCATTGCTAGCTTCCCATCCCCTTCTCGCCTGTCCTTCCGTATACTACAAATGGGCCTTTTGGCTGCGGCGCCGGCGCTTGAGAACCGCGCGCCACCCCCACCTCCCAGATCGTGAACCCCCGTGAACCGCGAACCGCCAGCTTCGTTCGACGGACTGACCTCTGCGCAGCGCGAGGCCATTGAGCACATCGATGGACCGATGCTCGTGCTCGCCGGGCCGGGCAGCGGCAAAACGCGCGTGGTCACCCACCGCATTGCAAATTTGCTGCGGCATGGCGTTCGCGCGTCGAACCTCTTGGCCCTGACCTTTACCAATAAGGCGGCCGACGAAATGCGCCGCCGGGTCGAAGCGTTAGCCCCCGGCGAGCGAGTTTGGGTTAGCACGTTTCACCGCTTCTGTGCGCGACTGCTGCGCAAATATGCCCCCTTGGTCGGGCTGGCCGAAAACTACACGATTTACGATATGGCGGATAGCAAATCGGTCCTCAGTCGAACTCTCGACGCGGTTTGCAAAAACCTGTTGCACTTTACCCCGCAGCAAGTGGCGGCGGCCATCAGCCGCGCCAAAAACCAACTCATCACGCCCGAAGTCTATCGAGCGAAGCCAGGCAACGCGCTGGGCGACATTGTCCAGCGAGTCTATCCGTTTTATCAGGCTCAACTATTGAAGTCGGCCGCCGTCGATTTCGACGATCTGCTCTTGCATGTCGCCACGCTGCTGCGCGAGAACGCGGAGATCCGCGCGGCGCTCGACGAGCAGTTTCGCTATATCTTGGTTGACGAATATCAAGATACGAACCTGGCGCAGTACACGATCATTCGCGGTCTGTCGATCGACTATCCCAACTTGTCGGTGACGGGCGATCCGGACCAATCAATTTACGGCTGGCGCGGAGCGCAGCTCAGCAATATCTTGGACTTTGAACAAGATTACCCTGACGTCCGCGTCGTGCGGCTGGAGCGTAATTACCGCAGCACGAAACGGATTTTGCAGGCCGCCGATTATCTGATTGCGCACAACTTGAAGCGCAAGTCGAAATCGTTGTTCACGGAGAATGAAGAAGGGCGGCCGGTTTCGCTCACGTTTTATCCTGACCAGCGCTCGGAAGCGGACACCATCGCGCAGCGAATCGCCAACGAGATCGATCAGGGGCGGCGGCGGCCGCGTGATTTCGCCATCTTCTACCGCACCAACGCGCTGTCGCGAACGCTCGAATTCGCGCTCCGCGCGCAAGGCTTGCCCTATCAGATGGTGCACGGGGTGGAGTTTTTTCAGCGCAAGGAAGTGAAGGACCTGCTCGCCTATTTGCAAATCCTGAACAATCCGCGCGACGACGTCGCCCTCCAGCGGATCATCAACACTCCTGCGCGCGACATCGGCAAATCGACTGTTAAAAAGCTGCTCGACTACGCCACGGTTCGCGGATTCACGTTGCTGGAAGCCGCCCGCCACGCCGGCCTGATCGAAGGGTTGAGCAAGCGCGCCGCCCTCGCCGTGGCGAAGTTTGTGGCGCTGATCGACCGGCTCGGGACGGTGTCCGCAGCCCCGGTGGAAGAGGTTCTCGGCCACGTCTTGACCGCCTCGCGCTATCGCGAGCAATACGAGTTCTCGGAACTCGAGGAAGACCTGGAGCGGCTCGCGAATATCGACGAGCTGAAAACGGCCGCGCGCCAATTCGACGAACGCGACACGGCCCACTCGCGCCTGGAAGGCTTTCTCGAACAAGCCTCCTTGGTGAACGATACCGACGGCTGGACGGAAAATCTCGATCGGGTCACGATGATGACGCTGCATGCCGCCAAGGGACTTGAATTTCCGGTCGTCTTTATCGTCGCCATCGAAGAGGGCTTGCTGCCGCACGAGCGTTCGCAGGACTCGGTCGATCAGTTGGAAGAAGAGCGGCGGCTGCTATTCGTAGGCATCACCCGGGCGGAAGCCGAACTGCATCTCAGCATGGCTCGCTATCGCGAATTTCGCGGTCAACGGCGGATGACGGTCCCCAGCCCGTTCCTCGGACAATTGCCGCGATCCGCGATGGAAGTGTCGACGCCCGGCTATTCGCCGCAGGCCTATCCGCCAGCCGACCCGCACGACCAGGAACATCTGCACGAGGAGTTTGAAGAGCCGGCGATGCAAATCGAAGACGGGCCAAGCGACACCCGTCCGAGCGGCAGCGAGCCAATCGCGTCGGCCAAGGATCCGAAGCCGCACTTGCCATCCTTGCGCGGCCTGGGGGGAATGAAGCTGACGACGGCGGCCGAAATGGCCGGGCTCGAAGGCGATGGGCCGCGCCCATCCGTCGAGAGTTTTGCGCAAGGGATGCTCGTCCGCCACCCGGAATACGGCTTGGGGACGATCGTCGCGCTGTCGGGCGAAGGCTCGAAGCGCTCGGCGACCGTCGAGTTCCTCGCGGCGGCCGGCTTCAAGAAATTCATGCTCGAAATGAGCCCGCTGCGGCCGGTTGGCAAAAGCCCAGGCTAACTGGCCGTGCGGTTGGCCGGACAAGCGGCACCGCGTTGTTGCGCGCGGGTCGGCCTGTAGTTCCTTCTCCAGCGACCTCGCGAATCCCCCTCGCGGGCCTGCGACCCAATCCGCCAGCTACTGGCCGCATTCAGGCGGCGCAGGTGGATTGTTCATTGGTGGTTTCGGCCGGAACGCCGCCAGATTTTGGGACACGAAGGCCGTCAGTAGTTCCTCCAGATTATCCCGGTCCTTAGAGAATTCTTGATCCGCTTCAGCCATTTTCTCGGCCACCGGATCGCGAAGGGCACGAAGCTGCTCTTGCCTTTCTTCTCGGACGGACGGTGGACCGCCAGAACCAAAAAGACCGTTGACCGCCTTAACGAGTTCGGCCGTGTGGTTCGCTCCAATCGCCTGGAGCGACTTCACCGCGTCCAAGGCGTGGTCCCCTGCGGTATTGAAGTAATACTGATCGAAGCCGCCATTGTTGACCTCGCCCTCCAATCCCCAAATGCAGAGGAACATCCGTTCCGGCTGGGTCAGCTCCGCGTAGCCGAGCTTCCAATACCGATCAAAAATCGAATCGCTGATTTTGAACAAATCAGGCCGGCCGCTATTCACGGGCTGGATTCTCCTGTTTCGACGCTTGCCGCTGGAACCGCAAGCGATCGGCAATTGCGTCCGTACCTCGGCATTTCGCGGTATATATCACGGATTGAAATACTTGTACCACTCGTCGATATTGCCAATTTGATCCACCGGCAGCGCCCTCTGCATGATCTCTTGCTCAATGGCATCATCGACACGGCGCACTCGAATAACGCCTGTCGGCATTGTGCCAATCACCAGATATTCTACCTTCGTCGTCTTTTGAGTGATTTCTGCGAGTGCTCTATCGATCTGTTGCCACTGCTCGTCGAGTGCCTCGCTCCGCAAGACAACCCAATCGGGGTAGCGAGGTGGCCCTGCAATCGTCAGCAGTTTCTCAAGCTTATCGAACGAGCCTGACGGTAGCTGACTAAGTGCGAACAACCGCGAGTCTTGCGTACTGTCCCACGCAAGAAGGTCGTATTTGTAATCTCTCCCGCATGCATTGCATCGAACGATTCCGCTGGTTGGACTATCATAATAACCCAGGACGATATTTTCCAAAAAAGGGCTATCACCGTCCCACGATGCTTGGAAATGCGAACAACAAGTCATTTCATGCCCTCCGTCATCGCCCGAACAGCCAATTGAAATCTGCGATTGAGCCAAGCCCAGGACTTTCGGATACCGGCGGGGCGGAGGTTTTACGCCGCTGGGGCCGGAGCGTGATCGGCTTCGAATGGGTTAGGGGATTGGTAGCCGAGCGTTTGATGCAGACGCTCGGTATTGTAGAACGTTTCAATATATTTGAACACGCTCCGCCGCGCCGTTTCCAGGTCGATGAGGCATTCGTGCTTGGTCCATTCGTCTTCAACGACCAGCAGAAGCGCTCCATGACCGCGTGGTCGTAGCAGCAACCCGTGCGACTATGGAACAGTCAATTCCCAGCGCGGTGAGGATCGTTTGATAAGCTTCGCTTGTGTACGGTCGGCGGTCAGTGCGGGATCGCGTGGCGATTCGCCGACAGCCGGTCGCTACGGCGATTTTTCGGTATTCCGCTGCACGAGCGGACGCCGGACCGCTGATCTCTTGGCAGCGGCTTGCGTTCCACGAGCACGCCGACAAAGTGCTTTGTTTTTCCGGTCGCGCCCGTCACGGCGGCCTTAAGTCTGATTCCCATATCTTCGTGCCATTCTGACCCGTCCCCATCGTTTTTTCGTCTATTCGCGGGCACGGATCAAATTGAGATTATCGATGAGAGAGTTACGCAACTGAGAGCCAGGCTCGCCTAACCATCGTTGGTCGTATCGGGCTAAGTCAGCCGTAATATTCTCCTCAGTGAACCATTCGCCGGCCCCGCGCAGCATCGCTGGAATGTTATGGAGCGCGTCCATAAGATCATGAACCTCATCAAGGCTAACTTGTTCACCATAACGAATGCGCATTCGGAGACCGGTGATCGCACGTTCAAGAAAAGTCAGATACACCTCGGCGACATCTTGAGGAGGGCGGTCCATTGCATTCTCCGTTGACACAGGTTGCTTGGCTCCTACGTGAATAAATTGATCCACGCTTGGAGTTCGGTGATACCAGCCCGTATGGCGGCTTCCACTCGTGTTACACCATTTTGAATAATGTACCGACCATTCTGAAAACTTAGTTCAATGGGTTGATATTTTGCTGGATCAAAAGGCCCGAGTCGCGCAAGTTTTGCAGGATCAGCGAATGGCCTACTCTCTGGGAACTCGAGTAATGCAGTCTTAACAGTTTTTAGCTGGCGTCCGGGGTTGCTCGCCGCGCAAATATTATGCACCAGCACGCCGGCGTTGCCCACGGCGTAGTTATGCGCTGGCTCGACTGCGAAGTTATAGACGTTGGCGGCGCGACTTAAACCTCGTCATTCCCGCGCTCAACGGGAATCCAGCACGTCGCAGGCACTGGATTCCCGCCTGCGCGGGAATGACGGACAGGATGATGCCAAGCGGGCTCGTAAGATCGCGTTGCGGGTCGAGCCGTGCCGCTCGACCACCGGACGATACTCCGACAACTCCATATTCACCATGCCACGTTGACAACGCCTGGGACCGCCATCAATATTGCTCCCGTCAGACATCCCAGGCCGAAGTTATTTATCGGCTGGTTCTCACCCAGCAAAGTTAGCGGCGGCGCATCGCGCGTTCGATGTCGCGGCGCACGTCTTTGGTTTTCATCGTCTCGCGTTTATCGTGCAGTTTCTTGCCGCGGCAGAGGCCTAGGAGAACTTTGGCGCGGCCGCTTTTGAAATACATTTTGAGCGGGACGAGCGTGAGCCCTTTTTCAAGCGCCTTGTTGGCGAACTTGAGCACTTCGCGGCGGTGCATCAGGAGTTTGCGCGGCCGCTTCGTTTCGTGGTTGAAGCGATTGGCCTCGACATATTCGGCGATGTCGCACCCGATGAGCCACACTTCTCCGTTTTTCACGCGACCGTACGCATCGTCGAGCGTCAGCGTCCCTTTGCGCAAACTCTTGACTTCGCTGCCGACCAGGACAATGCCGCATTCGAGGCTGTCAATCACTTCGTACTCGTGCCGCGACTTGCGATTCTGGGCGATCAGCCGCTCGTTGTCGTGTTCGCGATCCGGTTTTTTGTCTTTTTTGGCCATGCCGCCATCCGAAATCGCGCAGCGGTCGGGCTAGGGAGCGCAGCGAAAGAGTGCTAAAATACGTTTGACTCGGCCGCTTGGCCGCCGGTCGCAATGGACCCTTTCCGTACACGATACTCGCTCGGCTGATTGATGTCGATTCGTCCCGTTGCTTTTGAACCGCCCACGGTTTCGGCGCACCTGCTGGGGTCGGTCGATTTTGCCGCGGCCTTGGCGCTGCAGCGCCGATTGGTCTATGAAGCGGGCGAACAGTTTGAACCGCGGATCGTGCTCTTGATCTGCGAACATCGGCCGCTGATCGCGCTTGGCCGAGCCGGCTCGCGCGCCCACGTTCGGCTGTCCGACGACGAGCTCCGGCGCCGTGAGCTGGCGCTGGTTTGGACCAATCGAGGCGGCGGCGCGTGGCCCCATTTGCCTGGCCAATTGGCGATTTATCCGCTCGTTCCGCTGGCATTGATTGGTTGGAGCGTCGGCCGGTTTTTCGGCCTGTTGCGACAAGGCTTACAAAATGCCTTGGCCGAGTTTCACGTCCCGACCCAAACTCGGCCCGGCAGTCTCGGGCTGTGGGGACGCAGCGGTCAATTGGTCGCGGGGGGCGCTGCGGTCAAAGACTGGATTACGTATCATGGGGCGTTCCTGAACGTCGCCCCCGAAATGAGCTTGTTCCGCCGCGTCGTGACTGATCCGCTCGGCCGGACCTCAGCCGGTTCGCTCGCTCAAGAGCGGCAAGGGCACGTCGCCATGCCGACGGTTCGCTCGGCAGTGGTGCGGCACTTGTCCGCGGCGTTCGGCTGCGAAAAATTCCATTTGCACACCGGCCATCCGTTTTTGGCCGGTCATCCCAATCCTCCCGAATCGGCGCGCCGTGCTTCCTGAACTGCCAATTTTGAACGTGCTGGACCAAGGAGTAGGCGCGCCGGCCTCGGACGCAACGGGGACGGTCGATCCGCGGCTCGAGCCGCTCGGCCCGCGGCTGCCAAGGTGGCTGAAGCGCAACGTGCCGCTGGGCAACGCGAACCACTTCACGGCGAAGTTGATCGAGGAGCTTCAACTCGAAACGGTCTGCGAAAGCGCCAAGTGTCCCAATCGCATGGAATGCTGGTCGCAAAAAACGGCCACATTCATGATTCTCGGCAATGTCTGCACGCGGCCCTGCGGATTTTGTTCGGTCCCCAAGGGCAAGACCGAGCACTTGCAGGCCGACGAGCCGGAGCGCGTGGCGGAAGCAGCCGCTCGATTGGGGCTCAAGCATGTGGTGATCACCTCGGTCACGCGCGACGATTTGGCCGATGGCGGCGGCGAGCATTTTTATCGGAGCGTGCTGGCGGTCCGCGCGCGCACCGGAGCGACCGTCGAAGTGCTTACGCCCGACTTTTTGGGGCAAGTCGCCGGGCTCGACCGCGTGATTGAAGCGGCGCCGGAGGTGTTCAACCACAACACGGAAACCGTGCCGCGGCTTTATCGCACGGTCCGCGGAAGAAAGAGCGACTATCGCTGGACGCTGCAACTCCTGCGGCATGTCAAAGCTCGCAATCCACAGATCAAAACGAAAAGCGGCCTAATGCTAGGGTTGGGCGAAACGCGCGATGAACTGCTCGAGACGCTCGCCGATCTGCGCGAGGCGGGCTGCGACTTTCTCACGCTCGGGCAATATCTTCAGCCGACGCCGGACCATCTCCCGGTAGTGCGCTATGTGCCGCCGGCCGAATTCGACGAATTAGGGGCCGCCGCCAAGCAGCTTGGTTTCGTCCGCGTCGCCAGCGGCCCCTTCGTCCGCAGCAGCTACCACGCGCGCGACATGGCGGAAGCGATGTAGCGTGCCACGGCCCGCGCCGCTGCGGGCAACAAATCTCTCTTCGCATGGATCGAAACGGCGGCCTGACATCGATCAGATCCAGCATTTGCGGATGAGCCACGTTTTGATCAGTTGCGTCAGGGTGA
>DASRSE010000274.1:0-8829 GCA_035656655.1 Pirellulales bacterium
CCCTCGTGACGATTGCGACTTACAACGAGATCGACAATCTCCCGTTGTTGACCGACGCCATTTTTCAATTCGCGCCGGCCGCAGAGCAGGTGACTTCACAGGGCGGTTTGTTGCCGTTCCGGCAGTTCGACGAGCGGTTGAGGTGGTCGGCGCGGTTCGCCGCACAACGCGCGACAAGCGCTGCGGCGGCCTCCATTCATTCGTGGAGATGGTCCGCCAGCGCGTGTTTGGCATCATCGCGGTTACGAAGATCAAAACGACCACGACACGCTCCGCAGCGACGGTCTCGTCAAAATAGTGGCCGAGCGCTTGCGTGACGACGACTTGGCGAGCCAGACGACGATCTCGCGGCTGGACAATTCTGTGACGGCGGGCGACCTGTTGCGATTGTGAGACTGGTTCCTGGAGCAATTCATCCAGTCGTTCGACATGCCGTCCTGTTCGCCGACGTTGGACATCGACACGTTCGACGATCCCACGCACGGCCAGTAGCAACTGACGCTCTTTCACGGCTTCTACGGATAGTATCAATGTCTGGCGCGGGTCATTACCTCCGCGGAGTCCGATCTCGTGGGGTTCCCGTGTTGATGCACGGACGGCGCGCGCGACGCTCGGCGCACTGGACAACATCCGACGCATGGTGGCCCGGCTGCGTCAGGCATGGTACCTCCAGAGGGCACGGCCTTGGAGGAAAGGAGGCGGTCTATTCTCAGGGGAAGACGTCGAGGAAAAGACCCCCCCCTGCTGTCCGACAACGCGCGCACCGACACCGTCCATGAATAATCCGGGCGAGCGGTCGGCTGACGACCTGTTGGCTGGGCGAACCGGGACGATCGTGTCGTCTATTCGCAAACTTGGCAAAGGCGCCATTTGGCCGATTCCACGGCGGCGTTTTCCCCCTCGATTGGCAGCCACGGCGCGGGGCTTCATCCTTAAAACCCGAGTTCGAGCCTG
The DNA here is from genome assembly GCA_035656655.1 of Pirellulales bacterium. Classification (GTDB taxonomy): domain Bacteria; phylum Planctomycetota; class Planctomycetia; order Pirellulales; family DASRSE01; genus DASRSE01. Next base: position 955 of record DASRSE010000274.1, read on the forward strand.
GGTATAATGGCAAATTGCCGGCGGCTTGGACCGCCCTGATTGAACCGGCCCCAGCCTCTTGTTACCATGAAATGGCAAGCGATTCGATTTTGCACTTCCTCCGTTTGAACGCGGTGCCGGGCCATGCGCGACCAGTCTAGCTGGAGTCTTTCGTTGGGTCGGTGGGGCGGAGTGCAAGTTCGTTTGCACGCCCTCTTTATGGCCGTCGGACTCGGCGCCATTTTTCTGGCCACTCGCGAGCCAGACATGCTGTTTCACGTGCTGGTCGGCGTGGGGCTGCTCTTGGTTAGCGTCATCATCCACGAGTTGGGGCACACGTTGGCAGCGCTGCGCCTGGGCAGCAGCGTCGAACATGTCGTGCTCGGCCCGGTCGGCGGCATGGTGCCGGTCGGCCAGATTCAAGATCCGCATCGCGACCTATTGATTGCGCTGGCCGGTCCGGTCGCCAACATGCTCGTCTGCTTGGCGCTGGCTCCGCTGCTCTACTTTTGCTGGAACGTCGATCTGATTGGGTTGCTCAAGAATCCTTTCAATCCGCAAGACATGATGGACGGCGCCGCGTGGCTGGTCGCCTTGAAAATAGCGTGTTGGCTGAATTGGTCGCTGGTGCTAGTGAATTCGCTGCCCGCTTTTCCGCTCGACAACGGCCGCGTGCTCCGCGACATCTTATGGCCGTCGTTTGAATTTCGCCCAGCAAGTCTCGCGGTTTCGCGCGTCAGCAAAGTGACGGCCTTAGCCTTGATCGTGCTGGGCTATCTGATCGAAGATCCCAAGCCGTTTACGCTGATGACGGCTTGGTTTCCACTGGGAATGTTGGCGTTGTTCATCTTCTTCAGTTCGCGGCAAGAGAGCGAGCGGGTGGAAGAAAACGAAGTCGAGGACGATCTGTTCGGGTATGACTTCTCGCAAGGATATACGAGCCTGGAGCAAGCTCACGGCAATTCGAAGTTCAGCATGAACGGCTTGCGGAGTTGGCTTGAAAAGCGTCGTTTGGCCAAGGAGACGCGGCGGCGCGAGATCGAAGCGGAAGAAGAGCGCCGCGTCGATGGGATCCTTGCCCGGCTGCATTCCGAGGGGATGAACGCCTTATCGATGGAAGAGCGCAATTTGTTGGACCGGGTGAGCGCCCGGTATCGCAATCGGCAGCGCGCGGAATAATCGGCTTGACCGGCATTGCCGGTTTTTCTGGCAGCGATTTCCGCTTTTCAACGGCTGGGACGACCGCTTTGGCAGCGGTTCGCCACGGCGCAACTCCGCCCGTGTTGTAGGCTTGCGTAGTTGCTGGCAGCGCGCGGGGCCGCGCCGCCGGCACGCACTTGCATTCTTCACGCGGCTCCTGCCGCCGGCGCGAACAGAACGACCGCTCCATGTCGCTGCTGCTGACGGACTCCCACAATTCCTCCGCTTCGTCCGCGCATGACCTGTCGCCCGAGGCCGCGCGCTCTTGGACCGAGCTGCGCGAACAGTTCCAGCAGAACTTCGCGCTGGTCGACGGTGAGACGGGCGAGGTGCTCTTGCCGGGCGAGGTGTCGTTTGGAAACTGGTCGGTTTGGGGTGCCCTCTGCCGCGAACTGGCAACCGCCGCACGGCCGCAGATTCTGCTCGACGAGCCGCCGCTGGTCGCGATCGCGATTCCTCTGCTAGGCGTGGAACCGGCCTTGGTCGCGGTGGGCATGTTTCTTGCCGAACCGGAGCCGGACGACGAACAGTTGCGCGCCGCCGCTCAAATCCTAGATTGCGCGCCGCAAACGCTGGCTGATTGGGCCGCGCGGCGCGCCGACTATTGGTCGCCAGCCGCGCTCGAGCGGGCCGCCGCCGTCCTCTGCAAAAATTGGCAGCAGGCGCGGCAACTTGCCAAACAGGCGCAAGATATCGACCAGCTGGCCGCCAACCTGGCGAGTACCTACGAAGAGATCAGCTTGGTCTATCGGCTGACGCAGAGCTTGAAACTCTCTTGCCGCGACGAGGACTTGGGCCGACTAGCATTGCAATGGCTGACCGATGCCGTGCCGGTCGAAGCGCTGGCGGTGCAGTTTTTGCCGCTGGCCGAAGCAAGCACGCTCGAGGGCGAGTCACGCCATGAAACGGTCCTTCTGACGGAGGGCCCTTGCCCGCTCGACAACGAGCAGTTCTCGCAACTCGTCGCGCCATACGCGCTGCAATTGCCGAAGCACCCGATCGTGATCAATCCGCCGCTGACGCAAGAGCCTAGTTGGCCGTTTCCGCAGATTCGGCAACTCGTACTGGTGCCGCTGGTCGAAAGCGGTCATCTCTTCGGCTGGATTGCCGCGTTCAATCATCTCGAAGACCGCGAGTTGGGCACGGTCGAAGGCAGCTTGCTCGGCTCGGTCGCCTCGATCCTCGGCATTCACAGCAGCAACACCGATCTGTATCGGCAGCAATCCGAGTTGTTGTCCGGCACAATCCGCGCCTTGACCTCCGCGATCGATGCCAAAGACCCCTATACGTGCGGACACAGCGACCGGGTTGCGCGCGTGGCCGTGCGACTCGGACGCGAGCTCGATTGCACGACCGATCAGTTGAAGTGGCTCTATTTGTCGGGCTTGCTCCATGACGTCGGCAAAATTGGCATTGATCAAGAAGTCTTGCGCAAGCCCGGACGGCTCACCGAAACCGAGTACGAACACATTCAGACGCACGCTCCGATCGGCTTTCGGATTCTCGATGGGATCAAGCAACTCGATCAGGTGTTGCCGGTCGTCCTCCATCATCACGAAGCCTGGGATGGAACCGGCTATCCATCGCGGCTTTCCGGCGATTCGATCCCGCTCTTGGCGCGGATTGTCGCCGTCGCCGATTCTTACGACGCGATGGGAAGCGACCGTCCTTATCGCAAGGGCATGCCCATCGATCGGCTGGAAGAAATCTTCCAGGCCGGATCGGGCAAGCAGTGGGACGCCGCGGTGATCGAGGCTTACTTTCGCGCTCGCGCCGATATCCACGGCATTTCGGATGAAAAGCGATGCCAGATCACGCTCGACCCGATACAATGGATGTAAGCGGCGCGAGGCTTGCGCCGCGGCCGCTGCAGCGAGCGAGCCGCGCAGCCTGTTTCTGGCTCATTGCGGCCGGGCTCGGGCTTGGCAGCCGGTTGCCGGATTCAACAAGCAGCGAGGCGCCGCGATCGGCGTCTGGCCTGTCCCCTTGCGACGAAGAATCGCCCGCATGCGCGAAGAATCGGCTCGCGAAGACTTGATGCGCGAAGCGACGGCGCTGGTCGCTCGAGTCGCATTGCAGGTCGAGTCGGAAGCGGAGCCAGTCGTGATTGGCTTTCGCCGCGGCGGCGAAGCGAGCGTCTTTTTCGGCGCCGATCCGGTCTATCAATTCAATTCTCAGAGCGAATTGCGCCGCGCTTTTTTCGCCGGCCGCTTGATGAAAGCGGAACGGGGCGCCCTCGTGGAACTGACGCGACACCGAACCGAGCACGAAACCCAACTGCGGCGGCATCCGCTCAGCGCGGAAGCAACGCAAGGCTTTCTCGCATCCATGTCCGAGCGGCTCACACGGATCCGCGGGCGATTGCAAGCCGGCCGCTATCAGGTGCTAAGCCAAGTGCCTTCTGAATTAGACCTGCTGGCGCGCGTGCAAGGATGGCTTGCCGCGCTCCCGAGCCCGGCTCGCATCGCCTCCGCACCAGGCATCAACTCGTAATCGTGTTTTAGGAAACGGCTATCGGGACACGATTATTTTGAATGTATCGCATCGAGAGGCCGATCAAGGGGGCTGGTCGGCCGTCCGCGTTTTTGTTGGCCGGACTCGGAGTGCGTGCGCTGCTGATGGCGAGGCGCGTCGGAACCCGAGCGCGGACCGCGGCACGGAGCGGCCTGCGCGGCGCAAATTGCTATCCCGCGCGAACGGCTGCGCGGCCGGTTGACATGACTGCGGCCGTTTTATTCCACCGTGACGCTTTTCGCCAGATTGCGCGGTTTGTCCACGTCGCAGCCACGAAGCGTGGCGATGTGATAGGCGAGCAATTGCAGCGGAATGATCCCTACGATCGGCTGTAAGAAGTCTTCGACCGCTGGAACTCGGATCACGTCGTCCGCCAGTTCTTCGACGCGCGTGTCCGATTCTTCAATCACCGCGATCACGGGGCCGCCGCGGGCCTTGATCTCTTGCAGATTCGATAGCACTTTGTCATACACGAAGCCTTGCGGAACGATAAACACGCTGGGGGTGTTCTCGTCGACCAGGGCGATCGGCCCGTGCTTCATCTCGGCCGCCGGATAGCCCTCGGCATGGATGTAGCTGATCTCCTTGAGCTTCAAAGCCCCTTCGAGCGCCGCCGGAAAGCTGAATTGCCGCCCGAGATAAAGGAAGTTATTGCAGTCGCAGTATTTGGCCGCGATCCGCCGCACTTCTTGGTTCGTTTCCAAGGCGGCCCGCACCCGCTGCGGCAATTGTTGCAGCCGTTCGATCACGCGCAATCCCGCCCCAAAACTCATGTGCCGCAGCCTGCCAAAATAGAGGGCCAGCATGGCGAGCGTGACGCATTGCGACGTGAAGGCTTTCGTCGAGGCGACGCCGATTTCCGGGCCGGCATGTAAGTAGACGCCGCCGTCTGCTTCGCGGGCAATGGTGCTCCCGACCGTGTTGCAAATCGCCAGGGTGGGATGGCCTTTGCGCTTGACCTCGCGGAGGGCGGCCAAGGTGTCGGCCGTCTCGCCGCTTTGCGTGATCGCGAAGAGCAAGGTGTTGTTGTCGAGCGGCGGGTTGCGATACCGCAATTCGCTCGCGTATTCAACCTCGACCGGAATCCGTGCGAACTCCTCGATCAAGTATTCGCCCACCAAAGCCGCGTGCCAACTCGTGCCGCAGCCGGTCAAGACGATCCGATTGATTTTGCGCAAGTCCTGCGGGCTGAGGTTCAGCCCGCCAAATACGGCCGTCGCGTCGTCGAGACTGAGCCGCCCACGCATCGCGTTTTGCAAGGTCTCGGGCTGCTCGAAGATCTCCTTGAGCATGTAATGCGGATAGCCCCCCAGCTCGACCTGAGCCGACTCGGTTTCGAGCAGGCTCACGGCGGGGACGATCGGCCCTTGGTCGCGATGGATGATTTGCAGGGCGTCGGCCGTTACCACGGCGATTTCATGGTCGGCCAAATAGACGATCTTGTCGGTATGGCCCACCAGCGGCGAAGAATCGCTGGCGATAAAGTGTTCGTGCTCGCCGACACCAATCACCAGCGGGCTGCCCAGCCGGGCGCAGATTATCACGTCGGGATAATCGCGAAACAAGATTGCCAAGCCATACGTCCCGCGCAGTTGGAGCAACGCCCCTTTGACCGCGCAGACGAGCGGGGCGTAGCGGTCGACCGGCTTCTGCCGGGCGCCACCGGCGTCTTTCGGGGTCGAATGCTCTTGGACCTCGAGATTGCTGGCGATGAGATGGGCGATGATTTCGCTGTCGGTCGCCGAGCGGAAGAGATAGCCTTGTTCTTCCAGCCGCTCTTTCAGGACGCGGTAGTTTTCGATCACCCCGTTATGGACGAGGGCCAGAACTTGCGAACCGCCGATGTGCGGATGGGCATTTTCATCGCTGGGGGCGCCATGCGTCGCCCAGCGGGTGTGGCCGATGCCGATCTGGCCGTCGATCGGCGCGTCTTGGACTTTCTCTTCGAGAACGTCGATTCGGCCGATTGTTTTGCAAACCGCCAGCCGGCCGTTCGCGAGCGTGGCGACGCCGGAGCTGTCATACCCGCGATACTCGAGGCGTCGCAAGCCTTGCAGCAAAAAGTCAATCGCTGGCCGATCGCCTACGTAGCCGACAATACCGCACATTTCATCCGACTCCCACGCGTCGAGGTGCCCCGAGGTCGATTCTGGGAATTCTAGCACATTTCTCGCGGTTGAGCCGAGGGCGAATTTGGCGACGGTCGTGCGGAATAGGCTAGTTCTGCCGAAAGTACGGGCGCGACCGGAGTTTCAACATCACAATCGGCGACAGCATCAAGAGGGCCGCCAGCAAAAACGACTCCAGACCGACCGCGACAGTTAGGACCCCGTCCTGCCACGCGCCATAGTAGGCCCAGCCGCCGAGCGGAAAAAAGAGTCCGACCGCCGTGAACAACCCGGGCGAAAACCGCCCGGCGGTCCACAAAAACGGCAGCACGTGAAACAGCAATCCGTTGATGAACATGAGCGCTGGAAAGGCGAGCGCATAGAGGGGCAACTGCCAACCGACCATTGCGCAGGTGGCGCCCAGCACGACGACCGCGGCGTTCACCAGATAAAAGTGTTCCCAACTTACCGGTAGCTGGAGCACCGCGGTCGCCCAGCCGCGCCAGTCGAAACAATACTCCTCGAAAGCGTGCATCGCATAGGCGAACGTCGCAATCCACAGAATGTAGGCGTGGCTCATGAGCAGACCTGAAGGTTGAAAAACGCGTCGGGAAGAACCGCCCTGCACGGCGCTGCGGGAGCTCCAATCCGATCGTATCGCGCCTGCGGCGGCGCGGCGAAGTCCGCGCCAGAAAAGCCGGCCCCCGCGCGATTCAATCGCGATGCATGCGCTGATACGTTTCGGTGAATTCGCCCAGATAATCCAGCGCCCCCGGCTGAAGATCTTCGGCGGAAACGCGCCACTTCCAATTGCCCGTCGCCGTGCCCGGCAAGTTCATCCGCGCTTCGGCCCCCAGCCCCAAAACATCTTGCAACGGCGCAATCGCCAAATCGGCGGGCGAACGCCACGCCTCGCGGACGAGCGCGCGGGCCGGGTCCTGGTCGGCGTTGGGAACATAGCGGCGGAAGAAATCGTGATCGGCTTCCGTCATGCTCGCATACCAGCCGATCGCGGTGTCGTTGTCGTGCGTGCCGGTATAGACCACCGTGTTTTGCTCGTGATGATGGGGCAAAAAGCGGTCCTCTTGGGCCCCGGCAAAGGCGAACTGCAAGACCTTCATTCCCGGCAGATGGAACGCTTGGCGCAGCGCGTCGACCTCCGGCGTGATGACTCCCAGATCTTCGGCGATGATCGCCAACTGTCCAAAGGCGGCGCGGATCGTCTCGAGCAGATCGGCGCCGGGGCCCGGCTGCCACGAACCAAATTCGGCGGTCGGATCGCCCGCCGGGATGCGCCAGAACGCCTCCAGTCCGCGAAAGTGATCGAGGCGAATCAGATCGACTTGCTCGAATGCCTTTCTCAAGCGCGCGATCCACCAAGAATAATTTGCGCGTTTGAGTTCTTTCCAATCGTAGAGCGGGCTTCCCCAGAGTTGGCCCGTCGTGGCGAAGTAATCCGGCGGCACGCCTCCGACGAACGTCGGCCGCCGGTTCGCATCCAGGAGAAAGAATTGCGGATTTGCCCACACGTCGGCCGAATCGCTGGCGACATAGATCGGAATATCCCCAATCAACCGGACGCCGCGCTGGTGCGCATGCGCTTTGAGCGCGGTCCATTGGCGATAGAACAAAAACTGGTTGAATTGCAGATAGTCGATTTCGCTTGCCAGTTCGCTGCGGGCCTGGTTCAATGCCGCCGGCTGCCGTTCGACCAAATGCGGATCCCACGTATGCCAACCAGCCGGCCCATGTTTTTTCTTGAGGGCAAAGAACAGCGAAAAGTCATCGAGCCAAGTACCTTCCGCCGCGCAAAACGCCGCCAGCTCCGCCCGCAACGTGGGACATACGCCGCCGCGAAAGCGCTCCCAAGCGCGACGCAGCAGACCTTGCTTGTTCCGCGTAATCGTCGCTTCCGCAGGTCGTTCCTCCGTTAGAATCGCGTCTCCCAGATCGTTTCGATCGAGGAGCCCGTCGCGGACCAGCAGTTCCGGGCTGATGAGATTGGTATTGCCGGCGAACGTCGAGACCGATTGATAAGGCGAGCTGGCAAAGTCGGGCAAGCAGAGGGGGAGCA
>DASRSE010000275.1:0-4179 GCA_035656655.1 Pirellulales bacterium
ACGCGCCGATCAAGATCAGCACTGCAATGACGAGCAATTCGCCCACGACCGAGGACATACGGCAAGACTTTCGGAAAGATGAGAAGCAGTTGGATTTGCGCTCGGCCTTTAGCCGGCGTTCTCAGGTTTTGCTTTCGCCAAGGAGGGGAGTCCCAACTCCGGCTGAAACAGTTGATGCGCCGGGACCACCACTCCGCAACTGATGATGTATTGGCACGCTTGATCAATCGTTAAGTTCAAATCGATCACCTCGCTCCGTCGGACCAGCGCGGTATAGCCCGTGATCGGCGTGGGATTGGTGGGAATCAGGACCGCCAGCAATTGCTCGCCCGCCGCGGTTTGCACATCCAGCAGCCCTTCGCCGGTGACGAAGGCGATGGTCCACATTCCCGCCCGCGGATATTCGACCGCCACGATCCGGTTAAATTCATACTCGTTGTCGCTGACCATGAAGTCCGTGACTTGCTTGACGGACGAATAAACATTTCGCACGAGGGGGACGCGATGGATGATTTTTTCGACCAGCCCCCAGGTCACGCGTCCGATTCCGACGGCAAAGAACCGTCCCACGAGATAGAGCACCACAAAGAACAGGACCAACACAATCGGATAGACGATCGGCGGAGGGAGATATTGGATCTCCACGTACCGCTGATAAATCGGCCATGCTCCCGCCGGCATCATGACTTGGCCGGGACTGCGCGAAACGGTTTGATAGACCTCCAGCGGTATGAATTGTTCCGAGGGAAGTTGCTTGAAATCGCGGCCTTCGAGTTGGACGACGGTCGGATCGGTCGTCGGCCGCCCGTTCGGCAGCGATTCGTGGATGTCGGCGACCACCCAAGCCACCACGTAACGCGTGCCGTCGGCGACCGGATCGAGCACGTAATAAACGACCGTGCGAAAGATCCAAAGCAGGATTACCACCGTCAGCAAGGGTGGGAGAATCACCCCCAAGCCTCGCAACGCGGCCACCCGAAAAGGCGCCCGGCGAGTGGTCGCGGGACGCAATGAGGTTTCCGGGACGGTGGACATAAGATCGGGCCGGGGAGGAGCCGCGAAGCACAGATCGCAGGAATCGAACGCCAACTCGGCGCGGTCCGCCACGCGCCCCCGGAAAAAGCAGGCCCGGGTGCGCATGAGTCTACGCATTTTCGGCCTCGCTTTCCAGTTGCGATTGCAAACCGGCCCCATTTGTGGTTAGCTAACAGCCTATTGCAATCGGCCCGCAAGGTCGTTTTTAACGTTGCCTGACGCCGAGCTTGGCTCCGCGCGGCTGGCCCAAGAACGACTGGCGTCGTTCTTGGGGGTTCGCCTCCAGACGGGTTTTGTCGTTGGAGAGTTTGGGTCGGACCGAGGCGAATTGGCCTGTTCGCGACGATTCCTGATTGTGCATCCATTTCGAGCGGCGAGTTCGCGCTCTTATTCCCGAATCTTGGCGGAGAAAAATCATGGGTTTGCGTGTGCGGACGAAACGGGCGATCAAGCTGAAGGCGCGGCGCTGCCCAAAATGCAATCGCAAGTTGGATCGTCAGCGCACCCGCTGCCCCACCTGCCACAAAACCCAGCCTGCCTTGCCCAAAGGAAGAGGCAAAGTGAAGCCGTAGCAGCGTCTGGAAGCAGGCCGCGGAGGAGCTTTCAATCGCGCGGAGCGCCCCCGTCGGGCTCCGCGGGCTCGCCAAAAAACGAGACGGCCATCCCGATTGTCAGCGTTAATAGCGCGGCCGCAATCGGTCGAGGGGGGCTGCGACCGTCCCGACGAAATGCCGGCGACTTGAGACCGAGGTGGAATTCATGGATTGCGCGTGCCTGGGGGATCTTATCACCACCGTTCCGGCGGCGTGGTTCCCCTTTGTGGCCAAAGCGGTGCTCGTGGGAGTCGTGCTGCTCCTGCTGTTGACGCGCGTTCCGCCCGAAATCGTCATGCTCTCTGGCGTGACGGTCTTGCTCCTCACCGGCGTCATCGACGATCACCAAGCCTTCGAGGGTTTCGCCAATTCGCAGGTGGTGACGATCGGAGTGCTCTTTATCGTCGGCGAGGGGGTGCGCAACACGGGAGGGGTCGCCTGGATCTCCGACCGCGTGTTTGGCCGGCCCAAATCGCCCACCGGCGCGATTGCGCGAATGATGCTGCCGACCATGGTCATGGCGGCGTTCATGAAAACGACCGCCCTGGTCGCGATGCTGATTCCGGGCGTCAGCGACTGGGGCAAGCAGAATCGGATCTCCCTCTCAAAGTTGATGATCCCGCTTAGCTACTCCGGCATTCTCGGCGGCGTCTGCACGCTGCTCGGGACGAGCACCAACCTCGTCGTGAACGGAATGTACGAGGCCTCCAGCCGCGCCGACGGCGCGCCGCACAGTCTGGCGATGTTCGACTTGACCTGGGTCGGCCTGCCGTGCGCGATTGTCGGCGGCATCTATTTGTTGGTGTTCAGCCGCTGGCTGCTCCCCGACCGCAAGCCGGCCATCGATCAAAACGACGACCCGCGCGAGTATACGGTCGAAATGCTGGTCGCGCCCGACAGCAGCCTGATTGGCAAAACCATTGAAGACGCGGGGCTGCGCCATTTACCCGGCGTGTTTCTGGCCGAAATCGATCGCGAAGGCCAGATCTTGCCGGCCGTCTCGCGGCAAGAAGTGCTGCGGGCGAAAGACCGGCTGGTGTTCGTCGGGGTGGTCGATAGCATCGTCGACTTACAGCGGATTCGCGGGCTGGCGCCGGCCACCGATCAGGTGTTCAAGCTGTCGGCTCCGCGCACCGACCGCTGCCTGATCGAGGCCGTCGTGTCCGATAGCTGCCCCTTGGTCGGCCGCTCGATCCGCGATGGCCGATTCCGTTCGGTCTACAACGCGGTCGTGATTGCCGTGGCCCGCAACGGCGAACGTTTGAAGCAGAAGATCGGCGACATCGTCGTCAAGCCGGGCGACACGTTCTTGATCGAGTCGCACCCCTCGTTTGTCGAGCAGCACCGCAACTCGCGCGACTTTTTCCTGGTCAGCCGGGTCGAAGGGACCGCGCCGCCCCATTCGGGCAAGGCCCTGTTGGCTGCCTCGATCTTGATGGCGATGGTTTTGCTGGCCAGCTTCAAAGTCTTTCCGATGGTGTATGCGACACTATTGGCTGCCGGGGCGATGCTCCTCACTCGCTGCGCCACGGTCGATCTTTCGCGGAAGGCGATCAAATGGGACGTGCTGGTGACGATCGGCGCGTCATTTGGCGTCAGCAAGGGCTTGGAGGTGACGCACGTCGCCGACCATCTCGCGATGTCGATTATCGCGCTGGCGCGGCACGATCCGTGGTGGACCCTCTGCGGCGTATACGGCGTCACGATGTTGTTTACCGAAGTGATGACGCATAACGCGGCGGTGGCCTTGATGTTTCCGCTCGCGCATGCGGCCGCCGCCACGCTGGGCGTCAACTTTTTGCCCTTTGTCATCGTGCTGGCGATGGCCGGTTCGGCCAGCTTCGCCACACCGGTGGGCTACGCGACCAACCTGATGGTTTATGGTCCGGGCGGCTACAAATTTTCCGATTATCTGCGGATCGGCATTCCACTCAACTTGATGCTCTGGGCCGTCACCGTCGTGCTCACGCCGATCTTTTTTCCGTTTCGCTGAGCGCGGGAAGGGGAATGCGGAATGCTAATTGATAATTGCTAATTGCTAATTGCTAATTGCTAATTGCGAAATGGTTCGAGCGATGACGGAGCCACAGCGCCTTTGGGCAGCCATTTAATTCCGGCCGCTGACGCTCTCGGCGTGCTATCGCGCATTCTGCATTTCGCAATTAGCAATTAGCAATTCGCACTTCTCTTACCTCGCCGGATCATAATCCGCCGGGCCCGTCTCGTCCTCAAAGCGGGCCTTGTGGCGCAAGATTTTGTGATAATGTTGCGCGAAGCGATGCGCTTCGTCGCGGACGTATTGCAAGAGCCGCAGCGCATAGGCGTGGCGGCTCAGCCGCAGCGGCTGTTCTTGGCCGGGCAAATAAATCTCCTCGTCGCGCTTGGCCAGCGACAGCACCGTCGGCGGCGTGATCTCGAGCGCGGCAAATGCGCCCATCGCGGCGCTGAGTTGCCCCTTGCCGCCGTCGATCAGCAGCACGTCGGGAAAAAGCTGGCCCTCCTCGCGGAGCCGATGAAAGCGGCGCGAGACGACTTCGTGAATTGACTTGAA
>DASRSE010000276.1:0-27939 GCA_035656655.1 Pirellulales bacterium
CAGCTGCGCGACGCGCCGATTGTCGTTGCGAGGCGCTTTTGTAGGGTGGGACAAGCACGGCGCACGCCGTGCGTGGGCCCACCAGCGCGCGGCGCAGCCCGCCACTGACTGGCGCGGCGCGCCCGCCACCGTGAAGCATTCCAGCGCGAAGCGTTCCAACCGGGTTCCGCGGCGACGTCGTTCGCTGGTGGGCCTGCGCTTGCTGCGCGAACTGGTCCGCACCCTACAATTTCAGCTGCGCGACGCGCCGATTGTCGTTGCGAGGCGCTTTTGTAGGGTGGGACAAGCACGGCGCACGCCGTGCGCGGGCCCACCATGGTCAGCGGGATTTTCGCGGGCGTGCGATGCGGCGCGACGGGTGGCAGCCGCCCGTGCCGATATTGGTGGGCCTGCGCTTGCTGCGCGAACTGGTCCGCACCCTACGATTCAAGGCGGCGCGATTGCGCAGATGTAGATGCGCGTTAGGACGGCGCGGTTGCGAGTTGATTTGATGCCGATCCGGCCGCGGGCTTAGCGGCGGCGGACGGCGAGCAGACCGATGAGGCCCAGGGCGGCCAGCGTCAGAGTCGCCGGCTCCGGCACAGGAGCGGCCAGGGGCACCGCGCTGGCGTAGTCGGTGGCAACGCGGATTTCGTCAAAGGCGATTTTCTCGTCTCCGCCGGCCTGAATCCGCAAAGTATCGAACGCTTCGGGGCTCGCGTTGGCCGTGATGGCCGCACCGACGTCGGGAGCGGCCAAGCCTGGGGTCGGGTCAACGAAGAGCGAGACAAGATCGCTCCCGCCCGCGCCCGCGCCATAATTGATTTCAAAGACGAAGAGGTGGGTCGTGCCGTCCACCGGAACGGTCGTGAGAGTATGGCCCGACGCGCCATCGAGACCCCAGAACGAGTTCACGTTCGGCTGACCGATGAACTGTTTTTCGCCCCCTGCCGAAAAGAGCGAAACACCGGCATAGCTGCTGCCGACGGTTCCGGAGTCGAACTTCGCCAACAAGGAGATGTACACCGTCCCGGAATTCATCGCCGTGGAAAGCGTGCGGAAATTTCCAATGTTCCCGCCGGCCGTCTCGGCGCTATTTCCCGCAGTCGCCAGCGTGTTTCCATTGGAAGTGAAGGTCAAGCCAGGGCTCACGACATTGTTGGTGCCGCCGCCCCAGGTGGTAGACCAACCCGTATCACCATTTTGATTTGCCAGTCCGCCCGCCCCCGCCGTGTACGAAAAAGAGTCGTAGGCGATCAAACTGGCGGAAGCGAGTTGTGCGGTGGTGACGCATATCAACGCGGCAAATCCCAAAATGAAGACTCTGGACATCAGCACGACTCCTCGTTGTTTTCCTGTAATCTCGTCCGATTCGCTGTAAATTCTGCCTCACATCAAACAGCCTCAATATAATTGGAGCAGTTCACGGGTCAAGCGAAAATGTTTGCGCAATTCCCCGATCTTCCATAACCCGGCTGCCCTTTGGAAGCGAACATCGTTCTGCGCGGTTTTGAGAACAGCCGGTCGTCGAATACGCGGCCCTGCACGCCCGCGAGCAGGCGCATGGTTGCCAACGGTTGCCGGCTGAGGAACGATTCTCCGGCAAACGGACCGTTGGGTCTCGCGTGGCGCGGCGGCTTTCTATCGTCATTCCCGCGCAGGCGGAAATCCAGCATTTCGCCGCCTCATCCCAGTCTTTTCTAAATGGAGCGAAGGAGCTGGACTATGGCGCTGGACTATGGAACTATTCGATTCCGTAGACGCCGGCGTCAGGAATCGTCAGCCCGCCGGACGAGAGGTGGGTCCGCGGCATGAAGCGCGGCTCGAACAAGAAGACCGCGCCGACCGTGCCGGTCGTATCTTGGACGTTGACGCCAAACGTCGTCAAGAACGACTCGCCAACGCGCGTAATGAGCAAGCTCTGACTGACGGCGCCCGATTTGTCGAAGTCGATGGAGGTGCTCAGCGCGGAGACCCATTTCGGGCTCATGCGATAGATGAACGAGGTAGTCAGAATGTCGGCGGTGATCGGCCCTTCGAGCGAGCGGAAACCGAGAAAGATGGTTCCTCGCGGCGGCTGCGCTAAGAACGCGCCGATCGCGGTTTCTTTCTGGCCTTCGGAGAAAAAGTCGTACGTGCCATCCGAGGTCAACGTGACGCGCTCGCCGACGAGCCAGCGGAAGTCATAGTTCGCCAGTCCGAATGGCACGCCGTAGTTGTCGCGGTCGTCCTTAGGGAAGTAGGTCACTTCGGTATCGAGGGTGATCCAATCGATCGTGTGGCGATCGTCCTCGGGGCCGCGCTTGGTTTGCCACCGCTGATGGACGCCGAGGCGGGCCGCCATCAGATCGCCGGCGATTTCGGTGCTGGGAGACGAAACGTTGCCAGCCAGACCGCTGCGCAAAGCGTAGAACCGCTCATCGAAGCGCTGCGGCACCGGGTTGGGCGTGCCGAACACGATATTCGCCAGCCGATTGCGAAAGTGCTCTTGCGCGTCGTCGTCGATCGGATCGTAGAGCGGCAGATCGTTCAGCGATTGATTCGCGTCGGCATACGCAAACTCCGCATCGAGCGTCACTTTGTGAGCGATGCCATGCACGTTAAACAGATCGTCTTGAATGAACGGGTTGACCGCCCAGAACGGTAGACTGGCTCGCACGCCGAACTGGCCATAAACCCGGTCCAGCGAGCTGCCGGTCAGGTCTTCTCCCCAGTGCGTGAACTCTCCTTCGGCATAGGGGACGACTTTGACCGGACCGAGTTGCACCGGCAAGTCGAGTTCTTGCCGAGTGGAGGCCCGCAGGCCTTGTTCGTTTTGTTCCCAAACTTCGTAAGAAAAAGGCGCGTCGTTCGGATCGGTCGGCGGATTGGCGCGGCGCAGTTGCGCGTAACCGACGCTTGAATGCTCGAACCAAGTGAGCGTGTCCTCAAAAAACGATTCGCCAATCCAATAATGATCGAGCCGCGGCAGCCAATTGGTTTGGGTGAAAAAGTCATTGATCCGCACATCGGCGGTCAAGCTGATCGAGGCGTTGTCCTTATACTTCTTCAGCTCGAGCCCGGTCGTTAGGTCCTTTTGCGTGTCCCAGACGCGCTGCTGCCATTGCTCCAAGAAATTGCGGTCGGAAACGTAGCCCAATTCGGCGGAGAAGACCCAATCGTCAGGCAGCTCTTGCCGATGCTGGCCGTAAGCCCAGCCGCGATTCTTCGACGGGGGGATCAGCGCGCTGCGATCTTGTCCCAGATTATCGCGGCCATCGTCGTGCACGTAGAAACCGTCGATGAAGCCTTTCGTGGGGCCCGGGATGTCAAACAGGTTCATCTGGTCATAGCTGAAGCGGGTGCCGACGGCGGGACCTCGTTTGCTGAAATAATCGAAGCTGGCGGTCCAGTCGAGCCCTTTCGGCTTTTCGTCGTAGCCAAGAATCTGGAAGACGTCGAAGTCGGTCAGCACTTGAAACCCGAACACGTTGTCGTTCTTGATGACGAACCGTTCGATATAGAAAATCGGCTTCGAGACATCTCCGGCAAAGTACGGAAAATACAGGATCGGCACGCCGTCCACGTCAACGAAGTTGTTCTTGGAAGAAGCATACGATTCGTGCTCGACAACCGGTTGGCCGCTGACCGGATCGATCAGCGGCATTCCGGTCGCCGCGTCCAAGACCGGCCGCTGATTGTCGGTGAATTCGATTTCCTTCACGTCGAGCGCGTAGGTCGGGTCGCCAATGCGGCTGGTGGTGAACAAGGCATTGTGCCCGATGAACTTGTTCCGCTCGACTTGCTGGAGCACATCCGCCTTGAGCCGCACGAGTCCGGCATATTTGGGCAGCGGGGTGAGCGCTTCCGCGCTGAGGATCGTGCCGACCTCGCGGCGGACGTCGTAATACATCGCATTCGCGCGAATCAAGCGATCGCCTTGCCGGAATTCGATGTTTCCTTCCATGTAGATTTCAAGCGGCGTGTCGGAACGCTGGAGTTGTTGGCCGCTGAAGTCAGGCTCGTTCAGGCCGGCCGTCCAGACCACGAGCCGATCGGTCGAGATGTCGATCGTCCCCCCTTGGGCCAAGCCATCGATGATCAGATTGACGCCCGAGTTAATGACCGCGACCCATTCATTGCTGCCGGGATTCGGAAACATCTGGGCCTGCACCGGCGTGTTGCTGCGGGCGAATGCTCGGACGCGCCGCGAACCGGGCGGAACGAGGCCATTGCCGCCTGGGACGGCCCCGCCCAAAGTGGGCGCAGCTTGCATGAATTGGGTCTGGCGAATGGCCGTGTCGGGAATCGGATTGCGGGCCGCGACCGCCCGTTCGTAAACTCCCGGCTTGACCGCCGGTTCGCCGACCGTGGTCGGCCCCTTCACGTCGGGAGTCACGAATGTTTCAAAGCGGCCCAGCCAGCGTTGATCGCGCAGTTCCGGTTTGATCTGCAGCCGGCTTGTTTGGG
The DNA here is from genome assembly GCA_035656655.1 of Pirellulales bacterium. Lineage (GTDB taxonomy): Bacteria > Planctomycetota > Planctomycetia > Pirellulales > DASRSE01 > DASRSE01. Next base: position 4,429 of record DASRSE010000276.1, read on the forward strand.
CCACTTCATCTCGTCGCAAGAGCACGTCGCCTTCGAGATAAGCGATCACTTTGTGCGTTTCGTTGTTGAAGGGATCGCCTCGATCGATCCAGACCATCCCGTCGGTGCTGTGCCCAGTGGTCTTGCCTTGAGCGATGGTGCAGTTGCCTTGCAAGAGCCATGCTTCGTAAGGACCGTCGGTCCAATGGGTGACACGGTCGGCCGAGATCGTCATGCGATCCGTCGGCTTGGGGCGCTCGAACGAAATATCCGCGCCGCGCGCGAGAGGGCTTGATCGCAGGCCGGCTCCGCAGCACAGAACGAGGGCGCCGATGCAGCAAACGCGGCGCGCACCGCGAGCGAGCACGCTGACCCACCGCGCGCGCTGGCTTGTCGACTGCACAGTTTTCACGAACTTATAGTGATGCAGAGAATCGCATCCTTGTTGGCCGTGAACGAAAAGATGAGGTCGGACCCTCGCGCGCAAACGGAAGAGAATACTTGAGTTAGGCGCGCGAGCCGGTGTCCAAAGGGCGGGGATTATAGGCCCGCGGCCCCTCTGCTGCAAGCCGGAATGGCAAACGGATCGCAAAATGCAACTGCTTTAATATCAAGGACTTGCGCATTTCCGACCAATCACCATTTGCAGCCTTGTCGGCGGCCATCCATGATGAGATGTGCCATCCTGCGCCCTTTTTCTTTTCTGTTATCCCGAGCCAGCCATGGCCCTCAGCTCCGACCTTGCTCCCGTACTTAGCGTCGATCGCCCGCGCTGGCATCGGGTTTATTACATGCTGGCCGCGTTCGATGTCTTCACGGTCGCGCTGAGCCTCACGCTCAACCATCAGATTGTGAAAAGCTATAGCCGATCGATTGACAGCAACATCGGCTGGGTTGAAGTCATCAACCATGCTTGGCTCGTAAGCCGGCTGTCCGCGGCGATCGATGCGCCCGCCAATAACGTCTTTGAATCGTCCGACGTGGCCGCTGAATCGGCTCGTATTCAAACCGCGGCCGCCGAGTTCGATAAGATGATCGAGGCAATTCGCTCGAGCTTGAACGCGATGGCCGAAACGCCGCAGCACGAAGCCTTGCGCAACAATGCCACCGAAGCCTTGAGGTTGAAAAACCAGATGGTCGAGCAATCGCGCCAACTCTTCGACCGGCTGTCGCACGGCCAGCGCGAGCAAGCGATCCATAACATGGTCTCGATGAACCAAGCGAATTCCAGCATCCTCGGGCTGATGTCCGAGTTTCACAATAAAATTCGCCAAATCCGCATCGACGAATTCAATCGGCAAACCGGCTCCGCGCGGTGGCTCCAAGGTTTTGAATGGATCGTCGGCGGGCTGATGCTGGTCATGATTGGCTTCGCCACGCTCTGGGGATTTCGGCTCGCGCGCCGCGCCACGCAAGAGGCGGTCCGCCAACAGCGCTACAATCAGGAACTCGAGCGGCAAGTCGCACTGCGCACCGATGAATTGAACTTGGCCTTCGGCCGGCACGGCGATTTGATCCGCCAATTGATCAGCGCGCAAGAAGACGAACGGAGCCGAATCGCCCGCGATCTGCACGACGAAATCGGCCAATCGCTGACCTCCTTGGCGATCGGCATGCGGAGCCTTGACGACGCGCAGGACCTTTATGCCGTTCACGAACGGAGCGGCGAACTGCGGCGCATCGCCGTGCACGCCGCCGACGAAGTCCGCCGATTGGCCCGCGGCCTCCGACCGGCCGTCCTGGATGATCTCGGCTTGAACGCCGCCCTGGAACGGCTGGCCAGCGATTGCGAGCAAGTTCACGGCCTGACAGTTCATTTGCACGCGGCCGGGCCGGTCGCGCCGCGGCTCTCGGGCACTTTGGAAACCGCCCTCTATCGAATCATCCAAGAAGCATTGAACAATATCGTGAAACATGCGGGCGCCAATCAGGTTTGGATCGACCTCGATCGGCAGCCGGAAAAAATCACCGCGGTCGTCGCCGACGACGGAGCAGGCATCGCCTCCGATTCGCTGCAACGCGCCCACCACAGCGGCCGGCTCGGAGTCTCGGGAATGCGCGAGCGGGCGACGCTCCTCGGGGGCAGTTTGGAAATCCGCCGCCGCAGCGCCGGCGGCACCGCCGTTCAGGTTGTCCTCCCGCTCGATGGCGGATTGACCGGCGGCTAGCGAGCAGCCGTTCGTCAGCGCCCGTTAGACAGCGCCGTAAGTCAGCGCCCTAGATCGCGGCGGAAGAAGTGAGAAAGGGCCAGGGATCGCCGTTTGCCGGAGACGGCTCGCCGCGCGCAAAAAAACCCTGATGCGCGAGGCGGCGCATCAGGGTTGGTTGTTCACGAACGGTCAATCGCAGGAACTCAGGCGGGAACCTTCGCGGCCATCGCCTCGGAGAGGATCGTCGAAGTCGATTCACGCATGATCCGCGGATCGACCTTTTCTCCCTTCATCAGCGTTTCGCGAACCTGCTTGCCGGAAATGGAAACCGGCTTCTCATTTGGATGGTTTTCGGTCAAGTCCACGCGGCCAATCGAATCGTAGTAAGCCGCGAAGCCGACCTTCACCGGCTTGATCTTCAAGTCGCCGGTTAATTTGCCGAAGATCTCTTGCGCGTCGAAATCTCCCCAAATCGGCGTTCCGTCCGCATAGGGCACGTCGGCGTGCTTGCGGCCGATCACGATGTCGGTGTAACCGAAATTCTGGCGATAGATCGCGTGCATCACCGCTTCTTTCGGACCGGCATAAAACATCTTGATGTCCATGCCCAACAAAATGACCCGGTCAGGCACCGACTCGCCGCGCGGTCCCCACAGTTTTGGGTCACTATCCCCTTGGCCCAAACCGCGCTGTTCGATCAGCGCTTCGTAGGTTTGCATCCGGACATCGGCCTTCACGTCGTCCCCCTTGGTTTCGCCGATGAGCGGATTCAAGCAGGCGCCCGCATTCGCGCCTTGGCGGAGCAAGGTTTCCAAGCCGTAAACGAGCGCATATTCGTGTGCCCGGTGGAGCGGATTGCGGGTTTGAAACGCCACCACGCGATCCCACCCTTTGCTGGCGAGAAGCTTGCGCACTTCGCGCGGCGAGAGCACGTACTTGCCGAACTTTGGATTCTTGGGCTGCGGCAGGACTTGAATCTTGCCGCCGAGCAGATGGGTCTTGTCGGCGTCGCCTTTCAAAACCATGTCCGCGCCCGGATGGTCGGTCCGCTCGGTCAGATAAACGCTCTTGATATAGCGCGGCTTGTCCCATTCAAACACGTCGCTGATGTCGAGCGTCGCGACAATCGCGCCGGACGAATTCGTCAGCGCGACCTTTTGGCCCGGCTGCAAACTGCTGGCCATTTCTTTCGTCACGGGGAGCGCGAGGGGAATCGTCCAAGCGTATTTCTGGCCGTTGTGCTCGATGTTCGCCTGGTCGAGGACGCGGTTATAGGTGGCCGAATCCATGGGCCCGGTCAGCGGCGAGAGTCCGCCGTCGCCGAAGCGATAGACCGTCGACAGGTCGGCGTCCGAGACGGGCACTTTGGTCAGCTTGGCGGCATCGGCTTTGAATTTTTCGATGTCGGCCGCCGGAACCGTGCAGCAAACCGGCTCGCTCAAGCCGCCGTGGGGAACAATCAAATCGGCCATGGAACAATTCCCTCCTCTGGAAATAAATAGGCAGGCCAACCGTCCCTTTTAATAGCGCTCGTCCCGGTTCTCTGTCCAAATCGAGAGCGGCGCAATGGGGAATGGCGGTTGGCCCATTTGGCGACAAGCCGCTTAGTATAGGGAAGCTTTAACGTTCTCTCAACCGCTATCCACCGCGGCGCAGCGCCGCGGACGCAAGCTTGGTCGCTGCCGATTGGGCAAAGTGCGCCCGGCGGGGGGCTCGCGGTGCGGATTATGGCCCCTTTTCAGTCGATGGAGTCAGAGCGCGAATCGCGCCCGACGCGTCTCCCTCTTCCTCGCGGAGAGGGCCGGGTCGAGGGGCTTCGCGCCAGATGGCCTAAAGCCGCTCCAAAATCCCCCTGCTAGCCGCCGCCGCCAGGTCCCTCGGACCCTTGCCGGCCCCGCCCCGACTGAGGAATCGACGCCATGCGACGAACCATTCTCTTGGCAGCAAGTCTTGCGGTGGCGATTGGCGCGGCGGGCGTGGCGCAAGCGGAAAACCTGTGGACCGAGTTTTGGGGCTCGGTTGGCCGCGATTATCACCGCAACAACGCTTGGCCGGAGCCGTTTGTCTACCAAGACCGGGAAACGGTTGCGGCGCCCTTTGGCTTGATGATCAGCAAGGGTTGGGAGCGGCAAAACCTCCTCAGCGACCATCATTTTGAGGACGGCGCGCTCGCCTTAAACCAAGCCGGCCAATTGAAAATTCGCTGGATTTTGACCCAAGCGCCCCAGCAGCAGCGCGTAATTTTCGTCCAGCGCGGCGTCTCACCTGCCCAAACCCAAGCCCGGCTTGAGCTGGTGCAGCAAGCCGCGACTGGAATCTTGCCGAACAACGAAACGCCGACGATCGCCGTGTCGAACATGGACGCGACGGGTTGGTCGGCGGAAACGATTGATGCCGTGGGCCGCAAATTTCAAGCGTCGACCCCCGACCCGCGCTTGCCGAAATCGGCCGGCGGCGATGCTAGCGGCGCCGGCGGTGGAGCGAGCAAATAGTGCGGCCGAAAAGCACCGGCCTCCAGGCCAACCGGACGCCCGGCCTTTAAGAAATTGCCTGGTTTCGCCAAACCAACCCTCTTGGCTGTGCGGAACATTGTTTCGCGACCGCCAGGAGGGTTTTCGGCGAACGGGCGGCCAGCGTGTTTTCGGCGAACGGCCGATGAGTTTGCGAAGCCCCTCAGGTTTTTCGAACCGAGGGACGATAATAACAGATAACACAGGGAGGTGTTTTTTGTATCGGGTCCTCGTCCACACTTCTGCCGTCGCTACGACGTTGCTGCTGTTGGCAACCGGTTGCAGCACCGCGCCGAAAACAACCGACGCGTATGGCTCGACCCTGCCGGCGAAATCGCCTAGCTGGACCGATACGCTGACTGCGCCCTTCAAGTCGAATCCCGGACCGACCGCCGACGCGCACCCCGACGAAATCTCGCTTTCGACCGGCACCCCCAAGCCGCATGCGGATCTGATTGTCTCCGCGGCCAAGGTCTATGAGAAATCGAACAACAACGAAGCGGCTGCGGCGGAATACGAAAAAGCCCTGAAGCTGGAACCGAATTATCTCCCGGCAATTTTAGGATACGCCCATTTCCGCGACCGGCTCGGCCAAATGCCAGAGGCGACGAAGCTCTACGCCCGTGCCGAAAAGGTCCGCCCGCAAGAGCCAGCCACGCACAATGACCTGGGCATTTGCTACGCGCGGCAAGGCATGTTGAACGAAGCCGCCGCCGAGTTGCAAAAGGCGGTCAAGCTCCAGCCTGGCAAGAAACTCTATCGCAACAATCTGGCTCAGTTGCTAGTGGAGCAGGACAAATACGCCGACGCCTACAATAACCTGGTTTTTGTCCACGGCGAAGCGATCGCGCATTACAACCTCGGCTATTTGATGAAGCAAAAGGGCAGCATCAAGTTGGCCCAAGATCAGTTCGCACTGGCCTTGCGCGTGAATCCGAGTCTCACGCCGGCGCAGCAAATGCTTGACCAGCTTGCGGCTGACGCCGGTCAATCGCCGAATCGCCAAGCGAGCGCCGAGCAGTCGCCCGCGCCCAGCTCGATCTCGAACATTCGCGCGGAATTCGATTCGCCTGCCAACAACAATGCGGCCGCCACGGCCCAGTCCCCTTGGCCGGCGGTCGATGTGGGTCCAAATATCGAGGCCAGCGGTCCTGCCAGCGCGCCCAGTGCCGCCAGCGACTCGGCCTATCCGGCGATCACGCCGGCTAACCACCGGAACTTCTCCGCCGCGAGCACTTCGGACTTACCGCCGACGCCGGAGCAAGTCGACAGCTATCCGTCCTTTGTGCGGCGGTAACCGGCGCCCCGACCGCTCGTTGATCAAATCGCGCAGCGAGCGTTCGCAAGGCGAACCGAGTTCGCTTCAAACGGCGCTGGTTCGTTCTCGGCGGTGACTCACTTGGACGATTTCAACTTGTCTTTTTCCGCCGACTTTTCTTTCGCCGGATAGCCCTCCCAGAGCCACTCGAGCGCCTCTGGCAAGGTCTGCTGCTTCACCCCGCCATCGCAATGGCCGGCGTTGCGCGCCAAGACAAACTGATAGGGGTAGCCCTTGGCGGCCAGTTCCTTGGCCATGTCCTTGTTCGCCTTGACCCAATCGTGCATGTTGTCGCGCATGATGTTTGGATTCTTCAGGTCGCGGTCGCCGACCTCCAGCCAAATCCGCAGCGGTTTGACGGGGCTTTTGGCGATCAGATGTTCGTGCAACTCCCACGCGCCATGCGGTGTCTCGGAGTTCGACGGCCACTGTTGATTGACGTACGTCCCGGAGTAGGTCAGCACGCGGTGATACCATTCGGGGTGATACCAGGCCATGATCATCGCGCACGAGCCGCCGGAGCTGCAGCCCATCGTCGCGCGGCCGTCAGGGTCTTTGGTCAACTTCACGTTGCATTCTTTTTCGACCAGCGGCAGAACTTCTTTCTCGACGAATTCGGCGTAGAGGCCGGACATCGTGTCGTACTCCAGCCCGCGTTCGCTTCCTTGGGCGTCGCCGCTGCCATTGCCGATGGAGATGGCGATCATGGGGGGAACTTTTCCCGCGTGAATCAGATTGTCTAGCGCGGTGAAGAGCGAATGATCGGGGCCGTCGGCGCCGACGATGAACGGCGCCGCGGTCCCTTCCTTGTATTGCTGCGGCACATACACCTCGACATGCCGCGTGTACGGCGCCGGATGGCTGGTCGTCACGATCAACTTCGCCGGCTCGTTCGGTTCGGTCTTGCCAAACGTTTTGGGCTCGCGGGCGATGCCCGGATACATCTTGCTGTCGGTCGAGTGCATCGTCAGGCTATGAATTTTCCCTTGCGGGACGCCGGGCTGCGCCGACATCTCGGGCGCCTTCTTGTGGGTCGGGCCGATAATGAAGTCGCCGGTCGCGTTCAGCGGCGGCACTTCGCCGTCGGGCAATTCCTTCGGTTCGCTCGCCGCCGCGGCCGCCGGCTTGGCCGCCAGCGCGCGCGAGCCGTCGGCGGTGAGACCGACGGTTAATAGACCCGCGGCCAGAGATAACAGAAACGGACCCGGAGTGCGTGCGATGCTCATGGGAGTGTGGGGGGTTGAAGTCGCGATGGGAAATCGCTGAGGTGGGAAGGGGAAAGGATGTTCATGGCGGACTCGGCTGAAATTCCGCGCCATGCGCGGATCAGGCAACCGAACCGTTCCGCGGCACGCCGTGAGCGTCCGCGCCCCGAGTTCGCGCCCGAACGAATGCCTAGTCTATCAGGCGGCGAGGCGAAGTGCTAATCTGCTCCGGCACGAAGTAGCCGGCCGGTCAGAAATTTAATTCTGAGAGGGGAATTTCGCTCGCTTCAGAAACCGAGCAATCCACCAAAACCGCTCGTCCGGCGCTTGTCCGGCGCGGAATGCCGTGAGCAGCCCCATCAGGAAACTCGCCTCATTGGGCAAACATCGATGAAATGTCGCGCCACTGCATCGAACCGTCGAGGGTTTGCTCGCGCTGGAAGGAGCTAAATAATTGCTGTACCGTCGCCAAATCGAGAATTTGATTCTCCCCGACCGTGACACTGGCGCCACCGATCAGGAGTTGGCGTTCCGAGACGCGCCCGTTTTTCCGGCCGGCTTTCCAATGGACGAAAGAATCTCCTGAGCGGATATTGCGAACTTCGACCGTGAATTCGCTGGGGCCGCCGCCCGCCTGAATATAACTTCCATCCGGCATCGTCAACGACGCGTAGCTGTTGCTAGAACCGTTGAGTTCGCCAAGAAGCCGATTCAAGTCGGCTTCCGCCGGGTTCTCGATCGATCGGCCCGCTTCAGATTCAAATCGCATTCTTTAGGATCTCCGCTGCTTTTTCAGTTTCTTCCTCCGCGCCGCCGAAATCATCATTATTAAGAACGAGTATCTCATTCTTGCCAACCGCATCGCAAAGCAGTTGATCGACGGCGCAGTTGTAAACGGCGGCGGGAGTCGGGTGACGAGAAAACGAAACGGCCGAAGTCGGATCGGTGTTCATGGCGCGTAACTGTCACAGAGGGTCGCCAGTTGTTGTATTGACTGTGGTAACTCCCGCATCCGTTTGGAGACGAACAAAAGCGCGCTCCTCTGCAAAGTCAGTTACTTCATCCGTTGTGCAATTCCACAGTATTTTCCCCGACGTGTCTAGTCGACAATCGCCAAGCTCATGAATGACAACCACCGAGCCATCATTCAATTGGCTGAGAAATGCAAAAAAACGCCGTCCAGCCTCACCACATAGTCCTCGCGGCACGTGTCAAGATCGACCATCGCGACACTCGAGCTGTATCCTATCCAGGCCTTCCTATTCGCTTCACCACAAGGCTTCTGGGCGTGGGACTGTGACCCTGCGAGCAAACCCCAATGGCGCACGAAGGCGAATGACCGAGAAGTATTCTCGGTGGGCTTCATCTCCGTTCCCGAGCATTATCGAGTTCGGACTATTTCGCAAATGCTCCGGAAGTTCGGAACACGAGTTAACTCGTGCGAACAAAACAGATACCATTAACCGCCGCCTCCGAAAAGCTTCTCAGTTATAAGTTAGAGTTTGGACTTCATTCCCACGAGTCGTTTGTGAACTACGTGTTGTCGGATCTTGTGCCCAGCCGAAGAATTCTTTCTAGATGTCGTAGGTCACGATCTTTGCGTGTTTTGTAGAAATCGATCAATTCATCACTCGGAATTAACCGCTTAGGAGCAAAACCTGCCCAGTCTGGAAATAATTCGAGTGCACGAAACCAATATTGACGAAATGGCTCAAATGGTTCGCCTACTAAGAGAGTTGTCCGGTAACGAAACAAAAGTTTCAAAACCTCGAAATCCTTCGTGCGGCCAGCCATGCCTGACGGATACTCGTCCGACCAAGCGATCCCGTCAGCGACCAGATTGTATTGCAACACTGCATCTGTTCGAAGGCGTACGTTATTCATATCTGTAGAGATAGCTGCAAGTTGCTCCATCCAATTTGGTGTCATGCTATTAAATCCGTGCCTATGTTATGATGCGCAAGCCCATTACCTTCGGACACCGGCGAGGCGGAGATTTACGCCCCGGCGGCAACCAGGCAACGCTTTGAAACGTGGATGATGTCGCGCAGCCAACCCTGCCGCAATCCGCCAAAACCGCTCGTTCGGCGTTACCGCTAGGCCGGAACTATCGGATACCGGTTGAGGCGCCACAATACTCCCAGCCTTTTGTTGGCGTCCGAAGTTCCACGGCTATAATGTTTCGAGCTTTCAGGGCGATGCGTTTCACGGAGACTGGCCTTCCAGCGATTCCGCCTTCAGCATCAGGGCTTCGTTTTCTGCGAGCTCGGACGCAAAGCGTTCAGTCGTCACCCATGCGGGACGCGCCATCAGTTCTTTCCGGTGCAAAAAGAGAGCTTCTTTTACTTTCTTGAAATTGCGATCATAAAGATAAAGTGTCGCGAGCCACAACCCACGCGCCGGACTCCGAATACAATCGGCCAGTTGGGTGGCGGTAGAATGGGCTTCCATCCAGGGAACAATGACCGGTTGAATCGCAGTCCGCAGAAACCGCAAACTCTGTCGCGCCGTTTCTTCGTCAGCGCAATTCCACTGAGTATGGTTGCGGTCCCAAGTCAGATTTGGCTTGAGATATTCGCCGTAGAGCCAGGTTTTGCCCTGCGCATCGGGAGAGACCGCCGTGGAGTCCAATGCGCATAGCACCCAGAAGAAACTCTTATCGTAGTGGTCCATGCCAAAGCGGAACATTTGCAAAATCGACGTGTCTAATTGGCGACGGAAGCCTTCAACATAGTATTCAAATCCCAGCCGTTCCGTAAACTCCCCCAGTTCCGATTTCACCAGCTTTAATAGCTTCGATGGTTTCATGGTTTCACGTGAATCTGTGGGCCGGAAGGTAGATGGTCAAGTTCATTTGCTCAACTTGTATTCAAACGCATCGACCAGCGCGATCCAACTGGCTTCGATGATGTTTTCGCTGACGCCGACGGTTCCCCAGCTATCGCGTTCGTCGCGGCTTTCGATGACCACGCGGACGCCGGCCGCGGTGCCGGCTTCGGAATTGATGACGCGCACTTTGTAGTCGAGAAGTTGCATTTTATCGAGGCTCGGATACCGGCCGTTGAGCGCCTTGCGCAAGGCGGCGTCCAGCGCGTTCACTGGCCCGTCCCCTTCGGCGACTTCGTGCCGCGTCTGGCCATCGACGCGGATTTTGACCGTCGCTTCGGTCGTCAAGCGGCCCTCGCCGTCGGCTTCGACGCTGACGTGAAAGCTGAGCCGTTCAAAGTGCGGTTGAAAAGTGCCGAGGCTCTTTTGCACCAGCAGCTCGAACGAAGCATTGGCCGCCTCGAACTGGTAGCCGGAGCTTTCGAGCGTCACGACCCGTTCCAGAATTTTTTCCAGCGCCTTGGGGTCCAGTTGCAAATGGCGCTTGGACGTCAGGGCGGCAATGTTCGAGCGGCCGGAAAGTTCGCTGACGAGAATCCGCCGCTCGTTCCCGACGACCGCCGGATCAATGTGTTCATAGCTGGCCGTCGCGCGGGCAATCGCATGGACGTGCATTCCCCCTTTGTGCGCGAAAGCGCTTTGCCCCACAAACGGCTGATCGGTGCGAAAATGCATGTTGGCCGTTTCGTAGGCGAAGCGCGACAGCTCCGTCAGATGGGCGATCTGGCCGGGCAAGAGGACCTCATAACCTGGTTTCTTGACTGCCAGATTCGCGGCGACGGAGATCAAATCCGCGTTGCCGCACCGCTCGCCGAAGCCATTGAGCGTCCCTTGGACTTGCGTCGCGCCGGCGTCGACTGCGGCCAACGAGTTGGCCACGGCCAACTCGCAATCGTTGTGGCAATGAATGCCGACCGGGATAGAAACGCCGGCCAGCGCCTGCTTCGTCAGCGCGGCGATTTCCTCCGGCATGGTGCCGCCATTGGTGTCGCAGAGCACGATCCGCCGCGCGCCGGCCTCCGCCCCGGCGCAAAGGGTTTGCAAGGCATAGTCCGGATTCGCCTTCCAGCCGTCAAAAAAATGCTCGGCGTCATACAGCACCTCGCGCCCGGCCGCAGTCAGATAGGCGACCGTCTCGCGGATCATCGCCAGGTTTTCCGCCAACGAGACGCGCAAAATCTCGGTCACGTGAAAGTCGGACGTTTTGCCGACGATCGTGACGACCGACGTGCCGGCGAGCAGCAGCGCCTTCATGCCAGGGTCGTCGGCCGGCGAGACCCCTTTGCGGCGGGTCATGCCGAACGCGGAAATCTTGGCGTTTTTGAGCGGCAGCTCTTTCACCTTTTGAAAGTACTGAGCATCCTTCTCGTTCGACAGCGGATAGCCTCCCTCGACATAGTCGAAGCCCATCTCGTCGAGTCGCTGGGTGATTAGCAGCTTGTCTTGGAGCGAGAAGTTGATGCCTTCGCCTTGGCTGCCATCGCGGAGGGTCGTGTCGTAGAGTTGGATTTTCGGCATCGTGTTCCCAATTGAAAATCGCGGTCAGCGGCGCTGCGGCGAAAGAAACAAGGCGAATCCGGGTCGCCGGCAGCCGTTTCGCTCCGCGCCAATAAAAAAACCCTGAAGCCGGCGACGACCTCAGGGCTGCGGATGCTCGGAATGGCCGGTGGCGCCCTAAAGTCGGTCCTCGATGATCAGCGCGCTCGCAATCGCCAGGGGCGCGACGGCGAGATTCTTGGTAATTCGAGCGGCGATCATAAGACAACCAGGGAGCTTGGGTAAATCTGGCGCTAAGTTCCAAAGATAGTCGTCCCGCGAAACGCTGTCAACGGCGGCTGCGCCCGAGCCGGCGCACGCCACCGCGGCGAAAACGCGCGACCCGCATTGACTTAAATTCTGCCGGAGCATACTCTTCCGCGGCGAACGGCTCGGGGAAGGCAAGACGCATTCTCGGCCGTCGAGGTTCGCGCTTGTCTTCGTCGTTCGACATTTATCACGGATGGTCCGCATGGCACGGCGGTGCGCTTGGCTATGTCTGCTCGCAGTTTGCGCTCTCGGCGGCGGCTGCGCGCCGCTGGAGCCGGCGGCGAAGCCAACCGAAAACCCCTTTCTCAAACCGCTGACGCTGGGCAACGACGGCATCGTGCTCGAGGTCTTTTTCGCGCGGCTTTCGCAGGACGACGCCGCGCAAGACAGCGCGCTGTGGACCGACATCGACGAGCAGTCCGTGCCGACCGACCTCCGGCGACAATGGGAGGCCAACGGCCTGCGCGTCGGCTACGTGGGGGGGCAACTGCCGCAGAAGTTGGCCCAATTGCTCGAGTCGGGCCGCGCCGCGAGCAGCGTCAAGCGTCCCTCGACCGACGACCCGCGGCCGGCCGTCACGCGAAATCTAATGCAGATGCAGAGCGGCAACCTGAATGAGATTGTGGCGTCGGGCCAAATCGCGCGGCTGGCGCTGGTCTTCAACGACGATGGTCAATTGCGCGGGAAGACGTACGAAAACGCGGAAGCCAAGTTCGCCTTGAAGGCGTACTCCAAAAACGACGGCCGCGTGCGGCTCGAACTGACCCCGGAGCTCGAATACGGCGAAGGCAAAGCGCGATATGTCGGCGAGGATGGCATCTTTCGCCTGGATGCGAGTCGGCCGAAGCAGGTTTTTGATAAGCTGTTGCTGCAAACCCCGCTGGGGCCCGGCCAACTGCTTGTGCTCGGTCATGCCATCGATAAGTCCGGCAGCCTCGGTTACCACTTCTTTACCGAAGACAACAATGGCCATCGCGAGTCGAAATTGATTCTGATTCGGCTGGGCCAACCGCAGCAGGACGATCTTTTTAGCCAACCGGACAAGAAGCCGGCCCCCGAGAGTAAGCCATAAATCGGGCGGGAAAATGTACCAGCGGCTTCCAGCCGCTTAGGCCAAGGCGCGGACCGTTGCGGGGCAACCAACTCGCGGCAGCAACCAACGCGGCAAGATGCCGCGTGTACGCGGAAAATGTACAAGCGGCTTCCAGCCGCTTAGGCCAAGCCGAGAACCGTTGCGATGCATTCAACGCGGCAAGATGCCGCGTGTACGCATTTGGCCAGCCGCCACCCGGCGACTTACTGCTTTTTCTCGACGTGAATTTTCGTGTGATATTCGCCCGGAAAATTCTGGTTCGCGTAGTTTGGCTCCATCCCAATCGCGAGAAACAGCGTGCCCGCCCGGTCGGCGGTGATGGTGGCATGCGAGCCGACTTTGAAGACCGGCCCGCTATTGCCAAAGCGGCCGACCAGCGCTCCGGCCGCAATCTGATTCGGCAGATACCAGCCGTAGTTCTGCGCGCCGTCAGGCGAGCTGACCGCCTGATTGCCCCAAGGGGTCATGGTGATCAACCCTTCCGCCGAGACAATAATCTTATCGCCCTTTTCAACTTTGATGTTCGTGTTCTTGAATGAGCGCTGGGCGATGTTCGTTCCTTCGACGTTGATCGACTTGCGGACATCCTCGCGCTGCGGGGCGATCCGCTGTCCGCGCTGGATGTCGGAGAGCTTGATGTTCAACTGGCCGTATTGGGTCGCGACGTCAAACGTGGCAGGCGAGATTCGGCCGACGATCGTAAAATCGGTCGTTTCGACCACGTCTCCCTTTTGCAGGCCAACCTTGGACTGGGTTGCGTTTTCATCCTCATCCGACGTCGCCTGGTCGAACTCGTCGAGAATTGCCTTTACGCGGGTCCGCCGTTCGGTGTCGGTATCGTCAACATAGCGCTGCAGCACGTTGCGGGCGGGGGGGCCGATTTTCAAAATCGCCTTCTGGGCCGTTTCGCGATCGTTAAAATTTGAAGAGCCCAGGTCCTTGATCAGATCGGTCATATTCTTGCTTAGATCCGGATGGCTGGTTAGGCCGGGCGTGAAGCTGCGGATTGAAGTGACCGGGACCGTCAACTTGCCGAATTGGGTTTCGACCGAGATGTCTTTCATCGAGAGCTTGCCCGTGATGACCGAGCCGTCCAACAACATCAAGGTGATGGTTTCCGGATCGGCTTTGGGGGCGGCCAGTTTGGCGAGTTCGGCCTTCGGGTCATTGGCCGCATGGTCCTCTTTTTTTGGGTCATCCTTTTTTACTTCGGGTTTCGTGACCGGCTTCGCGATGATGCCGGGAATTCCCCCAGGCACTGGCGCGGCGTTCGGCGCGACCGGAAGAGCAACCTCCGCCGTCGGTTGAAGTTGAACCTGGAGTTCGATCTGTTGCGCCTCGGCCGAGAGCCCAAAAGTCAAAAGTCCCAGGACACCGCAGGCAAGTGAAAACCGTTTCATGACCGGAGCCTTTGTGAATAGCGCGAGGAGTCTGAGGAAAAGCCCTACCATTATGTCTAGGGGCGTGGGACCATCGCAAGACATTAGCTCGAAAAAGTCGCGTAACGGCTTCGTCACGACCACGAATCGCGCCGGTTTTGGCAGTCGGCAACGAGAATCATGGCGGCGCGGCCTCCGCGCGAGACCGCTTTTTTACGCCAGCGGTTAGAATTACGGACGCACGATCCGCGCGAAAGTTCCCTGTTCCAGTCCTCCTTTTTTCGTTTCTGCCGCCATGTTGGAACCAACCCCCGGCCGCTACCGCCATTACAAGGGCCGCGAATATACTGTGCTTGGCGTTGCGCGGCACAGCGAAACCGCAGAACGGTTGGTCGTCTATCGCCAGGAATACGGCGAGCGCGCCCTCTGGGTGCGCCCCGCCGCCATGTTCTTAGAAGAGGTTATTGTTGACGGGAGAAGGGTACGCCGATTTCAAGCTTTGAACCACGAGCCGGACGCCGCGTCCGAGCCGTCCGATTGATTTTTTCGCCGGGGAGCGCTCCGTGGCTCGCAAGATGGAATCGGCGCGATGGCAGATGACCGCCCGCAATTTTGGATCGACATCGGCGGCACGTTCACCGATGTGCTCGTCCAAGCCGTTTCCGGCCCGGTCCGGCGCTGCAAGGTGCTTAGCTCGGGCGTGACCAAGGGGACCGCTGGCGCGGGCTCGACCGCGGCGCAGGTGGTCGATGCCGCGCGGCAAGGCGTTCCCGCCAATTTTTGGCAAGGCTATCGCTTCCGCTTGCTGGACGATCGCGGCGCGCCGCAGTGCGACGCGCGGGTGGCGCGGTTTGACGCTTCCGCCGGCGCCTTCGTGTTCGATCCACCTCTCGCGCAGCCGCCACGGCTTGGTCAAGCGTACGAACTCGTCGGACCCGAGGAGGCGCCGCTGTTGGCGATTCGGTTGCTGCTGAGGCTGCCACTGCGCGCGCCGATTCCGCCCGTCGTCGTCCGGCTGGGGACCACGCGCGGCACCAACGCGCTGCTCACGCGGGGCGGGGCGCGGGTGGCTTATCTCACGACGCGCGGATTCGGCGACTTGCTACGCATTGGCTACCAGAACCGTCCGCGCCTCTTCGAGCTGAACATTCGCCAGCCCGTTCCATTGTTTGAAACGGTCGTCGAGTTGGACGAGCGGGTGGCGGCCGATGGGAAAATCTTGAAGAGGCTGGAGGAAGACGAGGTTCGCGCCGCTTTGAAGTCGCTGCGCGCCGCCGGGGTCGAGTCGTTGGCCATTTGTCTGTTGCATGCAACCACCGAGCCCGCGCATGAGCGGCTCGTGGCGGCGCTAGCGCGAGACCTGGGCTTCGCTGAAATCCGCGCTTCGCATCAGGTCGCGCCGCTCATTAAAATGGTCGTCCGCGGCGAAACGACCGTGCTCGATGCGTATCTCAATCCAGTGTTAAAGGACTATCTGGCGGCGTTGCAGGCGGCGCTGCCGGGCAGCGATCTGCGGCTGATGACTTCCAGCGGCGGACTGGTCTCCACGGCCCAGTTTTCCGGCAAGGATAGCATTCTTTCGGGTCCGGCTGGCGGCGTGGTCGGTTTTGCGCATGTCGCGCGGCAAGCTGGCTTTGAACAGGCGATCGGCTTCGATATGGGCGGCACCAGCACCGACGTCGCGCGGTTCGATGGCCATTTTGAAATGGACTATGAAAGCGAGAAGGCAGGCGTCCGCGTCGTGGCGCCGATGCTCGCCATTGAAACCGTCGCGGCCGGCGGCGGGTCGATCTGCCGGTTCGATGGGGTCAAACTCATCGTGGGGCCGGATAGCGCTGGCGCTGAGCCGGGCCCGGCCTGTTATGGCCGCGGCGGTCCGCTGTGCGTGACCGACTGCAACTTTTTTCTGGAGCGGATTTCGGCCGACTTTTTTCCGTTTCCGCTCCGCCTTGAGCCGGTGCTCGTCGAACTGCAACGGATTGCGGCGGAAATCCAGTCGCACTCTGGACAAGCGCTTTCCGTGGCTGCGTTGGCGGCCGGCTTTATTCAAATCGCAAACGCCAATATGGCCCAGGCAATTCGCTCAATCAGCATCGCCAAAGGATACGATCCGCGCGCCGCGGTGCTGGTTCCGTTTGGCGGAGCGGCCGGCCAACACGCATGCGCGGTGGCCCAAGCGCTGGGGATGACCCAGATTTTGCTGCACCCCGACGCCGGCGTGCTGAGCGCGCTAGGCATGGGCCAAGCGCGGCTGACGCGCCATCGCAGCGCCGGATTATATCAGCCCTACGACGAGCGGCTGGGGTCGGAGCTGGGCTCGCGGTTTGCGCGGCTGGCAGCGGAAGCGTGCGCGGAATTAATTGAAGAAGGGGTTCCGGCAGAAAGAATCGGCGTCCGCCGCGCGCTGGAAATGCGCTATCTCGGGGTCGAAGCGAGTTTAATCATCGACGAGCCCGCGAACGGCGATTATCCGGCGGCCTTTGCCGCCGCGCATCTGCGCCAATATGGATACGTTCAACCTGGCCGCGCTGTGGAAGTGGTCGCGCTGCGGGTCGAGGCCTGCGAGCGAGAGGCGACGGCGGCGGAGAAATCGCACCGTGTCGCGCGGCGAATCAGCCCGCCCGTTCCGCGTGCGCCGCGCGGCGCCGCGGCCGGTCAGCCGTATTTTACGCGAGCCGATTTCGCGCCCGGCGATCGCCTTGCCGGACCGGCGCTTGTGGTGGAATCGACTTCGACGACGGTGATCGATCGTGGCTGGTCGGCGGAAGTCCTCAGCGGCGGCGAATTGTTGCTGACGGCCGACGGGGCATCGCCCACCGGTCCGCTCGAACCGGCGCATCTCCCGCCAGCGGACCGGCAAAATGGCCCGCATGATGTCGCGGAATCGGCGACGGCCGCCGATCCGATCCGGCTGGAATTGTTTAACAACGAGTTCACGGCCATTGCCGATCAGATGGGTTTGACGTTGCGGAACACGGCTGGCAGCGTGAACGTCAAGGAGCGACTTGACTTTAGCTGCGCGCTCTTCACGCCGCGCGGCGAGTTGATCGCCGGCGCGCAGCATATTCCGGTTCACCTCGGCGCGATGAGCGAAACGGTCCGCCAGCTTGTCAACGACCGTCCGCACATTCGGCCGGGCGACGTTTTTCTGACGAACGACCCGTTTCGCGGCGGCTCGCATTTGCCTGACCTGACCGTGGTCTCGCCCGTCCATGATCGGGCCGGCGCATTGCTTTTCTTCACGGCGAGCCGGGCGCATCACGCGGAGATTGGCGGGATCACGCCCGGTTCGATGCCCCCCGGCTCGCGGTCGCTGGCGGAAGAAGGGGTTTTGATTCGCGATTTTTTGCTGATCGATGCCGGCCAGGAGCGCTTTGCCGCGCTCGAGGCGTTGCTTTGCTCGGGGCTCTATCCGTCGCGAAATGTCCGCGAGAATCTTGCTGATCTGCGCGCTCAAATCGCCGCCAATCAGGCGGGATCGCAGCGATTGCAAGCGTTGATCCAAACCCATTCGCTACGGGTCGTGCAAGCCTACATGGGACACATCCAACGGGCCGCCGAACAAAAGTTGCGTGCCGCGCTTGCGCGGGGGCCCGGCGGGACTCGGACGTTTGTCGACCACCTCGACGACGGCAGCCCGATCTGCGTCAAGATATCGCTGGATGCCGCCGGCGCTCAGTCCGCGCGGTGGCCCCTGGCGTTCGACTTTTCTGGGTCGGGCCCGGTGCTGGCGAACAATCTGAACGCGAATCGGGCCATTGTCTCAGCGGCCGTGCTGTATGTCCTCCGCTGTTTGATCGGCGAGGACTTGCCGCTGAACGAAGGGCTGTTGGCGCCGGTGCGGATTATCTTGCCCGAGGGATTATTGAACCCGCCCGCGGAATCCGCGCCGGAGCGCTGCGCGGCGATGGCCGGCGGAAATGTCGAAACCTCGCAGCGGCTGGTGGACGTGTTGCTGGGCGCCTTTCAACTGGCCGCCGCGAGCCAAGGAACCATGAACAACTTGCTGTTTGGCGATGACACCTTCGGCTACTATGAGACGATCGGCGGGGGCGCGGGGGCGACGCCCCACCAGGCCGGCGCGGACGCCGTGCAGACCCACATGACCAATACGCGGCTGACGGATCCAGAAGTCCTAGAACGCCGCTATCCAGTCCGGTTGCGCGAATTTGCGATCCGCCGCGGTTCCGGCGGCAAGGGGCGCTGGCGCGGCGGCGATGGGATCCGCCGCGAGATCGAATTTCTTTGCCCGCTCGAGGTCAGCATCCTCTCGCAGCGCCGCGGCCCATTCGCGCCCTATGGTCTGGCCGGGGGCGAATCGGGCCAGCTTGGCCGCAACACGCTGCGCCGCGCGACCGGCGAAGTGGAATGCTTGCCGCATCAGGTCCAAATTCACGTGCAACCGAACGATCGGCTCCTGATTGAGACTCCCGGCGGCGGCGGCTGGGGACCGCCGCCCGAGCACGGCAAAGAAAAGACCTGACCAACGGGCCGACGGAAGCTCGTCGCGGCGGCGCGACTTTTCTAGTGAAACCGTCTCTGCCACAGGCGGCTCGCTAATTTCACGAAAAGCGAAGCCAAAATTCTTGACGCAATCCAGCTCGCCGACGATATTAAAGCACCCTTTGCTCGGGGGCGGTTGAACTCGAAGCCGGCCAGATCGGGCCGGCCGCCGCGATGGTTCCCTATGATCTTTTTGTCTGATCGGAGCTGGAAATGAGCGATTGGCAGGATCGTCCTCAAGTGCCTCCCCCTTCTTCGCAACCGATCTATCCGGCGGAAGCCGGCTCGGGGCGCGAGAACATGCAGAACAATCTCTCGTGGCTGCCGCCGCTCGGTTCGCCACCGGCGCGCCAAGCTTCGATCGGGAAATTGGTTGATTCTGGTCGCAAAAGCGGCCTCGCAAGCGCGCGCGGAGCGCTGATCATCGCCGGTCTGTTGCTCCTGGTGCAAGGCGCAATCGAATACGCCACGACAGAAACGCAAGTCGAAGAGGCGTTGCAAAAGGAAGTGCAGAAGGCAGGCCCAGGCGTTCAAATCGATCGCGCCAAGTACGCCGAGGTTAAAGAACAAGCGATCCGAGTCGCGCACTTATTCGAGTTGGGCATGGTCGCAGTGGGGATTGGATTCTTTGTGCTCGCGGCGCTCGTTTTGAAGTTTCCTGCCGGGGCAACAATTGCCGGGATGGTGCTCTACCTAGGCATCACGGCCGTCTTGGCCTTCCTTAATCCGATGACCTTGATGGGAGGCTGGATCTGGAAAATCATTATTCTGGTCTCGCTGACCAAAGGCATTCAAGCGGGGGTGGCGCTGCAGCGCCAAGAGCGTGATGACGCCTTGGCCAAGGCGGCTCCTGCGCCAGGCGTCTAGCCGCCGGCGGACAGATTCCAAAGGTTGCGCGGTCGCGATGGGGAACCATGAACGACTCTGAGGAAGAAGACTCCGAAGAATCGGCGGCCGCCGGAGGATCGTCGCCCGGCAGCGAGCCGCATTGGGACGCGCTCGTGCCGGGCGCACCGAGCGAGCCGGTCTCGGTTCCCACGATTGTGTGTTGGCGCTGCAGCAAGTTCATTTTCGCGAACCAGCAGTATTGCCCTTTTTGCGAAGCCGATTTGCCTCCGTATCTGCCTCAAGGGGGAACGTCGGCCAGCGCGCCGCTCGAATCGACTTGGCCCGCCTTGCCGCCCCTGCCAGACGCCGCTCCGGCGGCGCGATTGTCGGCCTATGAGCGGCTGCTCCGCGAGCGGGCCGCCAGCCGCACGATTATCCACGTGCTGCTGGTGTTTGCCGTGCTGCAAATCACGTCCATCGTGTTCTTCACGGTGTGCCGGCTGCTGGCCGAAAACAATCACGCCGATTTTGAACATTCCGCGCTCGTTCTCACAGGCGTCGCCGAAGGCATTGACTCGCTCGTCGTGCTGGCGGCGCTGATCTTATTGCCGCGCTTGCCACGGCGGAAAATTCCGTTCCGCATGGCGCGCCGCGGGTGGATCGCCGCCCTCCCCTTGTTGGTCCTGGCGCTGATTCTGAATGGGTGCTATTTCTGGCTCCTGCGATGGTTTCTACAAACGCCGGATTGGCTGCGGCCGGAGCATATCAATGACCACCATTTAGGCTGGTCCATTCTGTTGACTTGCATTCAGCCGGCCATCATTGAGGAGTTGTTTTTCCGCTACCTCGTGCTTGGCAATCTGCGCGAGTTCATGGGAGACCATGGCGCGATTTGGGTATCGTCGATCATGTTTGGAATGGCCCACATCGGCAACCCGCTGGCGATTCCCATCCTGATGGTTGTCGGCGCAACCTTCGGCTATGCGCGCGTGTATTCCAATAGTATGATTCCGCCGATGCTCATGCACTGTTTGCACAATGGCATGATTCTTATTTTGGAACAGTCGGGGTGGTAATGGTCGGCCAGCGGATTAGAACGAGGTCACCCGCGCCGGCTTGGGCGATTGGATTTGCCGTGTGCGGCTCGGCGCTGGTCGCGATCGGCGCGGCGCAGGCCGTGATGGGATTTTATCTGGCGAGCGTGCTCCCTTGGTCGCTGGCGGCGGCTTTGTTTTTGACGCGGCAGCGCGCGGTGGAACTAGAATTTCGCGAGCGCTCGCTTTTTTTGCCGGAGTCGGGCGAGTCGTTTGACTATCGCTCGTTGCAAGGGGTGCGCTTCAAAAGCATGACGCGGCGGAACCCGGTCTATCTGCTGTTTGAGACGCGGGCCGTTTGTATTCCCGGCTTGAACCGTGCCGAGAAGGCGGAACTTTATCGGTTCATGAAAGACTTTTTGCTCGATGGCGGGTCGGGCGATCTGAAATCGCCCTTGCGCGATTATCGGCAACAGCAGGTGGAACTGTTCGGCTCGGAAAAGGTCTTTTCGTATCGCGCGCGGTCGGTCTTCTTGCCGCGGATGGAGATCGCGCCGTTCCTCGGCGTCGCCATCGCCTTGGTGACGAGCGGACTCGTCTGGACGATTGTGGCTGGAGGCTCCGCGCACAATGCCAAGGAGGGCCTCATCGCGTTCGCTTGCCTCTTGTTCTTCTTGGTGTTTTTGATGGCGGTGTTCGCCGCGGCGGGCGGGCTGCGCCGCAAGCCGCGCGGCATCAAGCACTGGGACAAATCGGAACTCGTGATCAGCCCCCTCGGAATCGCGCTCGTCCAAGGCCAGTTGCAAGGGCAGATGTCCTGGAGCGAGTTGAACCATCTGGTGTTCAAAAACCGCGAAACGAGCGGAGCGCCGTGGTCGATCATGCCGTTTCCATTTCGGTACCTCAACTTGAAGCTGTCCGGCGCGAATATCTTGGTTCACGATTTGTATGATCGGCCGCTGGCGGTCATCCATCAGGTTTTAGCCGGCTATTGGCGGCACTGAGCGCGCGCGACACGGGGGCGCCGAGCGGATGGCCTTTACGACCGGCGTGCGGTCCGGCAAGATAGGGGCTGACGCCCATGCGCACGGGCGGTCGGCCGGAAACGTGGCCGCGTCGCATCGATTCTTCTTCGGCTTATGTTTCGCTCGATCTCCCCCCCGCTCGCCCCGCCGCTGCCGCTATTAATCACCGGAATTTCCGGGGTGATGGGCTACAACGCGCTCCCCTATTTTCAATCGAAGTATCCGGGCCAAGTTTTCGGCATTCGGCAGCGCGACAACGATCGGATGCGCGGACCGGGAATCCTTGAATGCGACGCCGACGATGCCGCGCGGCTGCGGCGGATTTTTGATGAACACCGCTTTGCCGCGGTGCTCGATTGCGCCGGCAACTGCAATCTCCGCTCGTGCGAAATCAACCCGGCCCTGGCTCGCAAGATCAACGTCGGCGGCGCCGCGACGATTCTCGATGTGATCGCCGGGCGAGCGGTGCGGCTGGTCCATCTGTCGGTCGATCTGGTCTTTTCCGGCGACGGGACCGGCAACCATCGCGAGGAGGACCCGACCGATCCGGTCACCCAATATGGCAAGACCATGGTCGAGGCCGAAGAACTAATCGTGGCTCGCCAGCCGGAGGCGTGCATTTTGCGGATCTCATTGCCCATGGGAGTCAGTCTCAGCGGACATGCCGGGGCGATCGATTGGATTCAATCGCGGTTCAAGAAAGAGCGCCCTGCGACCCTCTATTTCGACGAAATCCGCACGCCGACGTATACCGATTGCTCAAACGAATTATACGACGCCGTGCTGGCGAGCGAACTGGCGGGAATTTATCACGCTGGCGGTCCGCTGAAGCTGAGCTTGTTTCAGGTAGCGCAGGTCATCAACCGCGTTGGCGGTTACAATCCGGCATGCTTGCGCGGCTGCGCGCGGATTCAAGCCGGGCCGATTCCGCCGCGGGCAGGGAACGTCACGATGGACTCCAGCAAATTGTGCGCGGCGATCGGCTATCGGCCGTTCGATCCTTGGCCGGCCTTTCCGGAGTTCGTGCCCAGCCATCCCGAATGGCATTTCGAGCGAACCGGCTTCACCGGCTCGCCCGAACTGCTAGCCGAGGTTCTCTATCGCAATCCGCGGAGACTGGCGGCTGAGCCGAGTTAAAGCAGGCTCGCGCGGCGGCTAGAGGGAGACTTCAAGCCGCCCTCCGCGAGGGCTCTGCGCACCGGCACGGGGAGGCTACAATCGGGCATGAACCTTTCGACCGCCAGCCGCACCGGCGCGTGTGTTGCCGCAGTTCTGATCCTGTATTGGATTGGACTCTGCGTGGGGACGCATCTGCCGCCGCACACGCCGATTTTGCATTGGATTGATGGTCTATGGGATAAGGCGTTGCATTTCAGCGGGTATGGCGGCCTGGCGTTTTTGTTGGCGCTGACCTGGGCGCTTGCGCGGCAGCGGCGGCACAGCGGGCCGAAAGTCGGCGGCGCTTCGTTCGCGCAGCGGTGCGGGCGGTTCTTCGCGCAGCGGACGCCCTGCTTGAATTATCTGCTCATCTGGACCGTGGTCGTCGCCTATGGCTCGGTGGACGAACCGACACAACCGTTGTTTCAGCGCGATTGTGATATCTTTGATTTGTTGGCCGACGCCTTAGGCGCGGCGACGGCGCTGGCCCTGTTCGCGTTGTTGATGGCGCTGGGGCGCCGCTATTGGGGTGATCCGCGCGCGAACGAGCAAGCGTTCTAACCCAAGCGCCGCGAAATTGGGAAACCGGGGTAAGGCAGCCGTAGGGTGGGACCAATTCGCGCAGCGAATGCAGGCC
>DASRSE010000277.1:0-14018 GCA_035656655.1 Pirellulales bacterium
CGCGGCGACCGCTCCGCCGCCGCTCGCCGCTTAGTAGAGCGAGAGGGTCACGTCGTTCCACAGCCGAGCCACCGGCTGGCTCGTCGTCCGTGCGCGGCCGAAGCGCCGCAGCGCTTCTTGGTTCAGCGCGTGCAGTCGCAACCAGCGCGTCAGCGAGCGCTGCACGCGCACGTTGGCCGGCATGGCGGCGTTCCAAGAAAAAATTATTTCTCGCCACGCGCGCCGCCAATTTTTTTGCGCGAGATGGATCGGATCGAGCCCGTACCAATCTGTCCGCTGCTCGATCATGGTCACTTCGTACCGCGCAACGAGCGTGCGCAACCGCGCATCCAAGTCGCGAGCGCCCGCGACGACCGTGGCGAGTTCGAGCGGCCGATGTGGAAAGAGGATTCGGCGGAAGAAGTTGAATCGCGCCGGCGACAAGGTCTCGAGGTTGGCCATCGGCATCATCGTCATGGTCGTTCGCGCGCCGGCCTCCGCCAACCGCGCCACGCAGAGTTCCACCCAGGCGGCGATCTGCTCCGTCTCCGCGCCGTAGAGCAGGTCGTTGCCGATATCGGTGATCAGCGCGGCCAGCGGAACGCGCGGCCGCGCGGCCAAGGCCGGCCATAGCCCGCAGGCGACGATGCCAGGCAGCTCGCGGCCGAAGAGCCGGCTGTTCCAGCCGTACGAACGGCCGCGTCCCCAGGCCGCAAGCACGTCGAGCGGTCCGCCCCAAGCCTGGCGCGCGAGTTGCAAAACCGTGTGGCAGCCACGAGTTAGGTTGCTGGCGCCGAGCAGAATGACGCGCCGCGCCGCACCCTGCGCCGCCGCGTCGCGCCCTTTCAAAGCCATCGACCCCCGCCGCGCCCGCTCATCATTTGCAACGTCTGAAAATTCGTAAAGGCGAGATAGCCAAAGAAAATCGCCACGTAGGTCGAGTCGAGTTTGAGCAGCGCCCAAGCGGCGACGCCAATCGCCGTGACCAGCGAAATCTGCAAAGCCAGGATCGTGGGACTCTGCTGGCGCGATAAGAGAAGCGCCTCTTGGCAAATCTGACCGCCGTCCAAAGGCAAGACCGGCAGCAAATTCACCAAGCCCCAAAAGACGCACACATACAAAATGTCATTGACCAAGATATTCGCGAGCAGCGGCCAGTGCGGCGACAGCACCATGACGTGCACGAGATAAGGCCAACCGAACTGGTATTCGGTCACCTGCCCGGTGGCGGCAAACGCCAAATAGATCAAGGCGGCCAGAACAAAGCCGATGCCCGGCCCGGCAAAGGCGATCAGGATCTGCTTCCGCGGATCGTGGTGAGTGGGACTATACGTCGCCAAGCCGCCAAAGCTGTATAAGACGATCCGCGGACGCCAGCTAAACGATCGCGCGACCAAGGCGTGCCCAAATTCATGGACCAGGATCGCGATAAAAACCGCCACGACCCAAATCAAGACGAGCTTTGGGTCTTTCTGATTGCTCCCCATGAACAGAGAGACGAGCCAGAAGAACGGATGAATCCGGACCGGAATGCCCAAGAGGCGAAAGTTCAGGTCGAACTGGGTGGGCGGCGGCTCGGCAAGAAACACAGAGGGGTTCCCAGGGGACGAAGGTTTCGACATCCGTTGCCGCGGCGCGGCCGGCGAAAGGCTCGCCGGCGACACCACGCAGATTGTCGAATATTACTCCGCCGACCACTCAAATACAACTTGGGTTGGTCGCCGAGCGACCACCGCCGACGTGTCGTTTCGCGACGCCGGCTGAGAAAAACCGTTCTGGCGAAGGTAACGCCCGCCGTTGGGCTCGCTTTCAACTGGCGGGGCTGAAATGGCATCGCGATCCTTCACACTTCCGCGGCCGTCGCCCCCGTTCCGATAACCAAGCTCGGGTTCATTCGCTGGATTCGGCTGGAGGGGAGTCAACGGAGCGTCGGCGAGCGGCGGACGCGCGCTGTCAGGCGATTGCCCGCGGTATCTCAAGTGGGAGTCGGGCGATTGGGCGAGCAATCTTTCGGCGCTGGCCACGGCCGGAGGCGAATCCTTTTCCAGATTGGGGCTGCCGCGCTTGACCCATTCCAGCCACGCCGTCTGCAATTCGGAGAGATCGCCGAAGCCGTAAAACTTCTTCGTGACCACCGGCCAGTTTTCCGCTTTTAGACCTTCGCCCACGTAGTTCACAAACTTGCGGCGGCCGCCTTGCTCGATAAAAAAGTTGGCGAGCGAATAGCCTTGGGCATACAACGGAATTACGTCCTTCGGATATTCCTTCATGGCGAACATCTGATTGAAGGCAATCCCGCGATTCGATTGCAGAAAATTGATCAACAAGACCGCTTGCTTGTGCTTTTCGCTTTCGTGCTCGACCGTCGTGCAGGCCCCTTCGTCGGCCCAGCGCGGCAACGGTTGGCGAAAATGGCTCGCGAAGATCGTATGGGTCACTTCATGCGGCAGAACCGAATCGAGCACCCGCTCGCGCGATCCTTGGATGTTCATCGTCCAACCGAAGACTTCGCCGTGGTCGAAGACAAAGCTGGTCGCGCCGCCGGCGCCCAGCTTCGGTTCGACTTGCGCATGGATCGGACAAGGGCGGGTCCAGTTAGGCATCGCTTCGCCGATCCACTCGATCGCCAGATCATGCCGAAAGTGCTCCGCCGCTCGGCCGATCTCCTCGGCCAATTGGGGCGTCGGGGCTTCGATGACAAAATTCGCCGTGCGATAAGACGCGCCCAGCGACGAGATGAGCCCCAAACAGATTACGAGGCGGACAAGGCGAGCATCCATGCTCCAGGCTCCATTTGAGAGTGGGTCGTTGCCTGAGGCCGCTGATCCATGCGGCCACAAAATCCAAGGCGGGAAAAACGGCAGTGGTTGGTCGATCGATTTCGCCAAGCCCGCTTGCGGAGGCCAGCCCGGAGAATCCATCGAGGGTGCGGGAGAATAGCCGACTCGGCGAATTCCACCAAGAGCGCTTTGCAGCGGCGCGTGGTTTCCGCCGCGCTTGGCACGCAAACCGCGGCAATCAGCAATCGCGCCGCGCCGCTAGCACGGCGCCGTGGCACGCGAAATCGAGTCCTTCATCGCGCACAATTCGGATGGCACATTTCGACACGCTCCGCCGAGTGGAGCCAGTCCGCGGCGCAATCCGCCGATCCATTTGAACACCGACCGCCCGCTTCGCGCGGCTCGCTCCATCGCAGCGCTCACCCCCTCACTCTTCGCTGGCGAACTCCGTTTGCAAAATTTCGCGTTTCCAATTCGGCTCGTGAATCGGCCACGCGCGCACTCGCATCGAATCGTCTTGGCGCTCGGCCGGCTCAGCGCGTTCATGCGCAGCGCGCCAACACGCCTGTTCGAGGAAACTCACGCCTTGGCCGGCGCGGCCAAATGGACTGCGCCGCCAGGTCCGCGCGCCGTGATCGAAAACCGTCATCGTCAAGGCGGCGCTCCGATCGAGCATCCGCCGCGCAATCAGCTCGTGGCTCGCCGTCGCGAAGACCCGTTTGAGTTCCAGCAAATCCCAATCGCAAGCCGCCCCTGCCTCAAAGAACCAGTCGCTCGGCAGAAGGATTCGGCCAGCGAGTTGATTGGCGATTCGCTCGCGGGTGGCGGCAGGAGCATCGCGCGGATCGGCGGCGAGCAGACGAAACACTTGCTCGGCGGCCGCCTCGCCAATTTCATGCGCGATCGCCCATTGCCGCCGCTCGGGGCGCGGCTCCGGCCGCAATAGAATCGAGCCGTGGAAGCCTTCGCCCGTCTGCCATTGCACAATCCGCGCCCGACCGGCCAGGCGCGCATCCCAGGCGACCGTCAACGTCAGCGCGCGGGCGATCTGCTGCGCGTCGATCGGCGGCCCGGCGACGCCCGTCGCGCTGAAAATCTGCGCGACAGTCGCATCCAGCGCGGCCTCGAATTCTTCCGGGGGGGCGGCGGCGAACATCGTGTCCTCGCATATAGTGTACTTATGTATATTACAAGCGGGGAGCGCGGTTGGCAAGAGCGGCAGGCCGATCGACTCCGGCGAAAAACGGGGCCGGTTCGCCCGACCCCCCGGTGCGGCCGAACGGAGCGCGGATGTCTCGGCCGGCGCGGAGGGTCGATTGCTCCGGAATTGGTTCTCACGTATTATGGGCAATTCGCGTCGCAGGCCCGTTTTTCCCTCGCAGTCGGTTGTCTCATGTCCACCAAAGGTGAAGCGTTCGCCGGATTGTCGGTCGCCATCGTCACCCCCTTCCAAGGAGGCCAAGTCGATTTTGCCGCCTTGCGAAAGCAAGTCGAATTTCAAATCGAGGCCGGCACGGTCTGCGTGGTGCCGGTGGGAACCACTGGAGAATCGCCCACCCTCTCGCACGAAGAGCACGAAAAAGTGATCGCCGCGGTCGTCGAGTATGCGGCCGACAAGATCAAAGTCATGGCAGGCACCGGGAGCAACAGCACCTCCGAAGCCTTGCGGCTAACCCGCTCGGCCGCGAAGGCCGGCGCCGATGCGGCTTTGGTCGTCGCCCCGTATTACAACAAGCCGACCCAAGAAGGCTTCTATCAGCACTACCGCGCGCTGGCCGAAGCGGTCGATATTCCGATTTGCGTGTACAACATTCCGGGCCGCTCGGCGAAAAACATCGAGCCCGAGACGATCGCCCGCCTGGCTGAGTTGCAGAACATCACGATGGTCAAAGAGGCGACCGGGTCGCTCGATCAGGCCTCGCAGATTTTGGCGCTGACGGATCTGACCGTTCTCAGCGGCGACGATAGTTTAACTTTGCCCTTGCTGGCGGTCGGCGCGCGGGGCGTCATCAGCGTGGTCGGCAACATCGTGCCGCGCGATATGATCGGGTTGATCAAGGCCTTCAAGGCGGGCGATTTGGCGGCAGCGCAGCGCTGGCACCGCAAGCTCTTTCCGCTCTGCCGCGACCTGCTGGGCCTCTCGACGAATCCGATTCCGATCAAAGCGGCGATGAAGCTGCTGGGCCGCGACACGGGCGAAATGCGCCTGCCCATGACGCCGCTCGATGCGGATCAAGAAAAGAAGCTGCGCGCGACGCTACAGCACTACGGGTTGCTGTAGAATTCTGCCGCCACGGCTGGTTTTTTTACACCCAGGTGTGCTAAGACTAGCACCCTCGAACAACGGTATCGGACAGGCCTAAGCGATTAGGCACTTTCACGAGCCCGCGAAATTCGCCTTGACCGGCGGACTCGCGGGCTTTTTTTGTGCGCGTGCGGCGCGCTTCGAACGCTCCGCAGCAGGCCGTTCCACCAAGCTGCGCATGCTCAGAGCAAACGGCGTGCGCCAGCGGATGGGGCGAATCTACCCGGCAGCGAGCGGAGCGAGTCCTTCATGGAAATCCCGGACCTTGGCAATCTCACGGCGACCGCGATCCTGTGCTGGTACGCGTGGCACACGGCCTCGCACACGATCCCGCAACTGATGCGCGACTTCCGTGAAGAGTTGGCGGCCGGACGGCAAGAATGCCAATTCGAACGCGACCTGCTGCGGCGCGAATTGTGCGAAGAACGAGCGCAGCGGCATACGGACAACCAAGCCATCGTGGCCGCCTTGGAACAAGTCGTCGAACGACTAGGCGGCTGACGTTCAACTGACGTTCAACCTCTTTTTCTGGAGACATACCATGTTGCAACCTGCTTCCGCGGCCGATTCCCTTCCGTGGGTTCGCTGGCTTCTGAACCACTCGGCCGATCTGCCTGCCGTGCTCGCGGCGCTGGAGCAGATTCCAAGCGCGGTGAACCTGGCGGGAAAATGGGCCGCCTTGAAGACCTTTATCGATCTGCTCGTGGCCCTCTTCGCCGATGCGCCGGCGCCGTTAAGCAAAAAGTTGGAAATCGGTCTCGCGATTTAAGGAAGCGGTGCGCCACAGGCTCATCGCGAAGACACCACGGGCGCGAAGGAGGGAAAAGGATGGTTCTGGGCGTAGACGCTGCGGGATCTCGATGGTCCATGCTCAGCGAGTCGGAAGCGTCCGCCTCAGAAAATCGTTGCCGCAGGCTTCGTGCGGGGCCGGAGCTAAGCAATGCCAAAATGAGAGCGAGCCGAAGGCGCGCGCTGCAAGCGAACGACCGCGGGCCAATTCCGGTCGCAGTTCACACAGAATGGGCGTTCAAATCCAATCGCAATCAAGGAGCGAAACGTATGTCACGAACCGTGTATCGGTTGCCGCCCTATCGGGTGGACCGGGTGTTGACGAAGCTCGACGATGCCGAGCGGATCGATTGGGGATTGTCGTTGCTCGAAGTGCCCAGCCATTGGCACCAGACGGAAGGCGCCGGCGTTAAGGTCGCGGTCCTGGATACGGGCATCGACGCGAATCATCCTGACCTGCAAAGCGCGATCGACGGCCAGCACGATTTCACCGGCTCGCGGATTGGCACTGCCGACGCGCAAGGACATGGCACGCACACCGCCGGGATTGCGGCCGCGCGGCGGAACCAGCTCGGCGTCGTCGGCGTCGCGCCGGAGTGCCGGCTTCTGATCGGCAAAGTGCTGGGCGACGATGGCAGCGGGCTAGGGGCCTGGGTCGCCGCCGGCATCGATTGGGCCTGCGACCAAGGGGCGGACATCATCTCGATGAGCCTTGGTTCGCCATTCGCCGACCCAACGATCTATGCCGCCATCCAGCGCGCCGCCGCAAAGGGCAAATTCGTGATCGCGGCGGCGGGTAACGACGGGGGCGTGCGAGGCCAAGATCGGGTCGATTATCCGGGTCGCTGGCCGGAGACCATCGCGGTCGCCGCATTCGATCGCCAGCGCCAACTCGCCTCGTTTTCGTCGCAAGGCCCGGAAGTGGACATCGCCGCCCCCGGCGAAGCAATCACCAGCACATTCCCGCTCAATCAAGGCGGCTATGCAATCCTTAGCGGCACGAGCATGGCGACTCCCTTTGTCGCGGGCGTCGTCGCGCTGGTGCTCGCTTGGCAGCGGCAGAACTTGGCCGTTGGCGCACCGATCGCGGACGTGAATCAGCTCCGCGCGCGGTTGGCGCAGACGGCAACGGATGCCGGCCCGCCGGGTCAAGACTGGGGATTTGGCTTCGGGCTGATTTCGCCCAACGAGCTCTTGTCAGCCGAAAACGCTTCCCCGGCGGCGGGCTCCGCTTCCGGCGGCTGGCAAATCGGCCCGGTGGTTCTTCACATGCCGGCCGTCGCGGGCGATCTCGCATCGCTCCGATTGGCGTAACGCGCAAACAGGTCGGCGAGCGCCGGCACAGCGCCGATTGTCATGCTCTCGAATGCTTCTTGTTTGGCTTGGTTTTCCCCCTTTTTATCAGGCGTTCTCCCTTGATGCGCGGCGCCGTTTCGATCCTCTGTTTGGTTTGGGCATGGTGCTGCGGCGAGGCCGCGCGCGGCCAATCGCCAGCGGCCGAGTTGGCCCGCGCCGTCGCCGATTGCGAACAGTTGCCGGCGGTCGAGCGCTCAGGATCGCGCTATCTCAGTTTGTATGCGCTGGCGCGCGAAGACCGGCCGCGCGCGATCGCGGTCGTCAGCTTCGTGTTGAACTCGGTTTCGCGCAGCCGACTGCTGGTCCGGCCGCGCGTCGTGGACGCGACGCTGCTGCGATTTTCGCTCGCTAATTACACGACCAACGAAGCGGAGCGGCACGCTTGGTTCGACGCCTGGGAGGAGCTTGCCAAGGTGGACCCGTATTGGCATCTGCAAACGGAGGTCGCCATCGCCGCGGATAGCGGCCCACGTCTCGTGGCGGGCGGCGGCAAACCAGCACAGATACGAGCGCCGGCGCCGTTGCAATCGGCCGCGGCCATTCGCACGGTCACGACTGATGGCGGCTGGGTCGGCTTGCAAAATGCGGCCCGGCTAAAGGCGCTCACCGGCTCGCAAGGGGCGTTGCTCCGCGGCGAATGGTTCGTCGAAAAAACGGCGCAGCCGCCTGCCTATTATCAATTCGCGGGCATTCCCAGCACCCAAGCCGCGTGGCTGAAGTCGCTCGGCATTGACGCGGCCGCGATCGACCGGTTGCGGGCGAATCTCGGCGCGAACCTGGTTCAGTCGAATGTGACCAGTAAGCCGCGGCGGGTCATTTGGCAAGCCAGCCCGCTGGGAAGCGTCTATGCGACGCTCGATGTCGAGCGGGTGACGGCGGACCGCGACTTTCTGCGCCGACCGCTCAGCGCGGCCGGCCTACAGGCAAACTTCGACGCGAGCGAGTGGTTCGCCCTCAGCCCGAACGGCTTGTGGTGGACCGCCCTCTTCGACAAGAACGGCCAGCGGCAAGACGCGGTTCCGGACCGCATTGCGAAAGACACGAGCGATCCGCAAGCGGATGGACGGGTCGTGCCGATGATCAGTTGCCTCCGTTGTCATACCGAGTCGGGCTTGAAATCGTTTCGCGACGATCAATCAACCTTGCTCGGCAGCGGCGTCTCTCTGTTCAGCGCTGATCCAAGCTTGACCCAGCGCGTGGCCGAGTTCTACCAAGCCGATCGCTTGCAACGGCAACTGAAATTCGACCGCGAGACGTATGCCGCCGCGGTGCGCGAATGCACGGGCGGTCAAACGGCGGAAGAACTGGCTGCGGCGCTGGCCAAAGTGGTTCGAGACGAAGCCTATCGGAGCGTAACTCCGGACCAAGCCGCCCGCGAGGTGGGCGTCGCGACCGAGAGCTTTGTCCGCGCGCTGCGCGCAACTCACGACCCCATTTTGTTGCTGCTTCTAGCGCGCCGACCCGTGCTGCGTGGGCAATGGGAGAGCTCGTTTGCCGAAGCCGCTTTGGAGAATACCCCATGATCAATGGCTGGAAACAATTGCTGCTTCTCCTGGCATGCGGGGGCTGCTTGCAGGCCGACGCGGCCGAACCGAGTTGTTCCACGCCGGCCGCGAAGCAGGCCGCTACGGCGCAGCGCGTGGTGACGGAGTTCGCCGTGCCGGTCGCCGTGCCGGTGGCGCCCTATGCGCCGGTCTGGTACGGCTACACGCTCCATTCGCCCGACCCGCCGGCGGACGACGCGCTGGCGGAGCGCGTGGCGGAAAAGCTGGCGACCCGATTGAAGCTCGGCCCACCGACCGCCGGGCTTCCAACGCCGGCGAAGCCGCTTGCGCCGGCCGTTGCGGAAGCTGCGCAGCGCTGTCTCCGGTGCCACGCGGGCGCGAAGCCGGCAGGCGATTTTAAC
This sequence comes from Pirellulales bacterium, assembly GCA_035656655.1. Classification (GTDB taxonomy): domain Bacteria; phylum Planctomycetota; class Planctomycetia; order Pirellulales; family DASRSE01; genus DASRSE01. The sequence goes on from DASRSE010000277.1 coordinate 9,116, forward strand.
CTCGAGCATTTTGAGCAACTCGCGCCGGACCGGCGGTTGCTGGCAGTCCAAGCGATTGTCTCGGAAAAAATGCCGCCGGACGCCCCTGCGCTCTCGGCGGCCGAAGCGGGCCGGCTGATTTTGGAATTGAGCAAGGCGCTCCCTGGACATTGAGGAGCGCCGAAGCCAGGAATGCGAACTGGCACTCTGAACACGCTGTTTTTTCTTGTTCTTTGGTTTAAGGAGATGGCCATGAATCGCATGTTTGCCTTTTGCGTGCTGCTGGGAGGATGCGGCGCGGTCGTATGCTGCGGCGGCAGTTTGCACGCCTGTCCGGTCGCCACGTTGTCTGCCCTTTTCGCGAGTGGGCCCGTCGTGAGCACGAGCGGCGTTGCCCCGGCAACCGGCGTGCTGGCAACCCCGGCGATCGCCGCCCCGCTGGTGGAATTCACCGCAGTCGCGCAACCGTCCGCCTGCGCCGTTCCGTCGGCGGTGCTTTCGATTGGGGCAGTTCCGCCGGTCGCGGTATCGACGGTCGCACTTCCCACCGTCGCGGTGGCGACGCCCGCGGTGGCCATCGCGCCGATCGTCGCCGTGCCGCTCGTCGCCGTGCCGCTCGTCGCCGCGCCGCTTGTCGCCGTGCCGCCAGCGATCGTTTCCGCGGCGACGGTTTTCTTTACGCCGGCGGTCGTCGTCGAGCGGTCTTTCATCGCGCAGCACCGAGAACGGCCGCCGGTCGTCGTGCGTCAACAGATCGCGCGGGTAAAAGCGGCCGGGCCGATTCGCCGCGCCATTGGCATCAAGGGGGTGCTTCGCTAACCGCCTGTGCTCCGCAGCAACCGGGCGGCTCGACAACAACCGAGCGGCTCCGCGGCATCCGGGCGGCTCCACAACAACCGGGCGGCTGCGCAGCATCCAGGCGGCTCTGCCGTGTGGTTTCGCGATCGCGGAGTTCAAACTTTTTTTCTGATTGAGCGAGGGGTCGATGCAAATTCGCGATCGCGTGAAAGAATTGCGCCGAGTGCGGGCGGCCGAGCTGCGGCCCAACCCGCGCAACTGGCGGCTGCATCCCGCCGCCCAGCAAGACGCGCTGCGCGGAATCCTGGCGGACGTCGGATTTGCCAGCGCGCTGGTGGCGCGGGAACTGGCCGATGGCTCGTTGCAACTGATTGATGGGCATCTCCGCGCCGAGACGGCGCCGGACGCCATCGTCCCGGTGCTGGTGCTCGATGTCGACGCGGCCGAAGCGGACAAGTTATTGGCCGCGCTCGATCCGCTCGCCGCCTTGGCGGAAACCAATTCCGCTGCCTTGGACAGCCTTCTCGCCGAGGTGCGGACGGACCATGCAGCCTTGCAAACGCTGTTCGCCGAACTCGCGAGCCAAGCGGATCACGAGCTCCGCGACAGCGGTTTGTTCGAGCCGCCGCAGTCCACGCCGGAGATGCGCGTTCCCGAGTTGTTCCAACTCGTGGTCGAATGCGCCAGTGAGGAGCAACAGCAGACGCTCTTCGAGCGCTTGTCGCATGAAGGCTGGAAATGTCGTTTGATGAACCTGTAACCGCCGCCTCAGGACGCCGCGCGATCCGATGCCCAAGCTCGATTTCACTCTCGCTTGTCCGGTCTATTCTTCGTTTCGGGTGCAGCAGATTGCCGGAATGTTCGACGTCCCTCTGGCGGAGAAGGCCACGACGCGAATCCGCGGAGAACTGCCCGACCGCTCGGAGGAATGGCAGATCGGCCTGATTGTCGGGCCGTCGGGGAGCGGCAAAAGCAGCCTCGCGCGGCGCGCCTTCGGCGCGGCGTTGTACGCGGCGCCGGATTGGCCCGAGCGCCGCGCCGTGATTGATTGCTGCGGCCCGCAATCGACGAAAGAGATCGCGCGGTTGTTTACTGCGGTCGGGCTGAGCTCCGCGCCTTCGTGGATCAAGCCGTATGCCGTTCTCAGCCAAGGAGAACGGTTTCGCTGCGATCTGGCCCGAGCGCTCTGCGGCCATGGTTCGGCGGAGAACTTGACGGTGTTCGACGAGTTCACCAGCGTCGTCGACCGCACCGTCGCGCGGATTGGCGCGGCGGCGGTCGCGAAGGGAATTCGCTCGGGCAACGTGCTCGGCCGCTTCGTGGCGGTGACGTGCCATTACGACATCCGCGAATGGCTCGAGCCTGATTGGGTGCTCGACATGGCGAGCGGCGAATTGGCCCGGAGGCGTCTTCGGCGACCCCCCATCGCCTTGGAGATCCGCCGCTGCGCGGTGGACGCGTGGCCCATGTTTGCGCGGCATCACTATTTGAGCGGCCGGTTGAATCCGCGTGCCCAGTGCTATTTGGCCTCTTGGGATGATGTGCCGGTGGCGTTTTGCGGCATCTTGCCGCTGATTGGCCGCACGCGGCATCGCCGAGTGACGCGGTTGGTGACGTTGCCTGACTTTCAAGGAATCGGCATCGGTACCCGGTTTCTCGACGCGGTCGCCGACTGGCACCAGGCGCAAGGTCAGAGATTCAGCATTACGGCCGGCCACCCGGCATTGGTTTCTCATCTCAACCGCTCGCCGCACTGGCGCACGACGGGGGTCAAACGGCGCGGCCGCCGTGATAACGCCCGTTCGGTAAAGAGTTATTGCGGATCGTTCGGTCGAGCGGTCGTATCGTTTGAATATCGAGGACCAAGGCGCGAGGATTCGCATGCGATATCGGCCACGCAGCCAGCCGCTTGAGTTGACCGCGGCGCTGCCCCGATTGGGAGACGCGGTTCGCCGCGCTCGCCAGCGCAGCGCGCGGACGAGCGCGTCAATCGGCCCAGGCGATCTCGATTTGCTCGCTTGGAGCCGCCGCTTTTTGCCCGACCATTTTGTAAAAGAGCCGTCGCGGATGCACTGCTGGTTGAATGCACAAGCCGCCGTGTTGCAGCGCGAGCGCGGCAGAAAGCTGAACGTGATCGGTCCGCGCGGCGGCGCGAAATCGACCCTGGGCAGCCTCGCATTCGTGCTGCGGGCCGCGCTCGAACAACGCGAGCCCTATATCTGGATCGTCTCGGACACCAAGAATCAGGCGCTGGCGCACCTCGAAAATATCCGCGCCGAGTTGCTCGAAAACCGATTGCTTCAGGCGGCCTATCCCAACGCGTGCGGGCCAGGCCCGACGTGGCGCTCGGCGGCGATCGTCCTCCGCAACGGCGTCACGATCGAAGCGTTTGGAACTGGCCAGCGGATCCGCGGACGGCGCCGCCGCGCGAACCGGCCGACGCTGATCGTCGGCGACGATCTGCAAAACGATGCGCACATGCAGTCGGCCTTGCAGCGCGAACGATCGGCCGCCTGGTTTTTTGGAACGTTGCTGCCGGCCGGCACCAAGCGGACGAACGTGATTCACTTGGCAACCGCCTTGCATCGCGAGGCGCTCGCGCTGCGGCTGCATGCCACGGCCGGCTGGACCTCGCGCATCTTTCGCGCGATTGAACGTTGGCCCGACAACCAATCGCTCTGGCAAACCTGGGAAGCCCTCTACCGCGACCCGGAAGATCCGGCGGCGCGTGACACGGCCCGGGCGTTTTTCGAGAACCATCGCGCGGAACTCGAGGCCGGCGCGGAATTGCTCTGGCCGGCCGAAGAAGATCTCTACACGCTGATGTGTCTCCGCGCGGAGTCAGGCCGGACCGCGTTCGAGCGCGAGAAGCAAAGTTCGCCCCTCGACCCTGACCTGTGCGAATGGCCCGACGCGTATTTCAACGAAGCGATTTGGTTCGACGCGTGGCCCAATAACGTCATGCTGCGGGTACTGACGCTCGATCCGAGCAAGGGGAGCGATGCGCGGCGCGGCGATTATTCGGCGCTGGTGCTGCTGGCCGTCACCGGCGAGGGAATGCTCTATGTGTCGGCCGACTTGGCACGGCGGCCCACGCCGCAAATGGTCGCCCAGGGGGCTGAACTGTGCCGCCTCTTTCAACCTGACGCGTTCGGGATCGAAGGAAACCAGTTTCAAGAGTTGTTGGCGGGCGAGTTTGCGACGGAGTTTCAGCGGCTCGGCTTGCTCAACCTGCAACCGTGGACGATCGACAATCGCGTCAACAAGTTGGTGCGCATTCGCCGGCTTGGCCCGCTGTTGGCGTCGTCGCGGCTGCGGTTTCAACGCGGCTCGCCCGGCACGCAGTTGCTGGTGAATCAGCTCCGTGACTTTCCCGCCGGCGACCATGACGATGGCCCCGACGCCTTGGAGATGGCGGTGCGGTTGGCAGGCGAGTTTTTGAGCGGCACGCCCCAAGACGGGCTGGGAGATTCGCTTTTGCGCCCCGAGCCGCGCGGGCGCTAGCCGCGTATTTCAAAAATTCGACCGGCCCGGTGCGCGTGGCCATCGGCGCGACGTTCGTTCACGAGCGAATCATCGAGACCGACGACGCTCCGTGCGCGGCGCACCGCCGGGGGGGCTTATTTCAGTTCTTTTTTTCGCGAGATCGACTATGAATGCCGCGGTTCTGCATCGTTTGGAAGCCAAGTTGCAAGAGAGCTATCAAGACCTTTGGAGTCAGGCGGTCGATCTGGAGGAGCCGCTCTACGACGTCGATGGGACGCGCTGGTTGCCGGTCGGTGAAGACTCCGGCGGCAGTTCGACCGCCTCGCTCGGCTGGAACGAGCCGCAACTGCGTGAGATCCGCCGCCAATGCCGCGCGCTGGCGGCCCACAACGAATATGCGATCAACGGTCATGAAAACCGCATCAGCTACATCGTCGGCGCGGGCCATACGTACCGCGCGGCATTGAAAAAAGGCACCGCCGCGCCGGCGGATTTGGCCTTGCAGGTCCAAGGGGTGTTGGACGACTTTCTCCGCCTCAACCAGTGGCAGCGGCGGCAACAAGAAATCGTCCGCCGCCGCGACCGCGACGGCGAGGCCTTCTTGCGCTTCTTTGCCGCCCCGGATGGAACGCTCCGCATC